>PWTL01000106.1 GCA_003562845.1 Candidatus Acetothermia bacterium
ACAGCATGTTCCCCAGCAAATGGAACAACCCCCCGTGCAGGAACATGGAGGTGAACAAGGTCATCCAGACGGGTACCCCGCTGGTGGGCGGGAGGTCCTCTCCACGCCAGAATTGCAGCGGGATGAGTCCGTAGCGCACGTACAGGAGAGTCCGCTCGGTGACCGGGTAGTTGTAGCCACGACCTGCGGCCAACCTTTGGTACAACCCGGGGTCGAACCCTGGCGGCCACTGCAGGTCGGGCTCCGCTTCCAACCACGGCCCGGCGTCCAGCCAGACCACGTCGTCGGGATGGGTAGAAGTGGAGAACGTCCCTGTGTACAGAAAAGCAATTCCATTCACAAGGAGCAGGGCTACTGTTATGTACGGCAGCACGCTGAGCTTCGGGTAGGCGCTGAGCGGTATCAACCCGGGCCTCCTTCCCCGGCATTCTATACAGCGGACCCGCCAAGCGCCAAGGTTGCCATCCAATGGAGGATTCGCTTACCATCCTCCTTTGAGGAAGGAGGCACGCTTGGAGCTACTGCGAAAATTGTCGGAGGCGCCCGGGATCCCTGGGCGGGAAGAAGCTGTACGCACGCTCTGCCGAGAGGCGTTGCATGGTTACGCCGAACACGTCGAGGTGGATCGCCTGGGGAACGTGGTCGCCCGCGCCCCCGGGCAGGCCCCCAAGGTGGCGGTTGCGGCGCACATGGACGAGATTGGGTTTCTGGTCTCTCACGTGGACGCGGAGAAGGGGTTTCTCCGGCTAGAACCGGTGGGGGGATTCGATCCCCGCACGCTCATCGCCGCCCGCGTGGACGTGCACGCCCGGGACGGGGCGCTCCCCGGACTCATCGGCAGTAAGCCAGTTCACATCCTTACCGAGGAAGAGAAGAAGAAGCCCATCAAGATCGCCGAGCTGTTCGTCGACTTGGGGCTTCCCGGGGACAATGTCAAGGAGCGAGTGTGCGTGGGCGATCCGGTGACCATGCGGCAGTCGTTCCTGGAAGTCGGAGACTTGGTCTCGGGGAAGGCCCTTGACGACCGGTTGGGCCTGTACGTGGGGCTGGAAGCGATGCGCCGGCTGGGAGAACACCAAGCGGATGTCTACTTCGTGGGGACGGTCCAAGAGGAGGTCGGCCTCCGTGGTGCGCGCACGAGCGCATTTGCCATCGCCCCGGACATCGCCGTGGCGTTGGACTCGACCCTGGCCTGCGATGTTCCCGGGGTCCAAGCCCACGAGCAGATCACAGCCTTGGGCAAGGGAGTGGCCATCAAGGTCAAGGACTCCGCTTCTATCTCCCATCCCGGGCTCGTGAGGTTCCTGGTCGATCTGGCGGAGAAGAGGGACATCCCCTATCAAATGGAGATCCTCCCCCGCGGGGGCACGGACGCAGGAGCGATGCAGCTGGCGCGCGAGGGAGCGGCGGTGGTCACTCTGTCTGTGCCCACTCGGTACGTGCACTCCGTGGTCGAGGCCGCTCATCGCAAGGATATCCAGGCCGCAATAGATCTCCTGGTTGCCTTCTTGGAGACGTGCCCGGAGGCGAACTTGCAGTTGTGAGCACCTGCGGCCCGTACAGGTGAGCACAAAGAGCAGGTGAAACGTGGAGAATAGGGTCCTATTTCGCGATGTAGACGTGATCGCCACCATGGATCCCCACGGAAGCGAACTCCATGGAGCGTGGCTCACAGTGGAGGAGGGGAAGGTTGCGGCCCTTGGCCAAGGCGCCCCCCCGCCGGGCCCGTACAGCGAGGAGGTAGACGGTCGCGGTCAGGTGCTGACGCCCGGCCTGGTTAATACGCACCATCATCTGTATCAGACGCTATTCCGTGCGGTTCCCGGGGCGCAGGACGCGGAGCTCTTTGACTGGCTTGTGTTCCTATACGAGAGATGGCGGGGAATACACGAGGAGGCGGTGCACGTGTCCGCGGTGGTGGGTTGTTGGGAACTCCTCCTCTCCGGGTGCACGACCACCACCGACCACCTGTACCTCTTCCCGCGAGGGCGACGGAACCTTATCGATGTGGAGATCGAGGCTGCGGGGGAAGTGGGGATCCGCTTCCACCCCACGCGGGGGTCGATGTCCCTGTCCCGCGCTGACGGGGGCCTCCCTCCGGAGGACGTCGTCCAAAGCCACGACGAAATCCTGCTCGACTCACAGCGGCTCATCGAGCGCTATCATGACCGGAGGTTCGGAGCAATGGTCCGCCTGGCCCTGGCTCCGTGTTCTCCGTTCTCGGTGACCCCTGAGCTCATGCGGGATACGGCGACACTGGCCCGCGAGGCGGGGGTCCTGTTGCACACCCACCTTGCCGAGACAGATGACGAACAGGAGTTCTGCCTGCGAAAGTTCGGACGCCGGCCGGTGGAGTATCTGGAGGAACTGGGCTGGCTGGCCCCGGACGTGTGGCTGGCGCACCTCGTGCACCTGAGCGCCGAGGACATCCGCCTCCTGGCTGCGGCCGACGTAGGGATGGCCCACTGCCCAAGCTCCAACATGCTGCTCGGCTCGGGGATAGCGCCGACGGCGGCCTGTGTTGAGGCGGGAATGCGCGTGGGACTGGCCGTGGACGGGTCCGCTTCCAACGACACCTCGAACATGATCCGCGAGGCCCGCCAGGCCATGCTCCTCGCTCGGGTGCAGGGCGGGGCGCAGGCGATGTCGGCGCGAACTGCCCTTTGGTTGGCTTGTGTCGGTGGTGCGCAAGTCTTGCGGCGAGATGAGGAGCTGGGCTCCCTCGAGCCCGGGAAGTGCGCCGACCTTGTCCTCTGGGATACGCGGGGCCTGGAGTTCGCCGGAGCGGCTGACCCGGTGGCCGGCCTCCTCCACTGCGCTGCGCAGTACGCGGAGCTGGTGATGGTGAACGGCGTCGTTCGGGTACGCGGAGGACGCCCGGTTGACGAGGAGCTGGAGCGCTACGTCTCCCGTCACCGGGAGATCGCCGCCCAACTCACTTAAGCGTGCCGATCTGCATGGGCCCTTGCTCAGGGGAGCCAAGCTTTGCCGTGGCGCCGGGCGGCATAGCGCCTCTGTTCAACAAAGCCTTGGTAGCGTCCCAGCTTGTCTGGGAAGTCTAAGCCCTGGTAACGTCCCAGCTTGTTTGGGAAGTCTAAGCCCTGGTAACGTCCCAGCTTGTCTGGGACGCCACGATAGGCGATAAACGCTCGATATGCGCATCGAACTGCATGTGTACTTCCCGTTTCGCCACGAGCTGGAGTCCTCTCCTGTTGACCTGGAACTCCCCGAGGGAGCGGACGTGGCCGCGGCGGTGGACGCTCTCATCGGACTGTACCCGCAACTGCGCGACATGCTTCTCGACGAACGAGGGAGCCCGCAGCGGTATATCTCTGCGTTGGTAAACGGTGTCTCCATACAGTTCTTGCGCGGCTTCTCCACCGCGCTCTCCTCCGGCGACGTGCTCACGCTGCTCCCCCCCGTGGGCGGGGGGTAGACATTATTCCGCTGTTCCGGTCAACTCCAACCCCACGCCCAGAAGGGGAGGCTGTTGGAGGCGCAAGTTGACGCGCCCCTTGAGCCGGAGGTTGCCTACTATGTCCAAGTCGTACTGCACGAGGAATTCGAGCGTCGTCGCCGGAAGAGCAGGGTCCCCCAGGGGCACCTCCCACCCCGCTTGTGTAATCAGTGTCATCCAGGCGTTGGCGACGAACGCAGCCCCTAGGGCGAAGGAGAGGGCATCGTGCGGGGAGTCGCCGTATCTTGCGTAGCCAAGTCTTCCCAGCAGGGCCAGCGGATCGCGGAGGACGCTCATTGAGAGGTCCAGCGCGCTCTGTCGAGGGTCGCCCACAGCCATGGTCACCCGCGGATCGAGTGCGCTGTCCGGGGCGAGCCGCGCTTCCCCGAACACACTGTAGGAGAACTCCCTCTCTTGGAACTTCTTGTCCGCTGTCTGCTCGAGGGAGGTCCGGCGCTCGCTGATGAACCAGGTGGTGTCTGCGAGCTCTATTCCGGTCCTCCAGTGCTTTGTCACGCGCAGTGTGCCGGAGAGGGACAGCTCCACCCCGTGCGCCATTCGCGTGTACTCGTACGGTACGCCCAGGGAGTCCACTCCGCCGCCCGTGGTGCCCACGGGGACGTACCCCAGGCCCACTTGCCAGGTGTGAGTGCGGCCTTCTTCCCTGCGCACCAGTGGATCAACGGGCTCTGTACCCGTAGTGCACAGGGAGAGGAAGAATAGCAGGAGGACACTCGTGCACGCGCCCCTCATGGGAGCTCCTCACGCAGGCGATGCAGCCGAGCCAGTCTCAGGGAAGCGTAGTCCCGCACGGCAGCCTGTCGCCTGTGGGCCGCCGCCGCCAGACCCCCCTCAAGGAGCGGGACCAGGACCACGCCGCTGAAACCGCGTTGCCTCTCTAGCGAAGAGCACGGTTCGATCCTCGTTCCCCAGGAAGGGTCGTCAAGGACGAAGTGCCCCCGCACCAGCCCGGCGATCAACAGAAAGTGGTCTTGCGGCCTGGTGACGTGGGCGATGACCGGAGGCCCACCCCGCCGAAAATAGTCCACCAGGGAGTCGATAGTGACACGATAGCCCTGAGCGTGAACGCCTAAGGCCTCTAAGGTGTGTGCAAGGTCGAGCGCGGTGAGAGGGTCCCCGAGGGCTCGTCCTCGCTGGGCTGCTGCCCGTGTGGCGATCTCCAGACACGCGCTCTCGCCGGCCTCGATCAGGAGGTAATAAGTAAGCAGCGTGGACACCGTCGCCGGGCCGCACGTGTGCCAATCGGTCTGCCCCACAACCCCTTCGTACCGGAGATCGCGGTGGGAAGTAAGCTGCGCGGGGAGCTCCGCGTGAAGCGGACGCCAGGTGGTCGCCCCTCCGGGGAAGGAGCGGCTGCCCTCGGCGAGTCCCTGCCCAGCGGGCAGGGCCACCACCGCGCTGGCAGCGACCGCCGCCAGCGCCGTCCACCCGGCCGTCCCTCTGTACGTCTGACTGCATCTCATGTGAGACCTCCTTGAGCTGTGCACTTGCGAAAACCGACAACTCTCGCGGTCGGGACCACTGATTTACCCACTATACACTGGTAAATACGTAGGAAAACAGGAGAATGATTCCTAGTGTTCCCAGCGCTTGCTGACTTGACAGCAGTTGAAGGGGGACATACCATAGTCATGAAAACGGAACGTGGTGCCGCGATGCGAAATGAGGCCCACCCGGTTGGGCGGGCGCCCGGAACAGCCAACCAGAGGAGGCGGACGGCGGTGGCCATCTACAGCGAAGAGCGGGCTACTTATCTGTGGCGCAATGGATCTCTGGTTCCGTGGGCTGAGGCGGTGGTTCATGTAGGTGCAGTGGGGCATGCGTCTGTGGCCGGCATCTTCGAGGGGTTGAAGGCGTACTGGAACGCCGACCAAGGACAGCTGTACGTGTTCCGCATGGACGATCACTATCGCCGCTTTTTGCAGTCCATCAAGATGACGCGCTTTGCATTCGACTACTCCTTGGAGGACTTGGGGCAGGCAACGCAGGAGCTCCTGCAAGCAAACGAATACCGTCGCGACGTGTACATCCGACCATACATCTTCCAGGAAGGCCTGGTGCGGGAGCTCCTGCAAGCCCAACCCGGAAAACCTGTGGAACTGGTCATCGACAGTTGGCCCTTCGAAGCCTACCGCGATCCGTCTACGGCTCTGGACGTGTGCACGAGCTCGTGGACAAGGATTGCCGACAACGTGATGCCTCCGCGCTTGAAGTGCTTTTCCAACTACCACAATGGCCGATTGGCGGCGATGGAAGCGACGGTGTCGGGGTACGACTGGCCGGTGCTTTTAGACGCCCAGGGGAAGGTGACGGAAGGCCCCGGGGCGTGTCTGGCGCTGGTGCGAGAGGGGAAGGTGGTGACCCCGCCGGCGACGGCCAGCATCTTGGAGAGCGTGACTCGTGATACCGTGGGGTGCCTGGTGCGTGAGGTGCTCGGGCTCCCGTTCGTGGAGCGAACCATCGATCGGACGGAGTTGTACTTGGCCGAGGAGATGTTCTTCATGGGGACGGGATGGGAGATCATGCCTGTCGCCTCAGTAGATCGCATTCCACTTGGTACGGGAGCCCCGGGCTCGGTCACGGCGAGGCTCAGGGACGCCTACGCCAGTGTGGTTCGGGGGAAGGATCCCCGGCATCCGGAGTGGAGGACGGCGGTGTGGTGAGTGGCGACGCCCTCGCTGGCGGAGACCTAGATCTGACAACCCTTTTCCACCCTCGGGGAGTGGCCGTGGTGGGGGCCTCCGAGCGGCCCGGCGCAGGGCGACAGGTGCTGGAGAACCTCCTCCAGGTCGGTTACACAGGGGAAATACACCCGGTGAACCCGCGGTACGACACCGTGCTGGGCCGCAGCTGTTGGCCCTCCTTGGAGGAGGCGGCCGAGAGCGGAGCTACCATCGACCTTGTGGCCGTGGCCTTGGGTCGGGACCAGGTCCTTCCGGTGATGGAACAGGCGGCGGCGATCGGGGCGCGCGGGGCGTGGGTATTCGCCTCGGGGTTTGCCGAGGCCGGGCCGGAAGGGAAGCGACTGCAAGCGGACCTGGCCACCCTGTGTCTCCGGGAGGATATCGCGCTGTGCGGGCCCAACTGCGTAGGATTCCTCCGGCCCGGGAGAATGGCGGCTTACAGCGCCCCTTTTTCCGCGGACCTTCCGGCGGGAAATGTCGGCGTCGTCGCCCAGAGCGGTTCCGTATGCCTGGCGCTTGCCAACAGCGGGCGGGGCCTGGGCTACGGCCTCCTTGTGTCCAGCGGAAACGAAGCCGTGCTCGATAGCACCGACTATATGGGACACATGTTGGAGGACGAGTCCATCGATGTAGTACTGGCGTTCATCGAACAGTTTCGGCGCCCCGCTCGCCTACTTGAAGTGGCTCGGCGAGCGGGAGAGCTGGGGAAGCAGTTGGTGGTGTTGAAGGTGGGCCGCTCGGAGGTGGCGCGGCGCGCGGCGCTCACGCATACGGGGGCCCTCGCTGGCTCTGACGCCGTGCACGACGCGGTTTTCCAGAAATACGGAATCGCCAGAGTTGACGATCTGGAGGAGCTTGTGGAGACCGGCGTCGCCCTGTCCGCGCTGCGGGGCCGGCGGCCGCGGGGGCCGCGGGCGGGCGTGATCACCCTCTCCGGGGGACAGATAGGGCTTGTGGGTGATCTGGCCGCGGGCACGGATCTCGAGTTCCCCCCGTGGTCCGAGACCACAGCTGACGCGCTGCGCGGGCACCTCCCACCCTACGCGGAAGTGGGGAACCCGCTCGACGCGTGGGGCAGCGGCCGCATTGAGGAGACCTACCCTGGGTGCATGCAGGCGGCGGCCCAGGAGCAAACGGTGGACCTTCTGCTGGTGTCCCTGGACATCCCCCCGGGGATCCCCCAGGCCCAGGTCGACCAATTCCAGATCGTAGCGCGGGCGGCGGTGGAGGTGGGCCAGGCGAGCCGTCGTCCGGTGTTCGTGTTGAGCAACCTCGCCGGCGGGCTGGAGCCCGCGCTGCGAGGCACGCTTGAGCGAGGGGGCATCCCCGTTCTCCAGGGGACGCGAGCGGGCCTCCGTGCCGTCCACCACGCGGTGGGGCACGGCCGACAGCCGGCGGCGACGGCCCACGGAGCTAAGCGAGGCGGCGAAGTGCTTGGGGCAAGCGATGGCGTGCTGGACGAGCATACGGCCAAGAAACTCCTCCAGGCCTACGACATTCCCTCCCCGCGGGAGCGCCTGTGCCGCGACCTCGAGGAGGTGCTGGCCGCGGCCGAGGAGCTCGGCTACCCGGTGGTGCTCAAAGCAGTAGCTGCGGAACTCGCCCACAAGACCGAGGCGGGCGCAGTGTCTCTGGACCTCCGTGATGCGCTGGCATTGCGGTCGGCCTACGATGAGATGCAAGAGCGTATCGCCGGGCAGGCGCCCAAACTCGCCCTGCGAGGAATGCTGGTCCAGGAGATGGTTCGGGGGGCGGTGGCGGAAACGGTGGTCGGGGTAACCCGGGATCCGGATTTCGGGCCGGTGGTGGTGTTTGGCTCCGGGGGGACGTGGGTGGAGCTCCTCGGCGATCGGTCTGTGGCCCTACCCCCTCTTGCCCCCGCAGAGGCCGAGGAGATGGTGCGCCGGACAGTCGCTGGTCGCTTGTTGGCTGGGTTCCGCGGACGTCCCCGCGGGGACGTGGCTGCGCTGGTGAACGCATTGTGCTCTGTGGGGGAGCTCGCCGCGCACTGGGGCGAGCGCATCGAGGGTTTGGACATTAATCCGTTGCTGGTGCTTCCGGAAGGGCAGGGCGTGCGCGCCGTGGACGCCCTCGTCGAGCTCCGAGAACGGAAGGGACACAGGGCTGAAGGAGGAAAGACATAGTCATGGACAAGACGCTTCTCTCGGGGAACGAAGCCATCGCCCGGGGTGCCTTCGAGGCGGGGGTGGAGGTGGCCACTGGCTACCCGGGCACCCCAAGTTCGGAGATCCTTGAGACCGTCGCCGCCAAGTACGGAAACGACATCTACGCCGAATGGTCCACCAACGAGAAGGTGGCTTTGGACGCGGCGGCGGGGGCGTCGTACGCCGGGCGGCGGACGCTGGTGACCACCAAGCAGGTGGGGATGAACGTGCTCGCCGACTCGCTCATGTACCTTGTGTACACCGGGCTGGAGGCGGGCATGGTCGTGGTCACCGCCGACGATCCGGGGATGTTCAGCTCGCAGAACGAGCAGGACAACCGTTGGTACGCGCGGCTGGCCAAGATCCCCCTTTTGGAACCCGCGGACAGCCAGGAGGCCAAGGATTTCGTGGTGTTGGGGATGGAGATCTCGGAGCGTTTCGACACGCCCGTCCTCCTGCGGACGACGATGCGCATTTCCCACTCCAAGAGCCTGGTGTCTCTGGGAAATCCCCGGCGCACGGAGAAGGACTTGCAGCCGTTCCCGCGCAACCAGCGCAAATACGTGTGCACGGCGATGTGGGCCAAGCTCCGCCACCCGGTGGTGGAGAAACGTCTTCAGGAAATGGCTCGCTACGCGGAGGAGTGCCCGGCCAATCGGAGGGAACTCAGCGATCGGTCCTTGGGCATCGTCACCAGCGGGATCAGCTATGCTTACGTGCGGGAGGTGTTCCCCGAAGCGTCTGTGTTCAAACTGGGGATGAGCTACCCTCTCCCCGCCAGGGCGTTGCGGGACTTCGCCGAGGAAGTGGAACGCCTGGTGGTCGTGGAAGAGCTGGACCCGTTTCTTGAGGAACAGCTCCGAGGTCTGGGCCTTGCGGTAGTGGGGAAGGAGCTGTTTCCCCCGTGCGGAGAGCTTCTGCCGGATGATCTCGCCCAGTTCGCCGTGCAGGGAGGCCTGCTGGACGAAGGCGATGTTCCCCACCCTCAGGCTCCCGTTCCCATAGGCCTTCCCTCGCGGATCCCGGTTTTCTGCCCCGGCTGCCCTCACCGGTCCACCTACTACCACTTGAACAGGATGAAGATGCCGGTCGCCGGCGACATCGGCTGCTACAACTTAGGGTGCTTGCCGCCGTTCAACGCGCAGCACACCATGGGCTGTATGGGGGCGAGCATTGGCGTTCTGCACGGGATGTCTATCGCTGGAACGCCGGAGAAGGGCGTGGCCACGATCGGCGACTCCACGTTCTTCCACTCTGGGCTCCCCCCGCTTGCCAACATGGTGCACAACCACAGCCGGGGCGTGGTGATCCTCATGGACAACGCTACTACGGCAATGACGGGGCACCAGGATCACCCGGGCACCGAGTGGTCGCTGCACGGTCGCGAGGCCAAACGGGTGGAGCTGGAGCCCGTCGTGCGGGCGCTGGGCGTGGACAAGGTGCGCACGGTGAACGCGTTCAATATGGACGAGGTCAAAGACGGACTGGAGGATTGCTTGGCCTACGATGGGCCGGCGGTGCTCATCACTCGCGGGCCGTGCATCCACGTTTCCAAGGACATCAGAGCGTCCTACTGGGTGGACGAGGAAGCGTGTATTGCCTGCGGGGCCTGTTTCAAGTTGGGATGTCCGGCCATCGTCAAGGCGGAGGTCAGCCACTCTAAAACGGGCCGCTCCCTGTCGAGCATAGATCCAACACTGTGCGTGGGCTGTGACATGTGTCGCCAGGTGTGCCCGGTGGGAGCGATACACGCCCCAGACAGCGAGGAGGATGACCGATGAGGAATAAAATCGACTTCTTGGTGGCGGGCGTGGGTGGGCAGGGCACGGTACTGGCCAGCGACATCCTGGCCGAGGTGGGTGCGGCCGCAGGATACGACGTGAAGAAATCCGACGTCCTCGGCCTTGCAGTGCGTGGGGGAAGCGTGCTCAGCCACGTGCGCTGGGGCAGCAAGGTGTCCTCTCCTGTGGGACGGAGAGGCGCAATGGATCATCTAGTCGCCTTCGAACCCCTGGAGGCGCTGCGGGGCGTGGAGTACCTGGCCCGACACGGGGTGGCCGTGGTCAACGACCAGCCGGTTCCTCCTGTCTCCGTGAGCAGCGGAACAGCCGACTACCCTTCGTGGAAGGCTATCCGGGAGGCGTTGAGCAAGGCGGCGCGGGAGGTACACATGGTGTCGGCGACGGGCGAGGCTCGCCGGCTGGGGGTGGCCAAGGCGGCCAACGTCGTGCTTCTGGGCGCCTGTTCTTCTCTACTGGATGTGGACCAGGAGACGTGGGAGGAGGTGGTGCGGGCACGGGTTCCCGCAAAATATGCCGAGGCCAATCTCAACGCCTTCAGGGCCGGTCGCGCTCTGATCGATGGAGGAGGGCAATGAAGGTACTGATCATCAACCCCAACAGCTCACAGGAGATGACGGCTTCTATCCGCCAGGAGATGGAGAGGATCAGTAGGGAAGACACAGAGGTGCGTGTGGAGCGAGTTGAGGAAGCTCCTCCGTCGATCTCCTCTCTGTTCGATGAGGCGTTGGCCGCCCCGGGGGTGGTGCGCCTGGCGCAAAAGGCTGCCGAAGAAGGTTACTCCGCCGCCATCGTGGCTTGTTTCTCCGACCCGGGGCTGGAGGCGGCACGGGAAGCGTCGGGGCTTCCAGTATTCGGCATTCAGGAGACCACGCTGCACGTGGTGGCCGCTATGGGCAAGAAGTTCACCGTGCTCACTCCTCTGGCCAGCCGAGTGGCCAACAAGGTGGAGGACGTAGAGAGCTTGGGACTCACTCGGTACCTGGCATCGGTGCGGGCGCTGGAGCTCTCTGTGGAGGAGACGGACGGCGATCCTTACCGGACCAAGCAGAAGGTCGTGCAGGTTGCCCGCCGGGCGATAGAGGAGGACGGTGCGGAGGCCATCGTCCTCGGCTGCGCGGGAATGGTGGGTTACGCCGAAGAGCTGATGCGCCAGCTCGGCGTTTCCGTGCTCGATCCCACCACGGTGACTCTCAAGGTCTGCGAGAGCCTGAGCGAGGCTGGGGCACTAGTGATCCCGCGCTCCTCTGGCGGAGCAAAAGGGAACTCCCAGCGTGGGAGAAGTGATTGACTGCTGCTATCCTGTTGAGCGGAGAGCGGTCGAGCGGGATTTCCTCCGCTCCGAAGGCGGCTTGTTGGGAAGGGAACCTTCTGTCTGCGGGGAGGGAAAGTGAAGAGTGCTGACTGGTTGCTGAAGGGCGGGCTGGTCGCGACGGGAGCAGGCTGCAGCCGTATGGACGTAGCTGTGGCAGGCGGGCGGGTGACGGAAGTCGGGCCGGATCTTGATGTGGAAGCCCGGGAATTGTTGAACCTGAACGGAGCCTACCTTCTCCCAGGGTTCGTAGACGTTCATACCCATCCTGTGTACCTCGACGACCTGGGCGGCCTGTCAGTCACCGCGGCGCACGGCGGGGTGACCACGGTGATCCACTTTGCCTACGCCAAGCCCGGCCAAGGGTTGGTGCAGGTGATCGACGAGTTTCTGGACCAAGGCCGGGCGGGGTCGGTGTTGGACTTCGGGCTGCACGGCGGGCTGTTCGACCCGCAGCGTCAGGCCGAGGAGATCCCCGTCGCGGTCGAGCGCGGGGTGACCTCGTTCAAGATGTTCATGACGTACGCCAAGCTCGGCTGGATGACCGATGACTACCAGTTGATGCGCACGCTGGACATCATCGCTTCTGTGGGCGGCCTGGCTATGGTGCACGCGGAGAGCGGCCTGGCCACTGACTACTTGGAAGACAAGTACCAGGCCCTGGGGCGCGATTCAGCGGATGCCTTTCTGGCCACTCGCCCCGGGATCCTGGAGGCGGAAGCGGTGAACCGTGCGGCGGCCATGGCCGAGGTCGCCGGCTGCTCGCTGTACATCCCGCACGTCTCCGCCCGCGAGGCGGCCCAGGCCGTGGCCCGTCTTCGCCGGGGGGGGCAACGGGTTTATGGGGAGACGTGCCCCCAGTACCTCACTCTCACCGGGGAAGAGATCGCTCGGCAGGGGCCCCTGGCCAAGATCGGCCCCCCGTTGCGGGGCGTGGAGGACCAGCGTGTCCTGTGGCGGGCACTCGCCGCAGGAGACTTGGACGTGATCGCCAGCGATCACGCGCCCAAAAGCAAGACACGGGAGGACGAGTTCTTCGACGCCCCGTACGGCTCTCCGCAAGTGGAAACGATGCCCGCGGTGATCTATGACGAAGGGGTGGGCGGAGGGTGGATCACCCTACCGCGGATGGTCCAGCTGCTGTGTGAAAACCCGGCGAAGATCTTCGGGTTGTACCCCAAGAAAGGGGCGCTCGCCGTAGGAAGCGACGCGGACCTTGTGGTGTGGGATCCACAGGCTGAGCGCACAATCGCCCACGCCACGCAGCATTCCCTTGCTCCGTACACTTTGTACGAGGGGCGGAACGTTTTGGGCGGGCCGGTGCTCGTGATGCAGCGCGGGGAGATCGTCGTGCGGGACGAAGAGCTGGTGGCGTCGCCGGGGAGGGGGGAGTTCTTGCCCACCCAAGCCGGGGCGGCTGAACTGAACGAACTACAGCCGAAGGGAGCAGCATGACCACTGAAGTACAGCCGGTCATCAAACTAACACGGGGGGTGCCGCCGGCGGAGGCCCTTCCTTGTGCACTGGTGAAAGACTGCTGTGCCAGGGCCCTGGCACAACACGGGGAGGTGCTTTTGCAGTACCACCCGGCCACCGGCTTCACCCCATTGCGGGAGCTCCTGGCCGAGGAGGCCGGTGTCTCCGCGGACTCGCTGCTCGTGGGGAACGGCTCCATCCAGCTTCTGTTCTTCCTTGCCCAGGGGATGCTGTCGCCGGGCGACGTAGTGGCCGTGGAGCGCCCGACGTACGACCGAGCGGTCACCGCGTTCCGTACGCTGGGTCTGGAGGTCGTCGGGGTGGCCATGGAGAACGACGGGCCGGACCCGGCGGCTTTGGAGGACGTTGTGCGCCGGCACTCTCCACGCTTGTTGTACACGGTCCCTGACTTCCAGAATCCGACCGGGATCACTACATCGCTCCCCAAGCGGGAGGCGATTGCGGATATCGTTCGGCGTGCGGACATGGTCCTGGTGGAGGACATCCCCTACCGCAGGCTGCGGTACGCGGGGGAGGACGTTCCCCCGTACCGGGAGCTACTTCCCCGGCAGGTGGTGCAGCTTTCTTCGTTCAGCAAACTCCTGGCGCCGGGGCTGCGTGTCGGCTGGGCCCTGGCCTGGCCGGAGGTTGTGCGGGACATGGCCAAGCTGGCCGAGGACGCGTACATCACTCCGGGGATGCTCGCCCAAGGGGTAGTGTACGAGTTCGTGCGGCGGGGGCACCTGGCGGACAACCTGCACACCCTGCGGAATCTGTACAAGCCGCGGTTGGAGGCGATGCTCAAGGCACTGGACGAGCACCTCCCCCGGGGGCGGTGGATCTCCCCACAGGGGGGGTTCTTCGTGGGGCTCACGCTTCCCTGCGGAGCGGATGCTGCCCGGGTGGCCGAGGTGGGGCGAAAGCAGCACGGACTCGTGCTGAGCGACAGCTCCGGCTTCTTCCCCGACGGCGACCCGTCGCGGTTCGTCCGCCTTCCGTTCTGCGCGCTGGACGAGGAGGAGATCGAGGTAGCGGTGGCCCGGCTGGCGCGGGCCGTGGATGAGGCAATGGAGGACGGGAGGTGAACGTAGTGAGCCGCTTGCAGGGTGCGGATGTTCTAAGAGCCGATCAGTTTGATCGGGGGGGCTTGGACCTGATCCTGGACAAGGCGCGCGGTTTCGCGCGATCTCTGGAGCGCGGTGAGAGGCTGGACACGATGGGGGGGCAGATCCTGGCGACCCTCTTCTTCGAGCCCAGCACGCGCACGCGCCTCTCCTTCGAGGCGGCCATGCTGCGCCTCGGGGGGCAGGTGGTCTCGGTAGCCGACCCGAAGAGTTCTTCGGCGGTGAAGGGAGAAACTCTCCCCGACACCATTCGCACCGTGGACGGATACGCCGACGTGATCGTGCTTCGGCATCCGCTGGTCGGTTCTGCAGAGGAAGCGGCACAGGCCACTGACAAGCCAGTGATCAACGCCGGCGATGGCGCCGGCCAGCACCCTACACAGGCGCTACTTGACCTGTACACCATTCTCCAGGAGAGGGGAGAAGTTGACGGCCTTACAGTGGCCTTGGCCGGCGATCTGAAGCATGGCCGCACAGTGCATTCACTGGCTCAGGTGCTGTCCCGCTACGGAGTGAAGCTGCTTCTAGCCGCGCCGGATGCGCTGAGAATGCCGCCGGACATCGCGAACGATCTGCGGGCAGCTGGGGTGAGCTTGGAGGAGACCGAAAATCTGCAGGAAGCACTCTCCAGCTGTGATGTCCTGTACATGACCCGTGTGCAGCGGGAGCGATTCGCCGACCCGGCGGAGTACGAACAGCTGAAAGGGGCGTTCGTACTCACTCGCGAGATGGTGGAGGGAGCCGGCCGTGAGGTGACCGTGATGCACCCCCTGCCCCGGGTGGACGAGATCTCTCCCGAAGTGGACGCGTTGCCCGGCGCCGCCTACTTTCGGCAGGCGGCAAACGGCGTCCCTGTGCGCATGGCGCTTCTGACGCTGATCACGGGTTGAGCTCCGATCCCTCAGCTTTTGAGAGGTTGTTGCACTATGTGGCATCTGCAAGGCGGGGGTGAGTAAAATCTCGTGGTGCATGATGGACTGTTGAAGAGACTTTAACAGCGTGTGGCGCAGTCTTGCACGGAAGAGGTTGTTAGTGCTACGATGTGAAACGCCATGCTGCGAAGCTGCTGCCCCGGAAGGACCGAGGCTGCGATTACGGAGAGGAAGGTGATCTCTGGGGGACAACCCGCCTTACGGACGTTGCTGACGTCCATACCGCTTGACGGAAGTGTCAAATGCCATAGGAGGTGTGTGACGTGATGAGAAAAACGTGCCGTACTGGTGCCTTGGCCATCGCCCTGGCGGTTGGTGCAATAGCGATGCTGGGAGTGGTCGCGGTAGCGGCAGACGATGCAGTGACAGTGGCTATTCGTAACTGGGACTACGACACGCTGGATCCGCACGTCAGTGACTTCACACAGGTGACGTGGATGGTTAAGTGTTACACGGACGTGTTGGTCCGCCAGGCCGACGACGGCAGCTTCCATCCAGGGCTTGCCGAAAGCTGGGACGCCGAGGAGGGTGGTCGGGTCTGGACCTTCAACTTGCGCCCCGGCGTGACCTTCCACGATGGGACGCCGTGGGATGCCTACGCCATGGTGCGGAACATCGACCGTATCCTGGACCCGGCGACACGCTCCAAGCGCTTTGCCACCGTGTTTGAAGATCTCGTGCTGTACGAGGAGGTGGACGAGCTGAAGGTGCGCCTGACGTTTTCCGAGGCTAAACCAACTTTCCTGCAGATTGTCTCTGACCCGCTGTATGGGTGGTTGTCACCGACAGCGTTCGAGGATCCGGCGAACCGTGCCACGCACCAGCAACTTGTAGGCACAGGTCCCTGGGTGTTGGTGCAGGAGGACTACCAATCGCGTGTGGTGTTTGAGAGCAACCCCGACTATACGTGGGGGCCGGACTACCGCAGCCACCAGGGTCCGCCCCAGATCGAGACCTTGGTCTGGAGGTTCATCCCTGAGGCCGAGACACGACTGGCAGCGCTGCAGGTGGGGGAGATCGACTTCATGGACGAGGTACCCATGGAGCAGGTGGAGGCCCTGAAGGGGCACCCGGACTTCGACGTGCTGATCCAGCCTCGGGCTGGCATGGCGCAGCAGCACCACCTGAACGTGCAGAAGGCCCCGACGGACGAGCTGGCTGTGCGCCAAGCGATCCTCTACGCAACTGATCAGGAGGCGATCGTCGACTCGCTGTTCTTCGGGGTGTACTTCCCGGTGTACGGGCCGTTCATGCAGGCCAGCCCGTACTACAACCCTGAGGTGGAGAACTACTACCCGTACGATCCGGAGATGGCCGTGCAGCTTCTTGAGGATGCCGGCTGGACGGTTGGACGGGACGGAATCCGCCAGAAGGACGGGCAGCGGCTGGAAGTCGAGTTCGTGGCGTTTCCCGGCTACATGGCGGAGGCACCAGCGGAGATGGTGCAGGCCATGCTGGCTGAGGTAGGAATAAAGCTTAACATTACCGTGACGACCGGTGCGGAGATGATGTCCTCCTGCGCCATGCATCCCAGCGTGTGGCACAGCTGCGTGGTGGGGAGTTCGGGCATGGACATCGTGTCCCGGATGCACTGGTTCGCTCACAGTTCACAGATAGGTGTCGGCCGCAACTTCCCCAAGTTCGACGATCCCTACATGGACCAGCTCATTGAGACGGCTATGTCTACTACGGACGAGGCGGAGCGCGAAGCGGCGGCCAAGGAGTACCAGCTGGTGTGGGTGCAGAACGCGCTGAGCAACCCGCT
>PWTL01000052.1 GCA_003562845.1 Candidatus Acetothermia bacterium
ACGTTCGCTGTAGCCCCGGTGGGTGTAAGCGTGAGCTGGTCGATCACTGCGGTGAAGCCATCGAGCGCCAGACGGATGATGTCCGGATAACGGGGTTCCGTCGGATAGAAGGCTACCCCTTCGACGATGCGGCCCACGCCCTCGTGGTCCGGGACAAGCTGTACCCGCGCTGCCTCGAAGCGAACCCGGGCATCCCCTCGCACGGGCAACTCGCCCAGTCCGATCTCTTGGATCAGCTGGTCTTTCGCCGCGATGATGCTCTGTGGATCGTCCCGCTCAGCGGCAAGCTGCAGTCGCAGTTGCCCTCCCAGCCTGATCTCAGGTTCGATGAGACGGGCGTCGTGCAGGGTTATCTGGCGTGCGGGGTCGGTGACGATCAGCACCACGTCGAACACATGGTGGCGCAAGAATGGGAGGAGGCCCGGCACGATAGACGCGGCGCTGCAGTCGAAGCTCAACCATGCCGTCCCGGCGAGGTGTTCCAGGTGCCCAGGTTGGGGGAGCCTTGTCTGCCGGGCCGGCAAGGCGTTCTGGTTCGCCTCGCCCTCGGTATCGTAGCGCTCGACGAGCAGTACGAAGTCGCCAATAAGCAGCGTATGGGGAAGCGCTTCCTCGGGCACACCATCGTCCCTGGTTGTGACCACGCGCGTGACCTGAACGCTTTCCTGTACGTGTTCTTCGCTCTTCTCGACCACGGTGGTCGGTGGCATGGACACCGGTGGAGCGGAGAGGAGCGACCGGGCATCCCAGAACTTGATACCGGCATAGGCTCCCGGGGGTGCCCGCACATAAGACACCACATCGTTGTTAACCACGTAGCCGCCTCGTCCTGCTTGCGCACCCGTGGAGTACGTCCCGGACGGGTTCTCCTCTACGATGTGGAAGTAGCTATGGGTGATAGCCCTGCGTGCGTGGGTGAGCGTGAACGCGCCCTGGTCGTCGGTTACGGTTGCGGCGAGCAACTCCCCAGGGTTGTGCGATGACCATGCTTCGTGGCTTCCAAAGAGCTCTACCCGCACGCCGGCAACGGGCTCCGACATATCGGGTGGATGTCCAGCGTACACGTGGCCTGCGAAGGTATACGACTGCGCTGCCGCCGGCACCATCGCCAGCCCGATGCATAGCAGCACCATCATCGAGCGCCACCCAAGCGCGCGCCATCCGCCATGGCCTTGGACGGCCGAGCACCCGGCAACAGATGCCGTACGTCCCCACGCCAGGGCTGTTCCACGTTGCACAGCCGTGACCACCTGCGGTTGGCTCATCCCACCACCTTCGCGGCAAGGGAAGCGCTGTCCTTGAGGAACGAAGGTATCGACGGACAAGAGAGGCGGAACACTCCCCTATATTCCACCATACTCCCCGAGCCCCCCAAGCGTCAACTCTCGCCTATCGCCGCTCTGGATCCAGCAGTCTCAGCTGACCTGCGCGCCCGACATCCTGTTCCACGCTCTCGAGTTCGCTCAGCGAATGCCAACCAGCTCCTGATCCTTCTCCGCTCTCGGCCATCGGCAGGTTCGAAGTTCGTCCACTTGAGCCGGCCACTGGCGCACACCGCGCAATCCCCCAAGCCAATCAGTAGACAATGTCTGTGGTCAGTGCTATTCTAGAATGGAATATTCCAAGGAGGACGTTCAGTGGACAGACTGGACAGCTCGCTGGGGTACGCGATCGTAGGACTACTGCTTTCCGGACCCTGCCACGGCTACGCGCTGCGTGAGCGGTTCTCATCCGCACTCGGTCCCGTGTGGAGGGTCGCCCAAAGCCAGCTGTACGCGACGTTGCATCGCCTGGAGAGCGAACGCTTGGTCCGGTCGGCTCGTCGCGACGTCGGCGGGCGCCCGCCCCGGGTGGAATACGCGGCCACGCCGCAGGGCAGACACGCGGCTCTGCACTGGGCCCGTTCGCCGGTCCGCCGCGCCCGGGACATCCGGGTGGAGTTTCCGGCGAAACTGTACATCCTGCGGCGGAGCGCGCCCCAGGAAGTCCCTCATCTCCTTGCGTCCCAAGAGGAGTTCCTGCAGAGAGTGGAGCAGCGCCTGGCCGGGCAACGCACTCTGCCCAGTGATGACCCCCTGCTAGGCGCTCTGAGCCTAGAGCTCAGACGCTGCCAAGTGCGTGCCCTGCAGGCGTGGGTGAGACACTGCCGGGAGGCAGTGGAAAGGGAGAAGGGAGAAGACCGTGACCCGCAATATGCTGGCCGCTGACGGCAAGAGATGTGCTGCACACCAGAGCTCCGTCGCTGTGGCGGCGACGGCCCTTGCACTCCTGGTGACCGCGGCTTGGGCGGTGGCGGCGGTCGTAGATCAGACCGGCGCCGTAGTGGACCTACCCGCGCCTCCGGCTCGGGTACTCAGCGCCTACGGACCGGCAACCTACTACGTATACGCTCTGGGGGAGGGGGACCGGATCGTCGCTGCGCGGTACGTGGCCCTCACCGGTCCCGAAGGAGAAGTGGGGGCCCTCCACCGACAGCTGGACCCCCAGTTCGGCGACAAGATTATGCGCACCGACCCCACAATCGAGGAAGTGGTTGCCCAAAGACCCGATCTTGTCATCACCAACCCTCAGCGAAACCCCGGGATGGCCGAGGTGCTGGGCGACCTACGCATACCGGCCGCCCAATACGTGCCGGAGACAGTGGACGACGTCGTGCACGCAGTAAGGCTCACAGGAGCGCTGCTGGGGCCCCCGGTTGACGCTCGGGCCGAGGCGCTGGCCGCCGACCTGGAAGGTTACTTGACCGATCTCGGCCGGGCCGTAGGTGGGCTCGCGCCCGGCGAGCGCCCGCGGGTGCTGTTCGTGGGGACCGCCCCCCTGCGGGTGGCCAGCGGCGCAATGCTGCAGAGCGAACTCATTGCCCGCGCGGGGGGCCTCTCTGTGACGGCGCGGCTTGCCGGGGGGTGGCGCGACATCTCCCTGGAGCAACTGGTCGCTTGGGACCCAGAGGTAATCGTCATCGCCCCCTACGGAGGGGTTCAGCCCGCAGATCTGCTCGAGGATCCACAGTGGGCGTGGATAGGCGCAGTGCAGTCCGACCGCGTGTACAAGATGCCTCGCGTGGCCGCGCCGTGGGATGCCCCGGTCCCCGATGCTGTGCTCGGAGCGCTGTGGCTGGCGCAGGTCCTGCATCCCCACCTCGCACCCCACAACGCGGCCGCTGAAGCTCTCATCCTGTACGAGGAGTACTATGGAATCACCCTGGCCCGTGACGTCCTCGAGCGCCTGAGAGCACCGTGACAGCGAACAACGGAAAGTGGCTCATCCTGGTCGCCTTCCCAGCGGCGATCGGCTTTTTCGCCTTGCTGGTGGGACGCCTGTGGCTCCCCCCGGGGGAAGTGCTCGGGGCGTTGCTCGGCCGGGGAGACGTCCCCGACCTGAGCCGCACTTTGGTGTTGGGAGTACGCCTGCCGCGCGTGCTCGCCGCGGCATGTGTGGGGGCGGGGCTGTCGGCGGCAGGGGCGGCGTTCCAGGGGATGTTCCGCAACCCTCTCGTAGAGCCGCGTATTCTCGGAGCGAGTTCTGGAGCGGCCCTGGGGGCGGCGGCAGGCTTGCTCGCCGGCTGGAGCGCTGTTGCCCTGCAGGCATCCGCGTTCGCCCTCGGACTGGCGGCAGTTCTGGGGGCGTGGATGCTGTCGCGCGGGTTTGGCAGCTCGATACTGGTCCTGGTAATCGCCGGGATAGTGGTCGCCTCGGCATTCGACGCGCTGCTGGGAATCTTGAAGTACGTGGCCGACCCCACTGACGCCCTCCCCGCCATCACCTACTGGCTGCTCGGCGGGCTGGGCACCGTGCGCTGGGGACAGTTGTGGCCTCTGCTCGGCACCACCGCCCTGGGAACAGCGTTCTTGGTCGCCTCCCGCTGGCGGCTGAACGTTCTCTCCCTAGACGAGCTGGAGGCCGAGTCGCTGGGGCTCCCCGTGCGCAGGTGGAGGATGGCGGTCATCGCCGCGGGGACCCTGCTCACCGCTGCCGCCGTGGCCGCGGCAGGCGTGATCGGGTGGATCGGGCTCCTCGTCCCCCACGCAGCGCGGGCCCTTGTTGGACCAGACCACGGACGACTCCTTCCCGCGTCCCTCGCCTTGGGCGCGGGGCTCATGATCCTCCTTGACACCGTGGCCCGCACGGCGCTGCCCGCGGAGATACCGTTGGGGATCTTGACAGGACTCGTGGGCATTCCGGCGTTCTGCTTTCTGTTCTTGCGTTCGCTCGAGGCCCGCGGAGGATGGCGATGATCCTTCAGGCGAGCGAGGTGTGGTTCGCCTATCGCGCAGGGAATCCGGTGCTGCGGGGAGTCGATGTGGACATACAGGGGGGGGAGCTTCTGTTCCTGCTCGGGGCCAACGGCTCGGGAAAGAGCACTCTTCTACGCTGTCTAACAGGCTTGCTGGCCCCCGACAAGGGCCACATCACCCTCGATGGCCTCGGTCTTCGCAGCTTGCCCTCCCGGCTGCGGGCGCAGAGGCTGGCTCTGGTGCCCCAGACGCACGCCCCCGTGTTCACCTACAGCGCTCGGGACATGGTGCTCATGGGACGTTCTCCCCACCTGAAGAAGCTCGCTGGTCCCACCCGGGGCGACCGGGAGATCGCCGCGTGGGCTCTGCGGGCAGTCGGGCTAGAGGAGTTGGCCGACCGTCCGTACACAGCCCTCTCCGGAGGAGAGCAGCGGTTGGCGCTAATCGCCCGTGGCCTGGCCCAGGGAGCGCAGGTCTTGCTCATGGACGAGCCCGACGCAAACCTGGATCCCGCCCATCAGCACAACGTCCTGCTCCTTGCTGCACAACTGGCCGACGGTGGTCTGGCGCTGGGCGTCACTTCGCACAACCCGAACAATGCGCTGGCGTACGGCGATCGTGCGGGGTTGCTCTCCCGGGGCTCCCTGGTCTGCGGGGGTCCCCACGAAGTCCTGGGAACAAATGACCTGGAGCAAGCCTACGGGGTTCCCTTCGTTTCCCTTTCCGGAACCAACGGCCAGAGGGCGGTCATCCCCGCCACCGAGCTGGAGTCCACAACAACTTGATCCCACAACCCACCAACTGCAAACCACAGACTCCAGACTACAAAACACACACTAACGTCCGGACGACCATGCCGGACAACCCGGACACTGTGTTTTCCAGTGGGGGCAGGCCGTGCAGTCGGAACCACATGGAGCACGGCCAGACGGGTTGGCCGGAAGGCGCAGCTCCCGGCGGCGGGGGTAGGCGGGCCTCTCCGATACATACACGGCCGCCCGCGCCAGCCCCAGCGTGCCCCCGGGGTCGTTGGCGATCCCCGCCACCCACCATTCCCGCCCGGGTGGGAGGTAAAACACCACTATCACCTGAGGTCCGAACGCGGCACAGAAATGCACGTAGGGGCAGACGGAGAATAGTTCTGCAACTTGCTCGGCAACGGCCGGGGCGGGAGCTTCGCCGACCAACAGGTGACAACGCGTGCTCACCTGCCCCCCTCCCCGGACAAGACACGGCACCTCGCCCTGCCGCGATACTCGTCCACCCTCGTTGAGGGCCCACCAACCCGGTTACCGAACACGTACACACCCATCACAAAAAGAAAGTGGGCGGAGGAGGACTCGAACCCCCGACTTCTCGCCCGTGAAGCGAGCGCTCTACCAACTGAGCTATCCGCCCTACACCACAATCTTAGCCACGGGACACTCACTGCTCAAATCGGCGCCGACCGCTAATCCTCCTCCATTGAGTCCATGGTCGTCGCCAGCGATTCGCCCTGGCGCCGCCTGGTGATCTCCACCAGCCCCAGCTGGGTGATGTCTATGAAGTCCGCAGGGATGCGGTCCTTGGCCAACTCCTCCTGCAGGACGTCCACCATTTGTTGCTCATTGGCGGAAGAGGCCATGTCCACGAAGTCGACCACGATGATCCCCGAGATGCGGCGCAGTCGGAGAAGCCGGGGGATCTCCCTGGAAGCCTCCACGTTGGTGTTGAGGATCGCCGCTTCTTGGTTTCGGTGTCGAACATTGGAGCCGGTGTTCACATCGATCGCCGTCAAGGCCTCGGTCTCGTCGATGCTCAGGAAGCCACCCCCTTTGAGGGGCACCCTCCTCTGCAAGGCCTCCCGCAGTTGCCGCTCCACGTCATGCTTGACGAACAACGGCATCGGACCCTTGTACAGCGACACCCGCCCCTTCAACTCTCCCAGGTGGAGATAGCGCAAGAACTCAAGGATGTCCCTCTGCTCGCGCTCGTCGTCCACAATCACCTTGCCTATCTCCCCGGTAAAGCGGTCCCGAAGAAGGCTGCGCACCACATCCATCCCCTCATAGAGCAGCCGCGGCTCCTCTCCCTTCCCCGCCTCTTCTTCGATCCCCTTCCACGTCCCGACCAGGAAACGGAAATCCCTCTCCAGGTCGTCCTTGGAGGCCGATTTGGCAGCTGTGCGCGCAATGACACCTTCCCCCTTGCCCTTGATCTCCTTGGCTATCTGCCGCAGTCGTCTGACTTCCGTGGAGTCCCCCACTCGGCGGGACACTGCCACGCGGTCCTCCTTGGGCAGGAACACCCAATACCGTCCGGGCAGACTGATCTTGGTCGTCCCCTGCGGGTTCTTCTTCCCCATTGCCTCCCGGCGGACCTGGATGATGATCCTGTCCCCCGCCCGCAGCACCTTCTGGATGGGCGCTCGGCCGCCCCGGCGTCCGCTCCGCTGCGCCTGCAGAGCCGGGTTGATCTCGTTCTGCGACAAGAACAGTGCTTGACGCTCGCCCACGTCCACAAACGCCGCGCCCATTCCCGGGAGCACTGTCTCCACACGACCTTTATAGATACTGCCGGTGACGACACGCTTTCCGGGCAGGTCGAAGTACACCTCCACCAGCCGGCCTTCCTCCACCAACGCCACCCGCTTGCGTACACCCGCGGGACCACGTTGGACAGTTATCAGGATCAGATTTCCCTTGCTCGTTCTACCCCCCTTTCATCCGTGACCTCTTCCAGCAGTTCGGCCACGGTCCGGCCCTCCGTCGGGTGTCTCCGCGCCGGCGCCAGCTCCGCGAGCGGCACCAGCACGAATCGACGCTGGGCCAGTCGAGGATGGGGAACCTGCAAATCGGCCTCCTGAATCACCTCATCGTCGTACAGCAGGAGGTCAACATCCACTTCCCTCGGTCCCCACCTGTCCCGAGATCCACGACCAACATCTCTCTCCACTTGCTGACACAACTCCAGGAGTTCGCGCGGGGCGAGCTCCGTCTCCACCCGCAACACTTGGTTGAGAAACTCTGGCTGATCCGCTCGTCCCCAAGGCTCCGTGCGGTATAGCGAAGACAAACCTCTGATGTCCACCCCACGGGCGGCCAGGCTCTGCCTGGCAGCTTCCAGGTTCGCCCTTACGCAGCCGACGTTTCCCCCCAGCCCAAGGAAAGCCTCAGCCATCGCGCCTCCGCACCACAATAGCACCAGTGGCCGCGACTGCTGCACCCACGGGCGGGTGCGGCTTTCTCACGGCAACCCGCACACCGCGCAGCCGGGGAAAGCCCTCCAGCAGGCGCTGAGCCAAGCTCTCCGCCACCTCCTCCAACAGGCGGTATTCCTGGCCGGAGAACTTCTGGACAACGCGCACAACCTCGTCTACATCAACAGTCCCCGCCAGATCCCCTGATCCGTCATAGGAGACATCTAAAGCCAGGTCCACCGACATGGCCCGTGGAAGCGCCCGCTCGTGGCTGGTCCAGCCCACGTGCAACACCAACGGCAGCCCCTCGACGACCAGCTGGGTCGTCGGGAGACCCGTTGCCCCGGCGTCGCCGGCAACCTCGGGCGACACGCCCTCGAACCCACGCTCGCTCCCTGCGCGGGTCCCTAGCATAGCTCCCCCCTCCGGCCCGCCTGCTGTGGCGAGAGTGAGCCCCTACACCTCCAGGGACTCCCTCGCCACAGCGGCAAGCTCCTCGAAAGCCTGCGGGTCGTGCACAGCCAGGTCGGCGAGCATCTTCCGGTTCACACGTACATCCGCCCTACGCAGCCCCCCCATGAGCTTGGAATAAGACAGCCCATGGCTCCGCGCGGCGGCGCCAACCCGCATAGTCCACAACCTGCGCATGTCCCGCTTGCGCAGCCGGCGAGCCTGATACTGATGCAAAAAGGCCTTGATCACCGACTGTTTGGCAATACGGTAGCAGTTCCTGCGCTTTCCCTTGAACCCCTTCGACTGCGCCAGCACCTTTCTGCGGCGCCTGCTGTGCTTTGTACCACCTGGCACTCGCATGCCGTCCTCCTCAACTGGAAAGCAGCTCGCGCACCTGTCGCAAGTTCGCTCGGGCAACTTCCTTCTCCCGGCGGGCCTGCCGCCGGTACTGGGACCGCTTCTTGCTCAGCTTGTGCACATAGCCTGCCTTACGGTGAAATATCCTCCCGTTGGGCTTGACCTTGAAACGTTTAGCCGCTGCCTTGTGTGTCTTTCCCTTCATCCTTTCCTCCCCTCCGGGGCAGAGGCGTGAGCAGCATCTGCAACGTCCTCCCCTTGCTGACCGCCTCCTGATCGACCTTGGCGATATCCTGCGTTTCCTCTACCACCCGGCGCAGCATCTCCTGTCCCTTCTCCGAGTGGATGATCTGTCGCCCCTTGAAAAATATGGTCACGCGCACCTTGTCCCCGTCCTCGAGAAACTCCCGTATCCGGGACAGCTTCGTGTTGAAGTCGTGTTCCCCGGTCTGGATCGTGAACTTCATCTCCTTGAGGCGCGCCGACTTCCGCTGCTTCTTCTCCCTTTTCTCCAGTTGGTAGCGGTACTTCCCGTAGTCCACTACCTTGCAGACTACCGGACTCGCCTCCGGCGCCACCTCAACCAAGTCCACTCCCTGTTCCTGGGCGAGTGCCAAAGCCTGTTCGATGGGCGTCACGCCCACCTTCCGTCCGTCAGCATCGATGAGCAGTACTTCCCGTGCTCGGATCTCTTCGTTGACACGCAACGGGCGCCTTATTACCACCAACCTCCTTCTCTTTTCATTTTATCCAACGCGGCCCCCCTGGACCACGCCGTACAGCCCTCGCTTGCGAATGAAGGTGTCCACAGCCGCCGGAACAAGCCCCTCCAGCGGCTCCCCGTCCCGATACCTCTCCCTGATCTCCCGCGACGAGACCTTGACCTCCTCCATCTCCACGAAGTATAGCTCGGCTCGGTCAAACGGTGCCCCTCGGAAGGCCTCCGCCCCGATTCCGTCTCGCAGAGCCACGATGAACGGACAGCTAGCCAACAACCTCTTTGTGTCCTTCCACTCGTCGATCTTGAGGAAGATGTCCGCTCCTACAAGGTAGGCAATGCCCTGCGGATAGCGTTCCTTAAGCCTGGCAATAGTGTCCACCGTGTATGCAGGACCGTCCGTGTCCAGCTCGATCCGCGACACCGTGAACTCTGAGTAGTCGGCCACCGCCCGCTGCACCATCTCATAGCGCAGCTCCCCGGAAGTCCCGCCAGCCACCTGCTTATGCGGTGGGTGCCCTGTCGGCACGAACACCACTTGCGACAACCCGAACTGGCGCACAGCCGCACGCCCGACTTCCAGATGCCCGACGTGGATAGGGTTGAATGTCCCTCCAAACACGCCGACCCTACTGCTCAAACTCAAGGTCCACACCCCCGATTCGAATCCTGTCGCCCTCCTGCAACCCCTTCCGGCGCAAGGCGGCCATCACCCCCATGCGGGTCAGACGCTCCTGCAGGTATGCAAGACCATCGGGAGCAGCCAGGTCCACGCGCTTGACCAATCTCTCCACCGTCTCCCCATACACTTCCAGGATACCGTCCCGCTCCTCAACCCAAAACGCAGACTCCTCGGGGGTGAGCCGCCACGTCTGCTTCCCGCCCGTAGTCGGCTCGGCCACTACCTGGCGCCGCTCCTCCACGCACTCGGCGAGCACCCCCACAAGTGCCTGCACCCCCTCACCGCTGAGAGCAGACACTGGGTGCAGCTCCACTCCCGCGCTGCGGAACTCCTCCACCCATTGCTGCACCGCCTGTTGCGTGAGGAGATCGACCTTGTTCCCCGCCACCACCTCGGGCCTTTCGCGCAGCTCTTCCCACCCCTCCAGTTCGTTGCGTATGGCGAGGTAGTCGGCAAGCGGATCCCGTCCGTCCACCGCAGCCAGATCGACCAGGTGCAAAAGCACCTTGGCCCTGGTGGCGTGGCGCAAGAATCGATCGCCCAATCCCCGCCCCTCATGGGCCCCCTCGATGATGCCCGGCAGGTCCGCAACCACAAGCGACAACTCACCCGCCTCCACAGTCCCCAGGCTCGGCTGCAACGTAGTGAACGGATAGGCGGCTACCTTGGGACGTACGCGAGAGATGCGCGACACCAATGAGGATTTGCCAGCATTAGGGAACCCTACAACGCCCACATCGGCAAGCAGGCGCAGCTCCAGGCTCAGCCACCGGGCCTCGCCCTCCTCCCCCAGCTCCCGCACCTTGGGCGCCTGACGAGTAGAGTTGGCGAACGCTCGATTGCCCCGTCCTCCACGGCCTCCCCGGGCGATGGCGAACGATGCACCTTCCTCCGTGAGATCCGCCAGTACTTCCTGACTATGAAGGTCGCGCACCACAGTACCCACCGGCACCGTGACAACCAGGTCCGCCCCGCGTGCCCCACGCTTGTTGTTGGTCCCGCCGGGACGCCCATCGTCAGCCTTGTAGTGAATCTGGTTCTGGAAGTGAAGGAGAGTGTTCATCGATCGAGTGACGCGCAAGATCACCGACCCGCCGTCGCCACCGTCCCCGCCGTCCGGGGTTCCCCGCGGCGTCCGCCGAGTTCGGTGAAAGCTGATCAGCCCGTCGCCACCCTTTCCTGCAGATACATGTATCTTCGCCTCGTCCAACTAGTCATCAGGAGGAAGTACTCCTCCTATCCCTCCGCGTTGACGTTGACGTACTTCCGGCGTGTCCCGGCAAACTCCACCACGCCCTCCGAGGTGGCAAAGATGGTAAAGTCCCGTCCCATCCCTACTCCTCTTCCGGGATGAAACCTCGTGCCGCGCTGCCGCACGATCACACACCCAGGCCACACCTGCTGGCCGCCGAATCGCTTGACGCCCAGCCGCTTGCCCGCTGTGTCGTGAACATTCTGCGTTGAGCCTTGACTGCTCTTGTGTGCCATCCTCACTCACCTCCTTTACACCTTCACGTCCATAGAGACATCGCGCAGCTCCAGCCCTTCCGGCCGCTCTCGCTGCAGCGTGCGCAGTCCCCGTAGCACCACCTCGAGCACCGCGTCGATCTCCCGGTCCAAGAACAGATCTGATCGATCCACCACCACCTGCCGGCCTTCCCCCTCCAGTTTGACCTCTGGGGCCAAGTGAAGGTAATCGCGCAGCGTAAGCAGCGAGGCGTCCACCAACACGCTGGCGGCCAGGCCCTCACTGGTCTCTTCGCCCCCATGCAGGGTGATAGCCTGGATCCGACCGTCACCGTCTCTTTCGATCGTCACATCGACCATGGCCTCATCCCTTCTCAATGCCCACCACCCGGGTGCGCATATACGGCTGACGATACCCTTTCCTTCGGCGATAGCCTTTCTTCGACTTGAACCTTTGCACAATAACCTTGCGGCCTCGCCCGACCAATTCTACCACACCCACCACCCTGGCGGAGGGAAGAAACGGCCGTCCCACTTCCGTACCTTCACCGTTGCGCACCAGCAGCACCCGGTCGAACGTGATCTCGTCTCCCTCGCGGTGCCCGGGTACAAGCTCGTGGACCACGTCCATGCCCGGCTCCACACGGTACTGTTTTCCACCGACCTCAATGACAGCGTACATTCCGGCCTCCTCGCGTTCCTGTGGATTAGGACACGGCTAGATGAATCCTAGCGGATACTGGTGCCAGGATCCACCTCGCGCTCCGGCCCCACAAGCGCCAGGACGTTGTCCTCCGCCGCAAGCACCATGCACTCCGAGCGAATGCCCTTGATCGTGGCCGGCTTGAGGTTCGCCACCACAGCAACCAGCTTTCCCGCCAGCTCCTCACGGGCGTAGTGCTCCCGGATGCCGGCTATTGCCTGCAAACGACGGTCGCCTACATCTATCTCCAAACGGTACAGCTTGTCCGCACCGGCCACTTCCTCGGCCAGCACGATCTTGCCCACGCGCAAGTCCAGACGCTTGAACTCCTCAATACCTACAAGCCCTTCTTCCTTCATCATGCGATACCTCTCCTTCAGTTCCTCCACGTCCACATGTGCAAGCAGCGGTCGGGGCTGCTGGGCAAGATGAGTCCCCCCCGGGCTCCTTTGCACATCCTCAAACAGCGGCTCTTCCAGGCCAAGGAGCTCGTACACCTCACGGGAGAACATGGGGACGAACGGCTCCAAGAGGACTGCAATCGCCTTCACTAAGTGTGTTGCCGAGGACACTGCCCCCTCTTGACCCCCTCTCCAGGGGGCGCGTCGCTGGAAGAACTCGTTTCCCTGCACAGCGAGCATGCTCACCTTGCGCAGCGCCGGAGCCAGCGCTCCCGACTCGACGATGCGCACCACTTCGTCACACGTGTCCTGGATCGCCTCCACAATCTCCGGGTCCGTGGGCTCCTCGGGCACAGTCCCTGCGTGCTTGTTCCACACAAAAGAGAGCACACGGTGCACGAAGTTGGCGATGTTGTCCACCAGGATCCCGTTTACCGCCTTGTCGAACTCCTCCCAAGAGAAACTGGTATCCCTGCCCTCAGGGCGGTTGTACAACATGTAGAATCGCCAATACACAGGGGGCAGGAGCTGCAAAGCTTCGTCAGCGTAGATACCCACACGGCGCGACTTGGAGAACTGCTCTCCCCCAATCCAGTTCAGGTACTCCGTAGCCGAGATCTGGTCGGGCAAGTGATAGCCCTGCTCGGAGGCCAGTAGCTGCCCGGGAAACACCACAGTGTGGAAGGGAATATTATCTTTCCCCTGAGTGTACACCTGCCGCACCTCTTCCCCAAACCAGAACTCCTTCCATCGTTCAGGGCACCCGGTCCGGCGGAAGTGCTCGATCGTAGCTGACACGTAGCCCAGGGCAGCCTCCGCCCACACGTATATTACCTTGCCCTCGGCCCCGGCAAAAGGAGCCGGAATTCCCCACGCGATGTCCCGCGTCACGGCCCGGGGTCGCAACCCCTCACTCAACAAGCGGTTTGTGAACTCAGCGACGTTCCCCTGGAAGCTCCGGCGGGCAACGTACTCCTTGAGCCGAGGCGCCAGCTTGGCCAAGTCCAAATACCAATGGCGTGTCTTGCGCCGCACGATGTCCCGCGACCCGCAGAAGGCGCACGCCGGCTGCTGCAATTCCTCCGGCTCCAGTAGAGCCCCACAGGCATCACATTGGTTTCCCTTGGCGGCGTCGTACGCACAGCGCGGACAGGTCCCAATGATGTACCGGTCAGCCAGGAAACGCTCGCACCCTTTACAGAACGCCCGTTCTTCCTCCTGGGAGAGGATGTTCCCCGCCGCATCCATCTGCTGGTAGATCTCCCTGACGAACTCCAAGTGCACAGGAGATTCAGTAATAGTGTAGTTGTCGATGTCCACCTCGAACGCCCGCAGCACATTCACAATCTCCTTGTGCACACGCTGTGACAGCTCGGCAGGGGTAGTGCCCTGGCGGGACGCCTCGAACTCGATGTGGGTCCCATGGGCATCAGTTCCCGACACATGCAGCGCCTCCACTCCCCGCAGGCGATAGAAGCGCTTGAACACACCCCCCGAGAGGAGACATCCCACCAGATTGCCCAGGTGCAGCATGCCCGACGCATAGGGCCAAGCGCTGCACACCAAGACACGCTTAACGTTCGAATCCACAGCCCCTCCTCTCACACAAAGCCAGATTATATGCGCCCGCTCGGGGCCATCCAAGGACAGCCTGGCGCGCTCCCCCCGACCCCACTACGATGGGGCAGCGATGAAGGTCCTGGTGGTGAGCGACGTCGTCAGTCCCGCTGTGTACAACGAAGCTGCGCCAGAGCGCTTCGGACACATCGATCTTGCCTTCTCCTGCGGAGATCTTCCGTACGACTACCTGGAGTTCATAGTGTCCGCGTTGAACGTTCCGCTCCTCTACGTGCACGGCAATCACGACCGCCCGCTGCTGACCGACGGCGCCGACTTGGAGGCCCCCCGTGGCTGCATCAACGTCCATCGCCGGGTGGTAGAAGCCGAAGGACTGCTCGTCGGAGGGCTCGAGGGGAGCCCCCGCTACCGCCCCGGGGCCCGCTTCCAGTACAACGATCGGGAAGTCAGAGGGCTCATCAGGCGTATGACACCGCGCCTCCTGGTCAACAAGATCCTCCGGGGCAGGGCGCTGGACGTACTCCTCGCCCACAGTCCCCCACGCGGGATCCACGACCACAGCGATCCCGCCCACCAAGGGTTCCCCGCGCTGCTGACGTTCATGGATCGTTTTCGCCCTCGCTACCTGATCCACGGGCACACCTACCCCCGCCCAGGCGAGTTCCCACAGTTGGAGTACCGGGGCACCAGCGTCATCCAGGTGCAGGGCCACACAGTTCTGGAGGTTTCGCCATGGGATTGCGGCGACGGCTGAGCCGGGGCCTCTTCCACCGTCTGCGCAATCGGCGCCGACGCAGCAGGGCCCTCCTGCCCTTCCCCTGGGTCACGCGTCGCGTGCGCATCGTCGCCTGGAGGCAACTCGGCATACAGGAGGTAGAGACGAGCAAAATCGTGGGCAGCGTCAACCGCTATCGCGACTTCGACCGCGCCTTCCCCCCCCGCCACGCCGATCCCGAACGGCTCCGTCAACTGGACTCCGCCTTGGACAGATGGGAGGAGCTACCTCCGCTCAGCCTGTACAAGGTCGGCGATGCCTACTTCGTAGAGGACGGCCACCACCGCCTCGCTGCTGCTCGGAAGAGAGGTACCCGGTTTGTGGACGCTGAGGTCGTGGAGTTCGTCCCCGACGTTCCCATCAACGCCGACGTCACTCCAGAGGCCATGGTGCGCAAGGCCGAGTACTCCGCGTTCCTCAAGCACACACGTCTCAACGAGCTTCGCCCCGGCCAGTGCATCGAGTTCAGCGAGCTCGGCAAGTACCGCATCCTGCTCGAGCATATAGAGGTCCACCGCTACTACCTAGGATTGGAGGAAGGGCGGGAGATCCCCTACGAACAGGCGGTGGTCTCCTGGTACGACAGGGTCTATATGCCTCTTGTGGACACTCTGCGCCGGGCCCGGCTATTGGACTCCTTTCCCGGCCGCACGGAAGCCGACCTGTACGTGTGGATCTCCGAGCACCTCTACTACATGCGTCAGCGACAAGGGCCCGACGTGGACGTCGAGGAAGCAGTTCGGGAGTTCGCGCGCAGCTTCGGGATCACCGACCTCACAAGGCTCTTCCAGAGCCTTGTGCAATCTCTATGGGGCGGTGACTGAACCGCTCTCTACATACTTCTACGGTGTTTATATGATACCAACCGGCAGAAAAAAACCAGGCGGCGTCCTACTCTCCCGAGCCGTTACCAGCTCAGTACCATCGGCGCTGGAGGGCTTAACTGCCGGGTTCGGTATGGGACCGGGTGTTTCCCCTCCGCCATATGCCGCCTGGAATCTCCTATGGTCAACGTCGCGTTCCAACGTCGCAGACAAGCTGCAACCAACGTCGCAGACAAGCTGCGACGCTACCCTTCCGCTAGTAGCGTCGGGGCTTGTCCCCGACGTTTGCTCGGGGCTTGTCCCCGACGTTGTGCGACGTTCCCGTGTCAATGACCGCACATCCCAGCCTCTCGGCCATCGAAAAGCGAATAGAGCGTCCGCTACACAAGTCGATCGGGCGATTAGTACCGCTCGGCTACACCCGTTACCGGGCTTCCACCTGCGGCCTATCAACCTCCTGGTCTCGAAGTGCCCTGATAGGGAGGCCTAATCTTGGGGTCAGCTTCGAGCTTAGATGCCTTCAGCTCTTATCTGGTCCAGGCTTGGCTACCCAGCGATGCCCCGGGCGGGACAACTGGTGCACCATCGGCCTAGCCGCTCCGGTCCTCTCGTACTGAGAGCGGAACCCCTCAAGCCTCCTGCGCCCACGGTAGATAGGGACCGACCTGTCTCACGACGGTCTGAACCCAGCTCATGAACCACTTTAACGGGAGAACAGCCCGACCCTTGGGACCTGGTGCAGCCCCAGGATGTGGTGAGCCGACATCGAGGTGCCGAACACCGCCGTCGATATGGACTCTCGGGCGGTACCAGCCTGTTATCCCCGGGGTAACTTTTATCCGCTGATCACTGGCCCTTCCACGAAGTGCCAGTGGGTCACTAGGACCGGCTTTCGCCTCTGCTCGGCGAGTCTGCCTCGCAGTCAAGCCCCCTTTTGCCCTTGCACTCAACGGCTGATCACTAACCAGCCTGAGGAGACCTTTGTGCGCCTCCGTTACTCTTTAGGAGGCTGCCGCCCCAGCAAAACTGCCCGCCTAGCGCTGTCCCAAGACCGCTGCTAACGATCTCCGGTTAGAGCCCCAGCAGCCGAAGGGTGGTATTCCAAGGTCGGCTCTGCCCGAGCTGGCGCCCGGGCTTCACAGCCTCCCACCTATCCTAGACAAC
>PWTL01000059.1 GCA_003562845.1 Candidatus Acetothermia bacterium
GCCTTCCGCAACCTCTCCCCGAACATGGAGTCACTGATCCTGCTCGGGTCGGCCCCGCCTTACCTGATGGGCATTGCCGGCATCTGGTTCCCCTACGTCACCTTCGTGGAGATGGCCGTGTGGATCATGATCTTCCACCTTCTCGGACGGTTCCTGGAGGCCCGGGCCAAGGGGCGGGCCTCACAGGCGATCCGTCGGCTGCTCCAGCTCGGCGCCAAGCGGGCCCGCATTGTCAAGGACGGCCGGGAGGAGGAAGTACCGCTGTCCCAGGTGCAGGTGGGGGACCTCATGGTCGTCCGTCCTGGAGAGAAGGTCCCCACAGACGGCGAGGTGGTGGAGGGCGAGTCCAGCGTTGACGAGTCCATGGCCACCGGGGAGAGCATGCCCGTGGAGAAGCGCCCCGGGGCCGAGATCATCGGGGCCACTGTCAACGGGTCGGGCCTGCTCAGGGTGCGGGCCACGCGGGTGGGGCGGGATACGTTCCTCGCCCAGATGGTGCGCCTCATGGAGGAGGCTCAGGGGAGCAAGATCCCCATTCAAGCCTGGGCCGACCGCGTTACCGGGTACTTGGTCCCCGTAGTCATTGGCTGTTCGCTTGCAGTCCTCGTGCTGTGGCTCCTCCTGCCGGGCTTCTTCACCGGGGTTGTGGAGGCCTTCTCCTTCCTCCCGTGGGTCAACCCTGAGCTCCCCGTCATCTCCCTGGCCATCCTCGCGGCGGTTGCGGTGCTTGTAATCTCCTGCCCCTGCGCGCTGGGGTTGGCCACCCCTATTGCCCTCATGGTCGCAGGCGGAGTCGGGGCCGAGCGGGGGATCCTCATCCGCAAGGGCGCGGCCATCCAGACGATGAAAGACATCCGCGCTGTGGTCTTAGACAAAACCGGCACCCTCACCGAGGGGCGCCCCCGCTTGACCGACACCGTACCGCGGGGGGAGTGGACAGAGGGCGCTGTCCTCCGCCACGCGGCCAGTCTGGAACAGGGGTCGGAGCACCCTCTGGCTCGCGCCTTGACTGCGGCAGCACAGGATATGGAGCTGACGCTTGCCCAGCCGGAGGCTTTTTCCGCCGAGGTGGGAAGTGGGGTCAAGGGGGTCGTGGAGGGCAGTGAGGTGCGGGTGGGGAAGCCCGAGTTCGTGGCCGAAGGGGGAGTGCCCCAGGAGCTGGCCGCGCGGTTCGGCGATCTTCAAAACCAGGGAAAGACTGTCCTCGCCGTCGGCGTGGGAGGGGAGATCATCGGCATTTTGGCGGTGGCCGACCCCCTAAAGCGCGGTGCGCGGAGGGTCGTACAAGAACTGGCACAACTCGGTCTCCGCCCGGTGATGCTCACTGGGGATAACCGTCCTACCGCTCGGGCCATCGCCGACGAAGCAGGAATCGAGGAGGTCCACGCCGAGGTGCTCCCCGAGGACAAAGTGCGGGTCGTGGAGGCCGTGCGTTCGGCGCATGGGCCTACGGCGATGGTCGGGGACGGGATCAACGACGCGCCGGCGTTGGCCGCGGCCGACGTGGGAATCGCCATCGGCACCGGCACGGACATCGCCATTGAGGCCGGAGACATCGTGCTTGTCAAGGGGGACCTCGAGGGGATCGTGCGCGCTGTGGAGTTGTCCAAGGCCGCGTTCCGCAAGATCAAGCAGGGCTATTTCTGGGCCTGGTTCTACAATGGTACCGCTATCCCCGCCGCCGGGCTGGGCCTTTTGCACCCCATGATCGGGGCCCTGGCCATGGCTCTGAGCTCGTTCACTGTGAGCGTGAACGCCCTCCGGCTGCGCCGAATGTCATGGTGATCAGTGTTCGATGTTGGTTGGGTTCTTTGGGTTCCTTGGGTTCTTTGGTCCTTTTTGGTGCATGGAACGGAATCCGGGCTTTCCCCACAAATCCAACCAACCCAAGGAACCCAATAAACTCAAGGATCCCAAAGAACTGGAGGTGAGAAACAAATGGCGATGACAGCACGAGACCCAGTGTGCGGGATGATGGTCGACCCGGCTGAGGCGCCGGCAAAGAGCGAACACCAGGGGAGGACGTACTACTTCTGCGCGCCCGGGTGCAAACAGGCCTTCGACCGCGAGCCGGAGAAGTACGTACAACCTAGGCGCCGTTGCTGCGGCTGAGGAGCGGTCGGCCGCGGTGCTCAGGCAGGCGACGGACGAACTCGGATACTACAGCGCCTTCACGTGGTCTCAGCGACGGAGTTGTCTTTCTGAAGGGAGAGTTGTAAGCTTCAAAGAGGATATCAAGGTCTGCATATCATGTAACGGAGGGAGCCGAGTGTTCACGCGATCGACGCAGTATGTGGTCTTGGCACTGGCCGAGCTCGCCGCGCGGCCCCCGGCGACCCGGATGCATACCCGGGCTCTTGCCGAGGCCGCAGGCGTCCCCCGCTCCTTCTTAGCCAAACTGGTTCCTCTTCTCGTGCGCGCCGGGCTAGTGCGTGCAACCCGGGGCCGCACGGGTGGAGTGGAGCTGGCCCGTGCTCCCAGCGAGATCGCCGTGGCTGACGTGATTCGCGCTGTAGACGGGGAGCGCTTCTTCCAGGAGTGCCTGTTCAACCTGGAGCCGTGTGGGGGGGACGTCTCCTGCCCCATGTACCCGGTATGGGACCCGATCCGCAGTAAGATCACTGCGCTGTTCGAGACCACTACGCTGGAGGAGATCGCGCAGCGCAGGCGGCCGGCGCGTAGAGATACTGAGGGAGGGGTGAGGACATGAGCGAGATGTTGGGTGGCAAACGGTTGCAGGAAGTGAAGGACGCCTTGCAGCGGCTACATACCGGCGAGGAGCCGGCGCGAGTTCGGGAGGAGCTGCGTCAGGTCCTCTCCAAGCTCGGCCCGGAGGAGATCTCTCGGCTGGAGCAGGAGCTGGTGAAGGAAGGCGTGACCCGTGAGGAGCTCCAGCGGCTGTGCGACGTGCACCTGGAGTTGTTCCGGGAGTCATTGGAGGGGACACGGTTGGAGGTCCCTGATTGGCATCCCCTGCACACATTATTGCGCGAGCACGAGCTGATTCTTCAGTACACAGCGGAGCTGCGCTCCGCTGTGGAGGCCCTTGCAGGAGGCAACGGGGCAAACCACGAACGAGCACAGCGGGTGGCCGAGCACATACTGGAGGCGGAAAGTCACCTTGTGCGTGAAGAGAACGTCCTCTTTCCCCAGCTCGAGCGTCAGGGGATCACCGAACCTCCGGCGGTGATGTGGATGGAGCACGATAAACTGCGGGGGATAGAGCGCCGCATTCGCTCCCTGCTTGAGGAGAGTCCTGCAGGGGACAAGGCCTACGAGCTCCTGGAACAGGCCACCGCCTTGGCCGAAACGTACACCTCCCACATCTACAAGGAGAACAACATCCTCTACCCCACAGCTCTACGGGTGATCCCCGAGGCGGAGTGGCCGGCGATCCGCTCCGAGTTCGATGAGCTGGGCTACTGCTGCTTCACGCCGCAGCCTGCTCCGGCCCCCGCCCCCGCCCCCGAGTCTCGCCCCACGGAAGCGCCCGCTGCGGGAACTGTTTCCTTGGGGCCGGGCGAACTCTCCCCCGAGGAGCTAAACGGCATACTGAACACTCTCCCTGTGGACATAACCTTCGTGGACGCCGAGGACAAGGTTCGCTATTTCAACGAGACGAAAGAGCGCATCTTCGTTCGCTCCCGCTCCGTTATCGGGCGGAGTGTGCAGCAGTGCCACCCGCAGAAGAGCGTTCACGTTGTGCAGCGCATTGTGAGCGAGTTCAAAAGCGGGAAGCGCGACGTGGCCGAATTCTGGATTCCCCTCGAGGGGAAGCTAGTGCACATTCGTTATTATCCCGTGCGCAGCGTGGACGGTCGCTACCTGGGCACGATGGAAGTCACTCAGGACATCGCTCCCCTGAAGAAGATCGAGGGGGAGCGGCGGCTCCTGGACGAACGAGAGGAGGACTGAATGAGCCGAGCGGAAGACTTCGTCCAGCGCAGGGAGCGGGGGAACGAAGCCCTGCTGCGGCAGGCGAACCTCCCCCTGAAGCGCTTCCTCGCCTTGGACGATGACGTCTACGCAGAGGGCCACCTCTCCGCCCGGACCAAGGAGCTCCTCGGCCTCGTGGCCTCGCTCGTTCTGCGCTGCGACGACTGCATCAGCTATCACCTGCTCCAAGCGCGCCGCCACGGCGTCGGCACCGAAGAGCTGGTAGAGGCGATGGCCGTGGCCGTGGTGGTCGGGGGGTCCATTGTCATTCCGCACCTGCGCGCCGCCATCGGAATCCTGGAGGAGGAACAACATGGCCACCATTCAACTTGAACCGGGCGTCCACTGGGTTGGGGTGAAGGACTGGGGCCGTCGCTTGTTCGACGGCTTGATTCCGCTTCCCCAGGGGACGTCCTACAACGCGTACCTGGTACGGGGGACCCACTCGTGTGCTCTCATCGACACAGTCAACCCGGGGTTCGAGGAGGCACTCCTCTCCAACCTCAGAGCGGTCGGCGTCCCGCCGACGCACATCGTCATGAACCACGCCGAACCGGACCACGCCGGGGCGATCCCGCGCCTGCTTGGGGAGTTCCCCGATGCCAGGCTCCTAACAAGTGTCAAGGGCAAAGAGATGGCACACGCCCTCTACTCCATCCCCGACGAGCGGGTGGATACGGTAGGCACTGGGGACACCCTCGAACTCGGGGGGAAGACCCTGCAGTTCAGCGACGCCCCGTTCGTGCACTGGCCGGAAACCATGTTTACCTATCTTCGTGAAGAGAAAATCCTCTTCCCCTGCGACTTCCTCGGCGCTCACAGTGCTGTCGGGGTGTACACAGACGAGCTCGAAGACTGGGAAGCGGCGGCCAAGAGGTACTTCGGCGAGATCATGATGCCCTTCCGCAAAGCGGGCCAGCGGGCACTGCAGACTGCCGAGGAGCTCGATCTACGGCTCATCGCCCCCAGTCACGGACCTGTGCACCAGGACCCGGAGCGCGTTCTCTCCCTGTATCGTCGCTGGACCGAAGGGGTCACCGAGCCCAAGGTCACCGTGGCCTACGTCAGCATGTGGGGGGCGACGGAAAGGCTTGTCCTCGCCCTGGTACACGCGCTCCTCGAGCAGGGAGTCTCTGTGCGGGTGTTCCCCCTTCCGCAGACCGACCTCGGGGAGCTGGCCAAAGAGCTTGTGGACAGCCGGGCGGTGGTCCTTGGGGGCCCGACCGTTCTCGGCGGGCTCCACCCGGCTGCCGCTTACGCGGCCCTCCTCGTGCGCGCTCTGAAGCCGCCGGCGGAACGGGCGGCGTTGCTCACCTCGTACGGCTGGGGCGGCGGGGCGGCGCGCCAGGCCGAGGAAATACTGCAAGGCACGAAGCTCGAGCTCGCCGGGGTGCTCGAGGTGCACGGCGCTCCGCGGGCGGAGCACTATACTCAGGCAGCGGAGCTCGCGGCGACGCTCACCAGGGGGTGGTGATGAAGGCTGTTCGTGTGCACACAACCGGCGGTCCGGAGGTGCTCAAGCTAGAGGAGCTACCCGCCCCGGAGCCCACGGCGGGCGAGGTCCGCGTGCGGCTGGAGGCAGCTGCGCTCAACCACCTGGACATCTGGGTGCGCAGGGGAAACGTGCCCGTCAGCACTCCGCGTACGTTGGGCTGCGAAGGCGCCGGGCGCGTGGAGAAGCTCGGTCTAGGGGTGCGCGGGTTTCGTGAGGAGCAGCCCGTGGTCGTCACCCCCTGGCTCTACCCTGCACGTTCCGCCAGCCCCAACCTGAGCGCGGGGGTCGTGGGCGTGGCTCGGGACGGTTGTTACGCTGAGCAGGTAGTCGTCCCCGCTGCGGCGCTGCGCCCTCTTCCCGAGGGGCTGTCCGCGGTTCAAGCAGCGGCCTTCCCCCTAGTCACAAGCACCGCCTATCACATGCTGATCGGCCGGGGGGCGCTTCGGCCCGGGGAGACCGTACTCATCACGGGGGCCACCGGCGGGGTGGGAACGGCAGCCGTGCAACTGGCGCGGGCCGCCGGAGCGCGGGTCATCGCTGCCACGCGCTCGTCGGCCAAGAGAGAGCGCCTGCGAGAACTGGGGGCCCACTACGTGGTCGACGCCTCCGACGATCTTTCTCGCCGCGTCCTGGATCTCACCGAAGGCCGTGGCGTAGACCTTGTCGCCGAGCAAGTGGGGCGGGCCCTGTGGGAGGAATGTCTGGCCGCGGTGCGGCCCGGTGGGCGTGTCGTCTTCTGCGGGGCCACCTCCGGCCCGCAGGTGGCGTTGAACCTACAGCCTACCTACCGGCGGGAGATCTCCCTGCTCGGCGTGTTCGGGGCGCTCCCCGAGGAGCTGGACCTCGTGTGGTCGTTGGTGGCGGGAGGCGCCGTGCAGGCGGTCGTGGACCGTACCTTGCCTTTGGAGAGTGCCGCCGAGGCCCAGCGCCTGCTGGAGGACGCGGCCCACTTCGGGAAACTAGTGTTGACGATGGGCAACAAAAAGGGAGGTAGTACATGAGCGAAAACCAAGTACTGAAGACGATCAAGGAACGCAGGAGCGTACACCGGTTCAAGCAAGGCCCGGTTACCGACGAGCAACTGACGAGCATCCTCGAGGCGGGCCGCTGGGCTCCGTCCTTTGCCAACTCGCAACCGTGGAGTTTCTTAGTAGTCAGAGACCCTGATACGAAGAAGAAACTTACGGAAGTGGTGGAGAGGGTGACCATAGCGCGCCAGGGAGTGACCGAAGCCCCGCTGCTGATAGCGGTCGTAGTGGACCCTCTCAAGGATCCCCGGCACTACCTGGAGGCCGGCGCAGTCGCCACCCAGAACATGTCTCTGGCGGCGCAGAGCCTGGGCCTTGGCTCGTACTGGGTCGGCGTGTACGATCCTTCCGGACGGCGGAATACCGCCGAGGCGAAGATGAAGAAGGTCCTCGGCATCCCGCGGGAGTTCCGCTTGGTCGCTCTGCTTCCCATCGGCGTCCCCGTGCAGGTTCCGGACAGGGACCGCGAGAAGCTGAGCGACATCGTGCGTTACGAATCATTCGGACAGGCATAGCGCTCGGGGTTCGTGCAGGGTCTAGAAGCGCACGGTCAGCGCACCCCACATGGTGAGGGGGAGGCCCGTGCCGGCGAGGCGCAGCTCCACGTAGGGGGCGGGCCGCCACAGCGCGCCCGCCGCTCCGCGCAGGGGCCACGCCTTCACCTCAGCCACCAGTTCCAGCTCCTCGGCCAGCTCGGCCCCGAGCGCAGCGTATGGCGTGCCCGCGGTGTCCGGGTACAGGGCAAACGCCCCGCCGAAGTGGAGCTTCAGCCAGTTTGCGAGGCTCGCTGAGAGCACCACGCCGCCGCCCAGGGACAGCCCGGTGTCGAGGTCGAACGAAGCACGCAGCGGGGAGGCCACCGCCCACCCCTCGGCGAGATCCACCGAGAGGACAGCCTCGGCATTGGGGCGCGCCTCCAGAAGCGAAGAGAGGGACGTTCCCAGCTGCAGCCCTTTCACCAGACCGTGGGCCAGTAGCAACGACGGCGCTCCTGCAGGAAGCACGGCTGCGCTGACGTGGATGTGCCAACTGCCGGCAGGTAGAACGTACGCCGTAGGTACTGTCAGCGCATAGGTAGACCGGGCAGCCCCGGGCAGGCACACGCCCAGACAAAGCGCGGAAGTAACCACAACAGCCAGCACAAGTCGCATCTTCCTGTTCCTCCTTGCTGATCCTGTCGAGCCTAGTCGCCGTTCCCCTGGCCACCAACCACCACCGTCACCGCAGCCGAGGAACCTGGTAAGCGATGCGCGACCCGAACTGCCGCTTGCCCGTGCACTCCGCGCCGCCCTAGACTGCAGGCAGATCTCTACGTCAGACGGGGCACGCCACGAGGTGGAACGCACCGTGGACGGCGGTCGCCGGACGTAGACCTGGGGGGGGGCGCACGCGGGTCGGCCGCCGGAGAAGGTACCGCTGGAAGGTGTTGTGGAGGAAGAAATGGAAGATCTCAGTCAAGTAACCTACTGCGGACTCTACTGCGGCCTGTGTAGTCAGCGGTGTCGCATCCCCCCGCAGGCGAGCGCCCTGCAGGGGTCAATGGCCAAGGAAGGCTATGAGTATTGGGCCAAGGACATCCCCGGATTCCAGGAGTTCTGGGAGTTCCTGCAGTCGCTCAGCGAGCAGAACACCGCCTGCCCCGGTTGTCGCGACGGCGGCGGACCGCCGTTTTGTGGTATTCGCAAGTGTGCCCTCGTTCGTGGAGTGCGCTTGTGCCCCGAGTGTTCTGCTTACCCGTGCCGCCACGTAAAAGCGTTGGGAGAGGGATATCCTATGCTCCTCGCCGACGGCGAACGCATCCGCCGCATTGGCCTTGACAAGTGGGTCCACGAGCAACAGGAACGCGCCCGCAACGGCTTCTGCTACGCCGACGTCCGCTGCGAGCCCTGCGAGATCCCCGACGAGTAGAGGCGGCCCGCCGGACCTAAACCCAAGGCGGAAGCAAGCTGACACTTGGGATACAGTATGGCCCGCACGGATATCAACAGTCGCAGCATAGAAAGGAACCAAAGAAATGTGGGCAACACTTGATCAGGTCATCGACAGACTCAAGCAGGGACGGAACGTGTGCGTCATCGGTCACGCCAAGCCCGACGGCGACGCCATCAGCTCCGTCGCCGGGCTGGTGGCCATCCTCGAGCGCTACGGGATCGCCGCCGCGGGGTGCATCGCCGACCAGCTACCGTGGTACTATCGCTCCCTTCCGGGGACAGAGCGTATCTCCACTCCGGACAAAGTACGCGGGCAGTCCTTCGATACCACGGTCATCGTTGACTCCTCCGACCTCTCCCGGATCGGCGGGGCCGAAGTGCTCCTCGGCGGGGCGCCTCCCGACATCACTTTGGACCACCACCGGACCAACGAGGGGTTCGGCAAGCTCGACTACTGCGATTCCGGCAGTGCGGCCACAGCGATGATCGTCCTGGAGATCAGCAGAGCCATGGTCCCTCTGGATGAGGAGCTCGCTCAGCTCCTGCTCTTGGGGATCGCCACCGACACAGGGTTCTTCAAGTTCGCAAATGCCGACGCCGAGGTCCTCGCCCGTGCCGCCGAGCTTGTGCAGCAGGGGGCGCGCCTGCAGCCTATCGCCTCTGCTGTGCTCGAGCACAGAAGTCTAAGCACGCTGAAGCTCCTCGGCCGCTTGTTCGACACTATCCAGGTCAGAGAAGAGGGCAAGCTTGCCTACGGGTGGGTGAGCGAGGGGATGCTCCGCGAGACAGGCTGTACCGACCAGGACACCGAAGGCTTTGTCGGGGAGATCCGCGCTCTGCACGAGGTGGAGGTGGCTGTGTTGTTTGTGGAATCGCCCCCCGGAGAGGTACACGTTTCTCTACGCTCCAAATCCTATGTGGACGTAAGTGAAGTGGCCGCCGCCTTGGGAGGCGGCGGCCACGCTCGTGCCGCTGGTTGTTCGCTTCACGTGGAGCGCCTGCAGGAGGCAGTTGACCAGGTAGTCGCCGCCGTCGCACAGGCCATTCGCGAAAGCTCCTAGCGGGGTACCACGCTCTCCACCACCATCCGCACAGCGATCACGTCGTCGGCGTCAATGTCGGTCACGCGCCACTCGACGAGCATGTGGAAGGGGCCGAAGTCGCCGATCACCCACAAGTAGTCCACCTGCTCGCCGGGCTCCAGGTATGGCTCGCCGCGCAAACTCACCGCGAGCTCCTGTACGCTGACTTCCATGTCCCCGATCTGCCGCGTCCCCGTGTCCGAACTACGGAGTTCCCAACCGGGACCAATATCTGTGAGCGCTTGCTCCACACCGTAGGCGTCGGCCATCGTGAACGGCCAGAACAGCCCGGTCAGCATGGGGCCTACCACCATGTCGGCGAACATCTGGGGCATGAGTTCCCCTTCGATCTCCGCCTGGAGCACCGAACCGTCCGCGGCAAGCCAGATCTTCCACAGGGATCCGTCCACGATGAGCTCCACTTCGGTGGCGTCTGCGCCTCCGACAACGGTGTCCCCGACCAGGCGGTAGCTGACGCGCATAGTCTCCAACTCCACGTCGCCTTCGAACTCCGTCCAGGACCACTCCAGTTCCCGGACTGTGGCGACTACCTCGCTCAAGGCGACCGGGTTGAACCACTCGTCGATCTCCACCTCGGCAGAGATGTCCTCGCCGGCCGCAGCCGGGCCCACTAAAAGGAGCAAAGCGAACAGCCCCGCGAGGCCCTTCTTCCAAGCTGCTGTTGTACTCATCGTCCCCCCCTTATGCAGTTACAGAGATGCCCCATACTAACACACGTCCGGCCCCCAGTGCCCCTCAAAACGGGCTCGTAAGGGGTAGCGCCAAGTAGGCGACCGGGCAGCACTGGCCCACCCCTTGAGCCACGCCCACGGTCACCGAGACGGGCAGCACGTAGGAGACCACTGCCGACAGTCTCAGCTCGGCGGCCAGGCTCACCGCTGTGTCCTCCAAGCGCAGCGTTTCGCCGGCGACCCCCGCTTCCAGGAGAAGCCGTCCGCGGAGATCGTCAAAGAACAACGGGCGGTGCCCGAGGTTTCTCTCGATGGAGAGAAGAGGGAAGTCGTACGCGACTGCCGCCCGCAGGGCGTGAGGCCCGGATAGCACACCCTCTGGGAAGCCCCGCAGGGCAAACTGTCCGGCGGTGCCCCCGAGCTGGGCATGGGCCTCCGGCCGCGCAGTATCGGTCCACCCCGCTTCCAGTCCCAGGGCCAGCCAGTGCGGCTCCTCCACCGGAAGCCGGAGGGCCTGCTGCACGCTGAGATCCAGGGAATGCTCACGCTCGCGCCCCCACAAGGTGAGCGCGCCCTGCACGGAGATCGTTCCCTGCCATGCCGCCAGGTCTCTCCGCTCATGGGCGGACTGGCGCAGGCCTAAAGAGAGCGTGTGTTCCGCCGACCTGTCCGGCACTGCCTTCAGCGAGAAGCCAACATCACACCACCGCTCCAGCGTCGCCCCCAGCTCCACGGGAAGGGAGAGCGTGATCCCTGTGTGGCTGTCCCCTCGGCCTGCGCTTAGCTCCAGGTGGACGGGGAACCGCTCGCGGATGGTGTAGCTGAGCTCGGTCGCCGGGCGGCCGGCCTCCCAGTCCCAGCCGATCATCCCCAAGTAGGAGTGCTTCCCCAACGGATCCTGCCCGGCCAGGGCCACGCCCATCCCCCCACTCACGGGGACAGGAAGCCAGAACGCAGGAAGCAGGTGTTCCGCTGGCCTGTACGGCCGCAGCGGGTAGTCGGTCTTTGGGTGGCCGAGCCACGCGGGGACGTCCTCCCAGAGAAAACCTGCCTGCGACCAGCTTTCCGGCCGTAGGCGCAGCCGGTAGACGTCGTAGCCCGCGCTTGTGTAGCCGCTGTAAGCTAGATGCTCTCCGCCGGGATCCACCGTCGGCGCCCCGGCGTAGGTCATCGTCCGCGTCACCCGGTAGAAGGCCTCTTCTGCCAGATTGTAGGCGTAGATGTTGCTTATCCTGTCTGGGTCCGAAGCAAAGAGGATATGCGAGCCGTCCGGCGACCACACCGGGTCGGCGACCTCGTTTCGGTCCTGGGTGAGGGGGACGAACTCGCCTCCTGCGGCGTCTCCGAGGTACAGGTCCTGGTAGCCGCCGCGTTGCCACAGGCAAAGCGCGATTCTGTCCCCGTCAGGCGACAGAGCGAACGAGTGCACAGCCGCTCCGGTGAATTCAGCGACGGTGACGCTCTCCCGGGTGACAAGATCCAGCCTGCGCAGGGCCGTGCTCCCGTCCCGCCCCAGGGCGCAGGCGTAGTAGACATACCGCCCGTCGGGGGACACCCGGGCGAAGTAGGCCCGTTCCCCGCGGGTGAGCCGCGTTTCCTTATCTTCGCCCAGCTCGTAGAGGTAGAGGTCCCTCAGGATGTAGTACGGGCCGTGATAGTCCAGACGGGAGTACACTAAGCTCCGCCCGTCCGGGGTCCACGCGGGGTGAGAGATATCTCCGCCGACGAGTTCTCCGTCGTCCTCGCCGTCCGGGCGCACAACGCGCAACCCGCCGCGTGCCGTCCCGCCGTGCGTGTAGGCGATCCACTCCCCGGTAGGCGACCACGCCGGCGACCCTGTCTGCCAGCCGAGCGTGGTGAGTTGCAGCCCCTGGGTCACTCCGCCTTCCTCCAGCTCCTCGATTTCGGGGACGAACTCCTCCCGCAACCAGTCCCGGAAGCCCGCGTAGAGTTCGTCTAGGCCCACGCCGAGCGCCCTCCTGACAACCACATCGAAGTCGGCCATTCCCGCGGGCCCCAGTAGATTCTCCCACCAGCCCGCATTGGCGTCAGTGATCCGCCGCAGGGCGCCGTCGCCGTGGGTCTCCTCGATGTACAGCATGAACCAGGAGGAGAAGTTGTACAGGAGAAGGTGTCCGGCGGGCCACTCCGCACGATCGTAGAACTGCCGCAGCTCGTCGAAGCGGGGGATCTCCCCGTCCAGGACGAGCTGCCGCACCATCGCCCTCGTGCGGGAGTCGTTCAGGCGCGACTCCCCCAGGTGCTTGTACTTCATGTACACCGCCAGGCCCTCCACGAACGACCACGGCTTCCACATGTTGGGGAGGACGATGTTGCCGAAGATCTGCCGGCCAACGCTGCTTATCCCCTCGGTCCGGTCCAGATCGATCGCGTGGACGATCTCGTGGAACACGACCATCTCCCACCAAGATTCGAGCCGTACATTGGACCAGTCCGACAGCCGCCCCTGGAAGGAGAACACTCCGACGTGGCCGAAAAACGGGTTGGCGAAACCATTGGCGAAGTCGAACGGGTCCAGCAGGGTGATGTCGAGCTTGTCCGGCGCCCCGCCGAACTCCTGTTTCAGCACGCCGTAGGCGTCCTCGGCCAGGCCCGCTACCTCGTGGGCCACCTCTTCCAGGCCCTGGTGGAAATGAATCCGGAAGTGCTCCGTCTCCAGCGTCCAGAAGCTCAGCTCGGGGTCCAGAGCCGGCAGCCCGAACACCTGTCCCCAGCCTACAGCGCCCACCGCCAGCACAACGCCCACACAAACCAGCACACAGCGCCTCATCCCGCCCCCTTTGTGAATACTGCTATTACGTTCTACGTTCTACCTTCGGCGTTCGACGTACGTCCAACGAACCCGAGGAACCAGTTGAACCAGGTCAACCCATAAAGACCCAGCTAGCAGGTTATAGCCATATCTGGCTATAGCCAGCATTGGCTAATCGCTGGCAAGCCAGGCAGAGAATACGACATCAGTGATTGTATATCCGTTACCCTCATCCACAGCGAGGACCATCATGTCCTTGAGACGACGGATCGCCGAGGAGATATCCGTCGGCTGAGCGCCCATCTCGCGAGCGATCTCCGTCAGCCGCGCGTGACCACGCCGCGCGCACACCCTTCTCCTCGCAAACCTCGACCAAACTCAGCATTCAAGTCCCAAGCTGTGCTGGGATGCGGCAATCACTTCGCACATCCTCTCGGGGATAAGCTTTCCGAAGCGCATCCGCATCCGAGTTTGGGCAAATGCTGTCCTGCGGACCGCACTCACTTACCACACCCAACGGACCCGACAAACTCAAACAACCCTTAAGAACCAACTGAACACACCTAACCCATCGCCCCCTCACTACTGCCGCCTCACTTCTCACGCTCAGACGGTTGACACCGCCGGCGCGCGCACGCTAACGTCGCTCAGCAGCAGTTGGTCATCAGTGGGTGGGGAGGTGCACGGTGGAGGAGTACGAAGTCGATCTCCGAGACTACATACGTGTTCTCTGGCGCTGGAAGTGGCTTGTGGCGGCCGTTGTCGTGGTGGCGGTGGGCCTGTCGGTAGGGCTGACCTTGGCCACTCCGGACAACTACCGCGGACAGGCTCTGGTCAGTGTTGACATTCCTGAGGAAGCCCGACAAGCATACGAGGGACCCTCGCTTGACAACCTCGCCCTGCGCATTACGGACTCCCGTTTCCTGGCCGGAGTGGTCGACGACACCGATGTCAGCGCCGGCTGGCTGGCAGGCGAGCTCGACGTGCGGATGGACGCCGACATGCTGCGCCTGATCCTGGAAGCCGAGATCTCTCCTACGAGTGTTGAGACCCTGCTCCTTGCAGTGGTAGAAGCCGTGGAGGAACACCTCCAGGACGAGCTGGCCCAGGGAATAGGATTTCGCCTTGAACAAGCGGAGGCCCAACGCCAGCTGGCCCTGGCGAGGAAGGAGGAGTGGCAGGCGCAGTTTGCCGCCGCCAAGGAGCAGGCCGAAGCCCAGCGCGATCGCCTGCGCGCGCAAATAGACCGCGTGCGCGAGGACCCGGAAGTCCTTGACTTGGAGCTCGCTGATCGCCTTACTGTCGAGGGACACCTGTACATGAAGGAGCTCGACCTCCTGTACTCCCGCCTGCAACGGGTGGAGATCGCCCTCGACGATATGGAACGGCAGGGAGTTGCCTACCTGTCTGGAGCTGAGCGTGTGTTGGAGTCCTTCCGAGAGGAGGTACACAACCTGGAGGCCGAGATGGCCGCCCTCGAGGAACTCCAGGCCCAGCCCCCCCGACTCACAACACTTGTGCGCAGCCCGGAGGGCACTGTCCGCACGCTACGCCCGAGCCTGAAGATGAACCTCGCCGTGGCCGGCGTGTTGGGCTTGTTTGTGGGAGTACTGCTCGCCTTCTTCACCGAGGCCATGTCCCGACCTCGTGAGGCGTGAGGAGTGAGAAGAACGTAGCGGCGCAGCTTGTCTGCGCCGATTTCATCGGGGCAAGGCTCCCCAACGTCGGAGGCAAGCTCCGACGCTACCTACGAGGGGTAGCGCAGCGGCCCATCTGTCACGTTCGTCGATCGGCACACGACTGTGCCGCAAGCCCTCCAGTGTGCTTCCAACAAGCTTGTTCTACTCATCACTCCTCACTCCTCACTCCTCGCTCCTCACGCCTCACGCGTGACTCCTCACGCCTCACCATAGCACATGGTAGAATGCCCTCCGTACCCCATACATAAGGTGGTCAACATGCCCAAATACTTCGGAACAGACGGCGTACGCGGGAAGGCAGGGACGGAGCTCTCGGCCGAACTGGCGTTCAAGCTGGGGCGGGCGGCAGGGCAGGCCTTCTCTCCCCGCAAAGTGCTCCTCGCCCGTGACACGCGCCTCTCGGGGCCGGCGCTCAGCTACGCCTGCGCCGCCGGCCTGGCCGCCTCCGGAAGCGACGTCCATCTGGGGGGCGTACTCCCCTCGCCAGCGGTATCCCACCTCGTGGCCAGGGGGACGTTCGACCTGGGGGCGGTGATCTCCGCCTCCCATAACCCCCCCGAGGACAACGGCGTCAAGTTCTACGGCCCCACGGGGATGAAGCTCTCCCCAGAGGAAGAGCAGAATATTGAACTCCTCTTGGATGGCTGCCGCTCCGGCTCAGAGCTCGGCCGGGTGACGCGGTACACCGACGCCGAGCACCACTACGCCCAGCTCCTGCGAGAAGCCGCTGCCGACCTCCGCTTGTCCGGTGTGAGAGTGGCGCTGGACTGCGCCCACGGCGCCACGGCGCCCCTGGCTCCGGAGTTCTTCCGCTCTTTAGGGGCCACAGTGTCTGTGATCGGTGGTGAGCCTGACGGGTCCCGGATCAACGCCACCGGGGCCACCCACACCGGGCCGTTGGCCGAGCTCGTCCGCGCCGAAGGGGCCGATGTCGGCGTCGCCTACGACGGGGACGGCGATCGGTGCGTGCTCGTGGACGCCGCCGGTGAGCTGGTGGAGGGGGACCGGCTGATGGCGGCGCTAGCCCCGCACCTTCTTGCCTGGGGAGAACTCACTTGCCCCGCGGTCGTGTTCACCGTGCTCGGGAACCTCGGGGCCGAGCAGTACCTCGCCGGCAGAGGGTTCACCGTGGTCCGCGTGCCCGTGGGCGATCGGCATGTGGCACAGGCGATGGGAGAGCAGGGAATCGACCTCGGAGGCGAACCCTCGGGGCACATCGTGTTCCGCCGCCATACCGCCACCGGGGACGGGATCCTCACCTCGCTCCTCGTCCTCGCCGCCCTGCGGCGGGCCGACTGCGATCTGCGCCGCCTGACCTGCGAGGTGGAGTGCCTGCCCCAGGTGCGCGCGGACGTCCCCGTGGCTGATCAGGTCACGGCCCTCCAGCGTCCGCAAGTACAGGCCGCCATCCGCGCCGCCGAGAACTCGCTGGACGGAGCCGGCCGGCTGTTGGTCAGGCCCTCTGGCACCCAGCACCTCATCCGCATCATGGCCGAAGGCCCCGACGAACCACAGCTCCGCCGACTGACCCAAGCCATCGCCGACGCCATCGCGTGAGGTGTGAGGTGTGAGGCGTGAGGTGTGAGGCGTGAGGAGTTAACGCACGCTCTTCGCGCGCAAGGAGCGGAGCAGGCCGCCAAGGAGCGAGAAGACGGAGTCCAGTCTCTCTGCTAGCGCCCTGGCAGTTTCCTCGCCTAGATATCCCAGGTCTTTGGCGATCAGCAGTTGTGTCTCGCGTTCGCTCAGAGAGCCGCGGGCCATGACCAAAAACTGCAGGAACTCCTTGGCACTCTCGCGGGCTGCACCTTCGGCGATGTTGCTGGGTACTGAGA
>PWTL01000110.1 GCA_003562845.1 Candidatus Acetothermia bacterium
AACGAGCGCCGCCTTGCCAACTCGGACACGCCGGCTCAGCCCCTACAGCATACCGGGGCGCGCTCGGCAGGGTGCACCCCCAATTATCTACATTCGATCCAGTACGACCAACCCGCAGCATGGAGAAATGTATTTGAATATCTTCTCGTGAATCTATATGGGTTACAATACGCATACTATTGACGGAATCTGAATTGAGATGGCACAAAAACTCATGTTGGGTAATACATGCCTGTACCAACCAACCATGATAGCAACCATCATAATGGCTATGAGCATCTTGGGGAAGAGACGATATAAACTCATCAATCGTTTGTTTTTTTCCACCTACAGAAATATAAATAGAACCATTATTTTCAGTAGCATCAGCTATAATTACACTTTGTCCTTTACGCCCACCCCTTGGTTTGAACACAAGACGACACGGTGTCTCATGCGCAATCGACTCAGCGATATGCACTGAATTTTTATATGGTTTACCGGAGATGGTAACACCAAAACTTGGGTGAAATAAACCGTATGTCTTGGGAGCAGGGATATTAAGAGATGAAAAGAAAACTTGAGTTATCCACTTATCATCCAAGAAATACTGTTGATTTCCACTAAACAGAGCAGGGCGATAGATCCCATGATTCTGCCGATGTGACATGTAGCGCATAGCATCATCAGGGTTTTCAAGCTTATCAAATTCGTAGAGCTGGTACTCTGCCTTGGTAAATCCACTACCTAAAATTCGTTGCTTATGAATCCAGTTCTTGATCACGGCTTAACCACCCAAACCCAAATGAGGTTCATACAGAAATTTCCAATAGAAAAGAAATCATCTAAACACTTAACTCTTATTTATCAATAACTAAACACTGCAAATCATAAAAAGGTGATGCTGCACAGGGTAGCATAAATGCAAAACACAAACACATATTATCATAAATGCCAAAAAATTTCTATAAAACATAAAGTTAAAAATTTACTTTAGTTAAAGTAACTAAGAATCGAAAACTGATGTATTGCAGTTAAGTATAGCTGATATTAGCATTAAGATCACATGATAGTTGTGCAGGCTTACCTTGTTTCTGTGGTTTTTTGGCTTGGGAGACGTTAATGGCCTTTTTCGACATTTGTCTGAGCCAGTTAGCTGGGCAATCAGAACATCACCTAGAGTTTGATTTTTCATCTGGGCATCCGACGCTAACTGCTGAATGGGTATACGATGGAGAGTGCCTGAAAGTTAAAGCGGATCGCCTCGGTATGATCCCTATTTTTTTCTGGCATACATCAGATCGCTTAGTTGTTGCAGACAGTTTGGCAGAGATTGTTGAGCGATTAAACGATCTCCAGTTTGATGATGAAGCAGTTGCCACATTTCTTGCTCTGGGTTATTTGTTGGGTGGCCAGACCCTAATCGCGGGCGTGAAAGTCTTGCTGCCGGGTGAAACTCTGTGCTGGCGGTCTGGAGAGATTACTCGGCATTGGGAGGGTTACCCAATTCAAAAGCCATTTGCTGGCTCCCGCAAAGAGGCTAAGGAAGAATTTACCCGATTGTTCAACAGAGCCATAGCATATCGCTTGGCCGGTGGAGTCGGTCGCCTGCCACTTTCAGGGGGGCGTGATTCTAGGCATATCGCACTGGAGCTTGTAAAACAAGGGCATCCACCACCTGCAACAGTAGTGTGCCAGTCTGCAAAAGGCGCTGAAAGCCCTATTGCAGCACAGGTTTCTAAACATATTGGCGTTGAATGTCTGGCAGTGCCTACCAAGTTAGATCGACTGGAGGCGGAGCAGGTGAAAAACCGCCTAAACCACTACTCAACGGATGAAAACGATTGGTATCTAGATCTGCTTCCAGAATTAAAAGGCCCTGTATTCGATGGATTAGCAGGAGATATTCTCTGTAATGGTTCGTACTTTAACAGCACTGTGGCCAAACAGCTTAATGATAGTAGAATTGCCGATGCAGCGTACCGATGGCTAAGTAGCCCAACTTACATGCCATATTTGCGCCGCAAATATCAAAAACGCTGGCACAGCGACCTAGCCAGACAAGCACTAGAACAGGCATTTGCACCGCACATCAATGCCCCTGATCCCGTCAAATCGTTTTTATTTTGGAATCGCATTCGTAGAGAGATTGCACTTCTCCCTATTGCAATGGCTGGCAGCGTAGCACCTATTTATCTCCCCTACGAAGATCCTGACTTGTTAGCATTTTGTCTTTCCTTACCTTGGCCAGAATATGGAGAACCAGGTTTCCACGACGAAGTGATCATGGAGTGTTACCCAGACGCTATGGGTATTCCTTATAGTAATGACCATAATAAACCCAAACTACCTTCTCCTGCGTGGCAACCACTACTGCGTGATTGCGTTCAAATGACATGGCCATTGATTTCACCCATGACACGGCCAGAGCGCATTTTTAGCTATTTAGTATTAGCCGTACTCACCCGCAGCACCAAACAAATTTCACCTGCATTCAGCAAAATGATGCCCGTGCTACAGGCAGCACGAGAGCTAAAGATAAAATTCTGAACAAACAGATTAGATCAATGATTTTTTAGGCAATGCGTTTCATCACGCGCCATGTTTAAACTATTCCAGTACAGATCGATCGCATACTCCGAATGGCCTTGCGGCAAGGGCCGCATCGGTAAACAATAGCCCATAGCACCTAGGATCGATGACGGCATAGGCTGTGCTAATAGCTGACCTTGCACCTTCTGCTGACAAGGCCAAGCACCGGACACTAAGGCATGGCCTGCTGGATTAATATACTCCACTGGCTGATTGCTGGTCTTGTCCAAAACTAAATAATACGCCAGTGTCAGCGGTTGCAGCGAGAGCGTCAAGACGATACGCGCAGAAATTCCTTCCAACACCTCGCGGCGCAAGGCTTCACGCCGCCCCCAGGCACCGCCCAGTAATCTCCAATCCAAGGCCGCCATTAAACGCTGCGGTAACTGCTCAATCGGCGCACGGGTCACCGCCACGGGACGACCGATTAACTCCATCTCAATGCACTGCTCTGATTCAAGGACAGTCACAGAGTCAAAATCCGTCAAGCCATAAACCCGCTCACCTTGCTTGAATAACGGCGTCCAGCCTGCCAGAACCGGTTGGCGTAATAACGCAGCCAGGGGTACACGCACCGGTGGCGGAATCACCACTCGTCCCGCCAGGACGACATGCACCGGAATACCGCCCGCATAGCGCAATTCGACCTCGTTGCGACTGAACGCCTGTGGTGGCTGGCCGTGGGTGGTGATCAGCGCGGTGAGTTTTGCAGTACTCAGACGAATCAGCCCCGCACCCTGAATCGACGGCTGAATCGGCTGGATGCCGGACAAACCCTCCGGCACGCGCCGAGTCTGGCGAATATGCAGCGCCCAACTGACCACTGCGGCAAACCAAGCATTATACACTGATAAAACCATATAATTATCCCAACTGGCCTGACCTGCCGCACCCGCAGGATTCAGCCAATACAGCCCATCAGCCCGGCGTTGGGCTTCTAAACGCTGGATAATACCTGCACACATTGCGGATAACTTACCGGCACCATCTTCGGCAGCCCCCAACAATACCAATGCAGCTAATAAACAGCCATCGCCAAATAACGCATGGTTACTGCGCCCTAACCCACCGGCATAGCCGCCACCGTCCCAAAAACGTACCGCCTGATTCAGCAATACCTCCATACGGGATCGCAAGGCAGAGTCATCACAAAACCATGCGGCGGTCGTTGTCAGAAACAGCGCTTTATGATGGTAGGCCATCGGAGTTGCGCCGGTAGACCGAGGGCGGGCGGGATAATCGATAAAAGTACCGTCGCCAGTCAGCCAACGGTCCAGAAGCTGGCAAAATATCTTGACCTGTGTTTGCCCTTTGCGGGACGAGGCATCACTATGAACCGCTGCAATTAAGCGGCATAACTGGGCCAGCAGCGTCCAATTATTCGACGGATAATGGCGGCTGAGTATGCAGCGCTGCACCCCCCGGTCGATGGCGTATAGATCTGGCTCAGAATTGCTCGGATCATCTAAACCATCCTGAAAATACGCCGTAGGGGCGGTTCGCGAACCGCCCCTACCCCAATGCACATTGTCTCGATGAATTCCAGCGTGAGGCACCAGATCAGACAAAAGCAATAACATTAAACGATTAAACGGCAAATGTCCCAACTGTGCTGGCGGCAAAGCCAACCAAGCATCACGGGCGGCACGGCTTTGCTGTGGATGGCCATGCAGTTGCAAAGCCAGAGCCATACTGGTTTGAGCATAGTGATCAGAGGGACTGGGCGCGTTCAACACTGGATCCCTCAGTACCCCATCAGGTCGCATAGACTGACTTAAACCCTCCACCAGCCTTGTCAGTGGTTTAGTGAGGGTGTTCACCTTTTGGAATTCACCGAAGTGGCGACAAAATCAGGGAATCGTGGGCCAGTTTTCGGCTTAACCGTGACCTGATGATCAACCGCAGGTGTCGAGGCACTTGGCGCTTCCTCAAGCTCACGGCGCATGATAATCGCCAGTGCAATAAACGCATACAATAAATTAAAGTAAGACACGTCCAGAAAAGTACCTGCCACCATAAACCCAATCAGACCGACCTGTAGCG
>PWTL01000053.1 GCA_003562845.1 Candidatus Acetothermia bacterium
CGCGGGCGGCTGGCCAACGCCAGGGCCACGGTCAGTCGTCTCCGCTCACCGATGCTCAACCTCAAGGGGTGCTCCTCAGCCAGCCCGTCGAGGCCGGTCTGCTCCAACCAACCGTCCATACCATTTCCTCTCCTGCCCAGAGAGAACTCTTCTGCCACCGTAGGAGCGAACAGCTGATGGTGGGGCATCTGAAACACCATACCCACTAGTTTCTGTCGTTCCGCAGGGCGCAAACTCGCGGGGTCACGACCGTCCACCCGCACAGTTCCCCGCTCAGGTCTGGCCAGGCCGGCCAGAATGCGGAGCACCGTACTCTTCCCCGCCCCGTTGGGCCCAGCCACGCCCAGTACCTCGCCCGACGCCAAGCCAAACGACAGCCCGCGGAGAAGGTCCTCCCCTCCAGGGTAGGAGAACTCCAGATCGCGCGCCTTAACCACCGCTGGACCGACGGCGAGCGGCCGTTGCTCCGGGAGAGGCTCCTCCCGGGCAGCAGCGGCGGGGCCAAGGCGCACAAAGCGTGGCCGCAGCACCCGCAACGGCCCCAACCGATGTTCGGCCAGCAACACGCCCCGTCCGGCGGTAGCCTGCCCGGCGAGAACTCCGAGCAGGTCCCGCGCCGCCTGCGGATCAAGGTGGGCCGTGGGTTCGTCCAGGAGCAACACCTCCGGCTCCAGCGCCAGCGCCGCCGCCACAGCAGTGCGCTGTTTCTCTCCCCCGGAAAGCGCCCACGTGGCCCGCTCGGCGAGGCCAGCGAGCCCGGTGGCCGCCAGCGCCCGGTCCACCCGTGCGGCGATCTCCGCCCGAGGGAGCCCCAGGTTTTCCGGACCGAACGCAACCTCGTCCCGCACGCGGAGAGTGCACAGGCCGGCCTCCGGGTCCTGCTGTACAAGTCCCATCCGCCGCGCCCGGCGGGCAAGACCGGGCGGAGCAGTTAACCCGTTCAGAAAAACCTCCCCGTTCACTTGGGCGGGAATGCCTTCGGGGACGTAGCCGATGGCTGTGTGCAGGAGAGTGCTCTTCCCCGAGCCCGACCGCCCGGCGAGGACCACCACCTCCCCATGCTCCAGACCGCAGGACACGTCCTCCAGGGCAGCGACCGTCCTGGTGGGAAAACGCACCGAGAGGCGCCGTACCTCAAGGGCCTTCACCTGACCTCCACGTGCACCACATCCCTCACCCAGAGGGTCCCCGAGTAGCTGCCAGCAACCAGCCGCAGGCGGTCGCCTTCGCGGACCAGAATGAACTCCTGGTCTTCCATGACTTTGAGGAGAGAGAAGCTCACTTCGTAGCCGTCTCTCCCCCGCACCACAAGCTCAGAAGCCTCTGCCACCGGATGCGCTGCCTCGAGGACCACGCTCAGAGGTACTCCGGTGTACGGTCGCTCGGGCTCGTAGGTGATCGCGCCCGCGAGCTCGGCGTCCACCGTCACTTCCTCTCCTTCCCAGTCCCCGTAAGAGAAGGTCAGCGGGTGCTCCACAGCTCCGCCAACGCGGGCAGAGGTGTCCTCCCCAAAGGGCTCCCACACGTCCAAGTAGTAATACCCGCCCCCGGCCATCAAGGCCAGAGCAACCCCCGCTGCTGCCCAAGTCCGAGCCGGGCCGGGCCGCAGCACCGGCGAGCGGGACAGCCCGGCTCGGCTCAACGCGCCCAGAAGATCGTAGGCCAGCCAGCCGCCCAGAAGCGCCCCCGACACGGCCGCCAGGCCGGCCATGAACAGGACGTAGCTCGGGGGGACGCCCGAGAAGTAGAGTGCCTGGAATACGAACACGTTGGACGCAGCGGCTCCTGTGCCCGCAATCACGTACGTCCACAAAGCCGGCCGCGGGCTCAAGGAGAGCCCCACATCGACCAGCACCCCCTGCACTGCCGAGACCAACACGATGACCACTCCATGGGTCCCCCCCATGAGGAACTCCACCATGCCCTTGGCCACGCCTGTCAGCGTCCCCGCCCCAGGGCGCCCTGTAAGCCCCGCGGCCAGAAGGGGCCAGAGGATGTGCAACCCGGCCAGGATCTGCCCAGCCCCGAAGGGCACCCCCACTAGCCGATTGATCAGGTTCCCCAAGTAGCCCACGTAGGCGGACATCGCCCCCCCAACGGAGGCCATGGCCGCCGCGAGCACGATCTCGCGGACCGTGAACCGCCCTAGACCCACCGAATGACTGTCCGCTCCACCCACGGAACCCTCTCCATATCTTCGGCTGATTGTGCTCCACTCTCCCACACGAACATCACCAGCCCCTGCACGCGAACCTCGGCCTCTGTCAGGGGCCACACTTCCACTTCTGGGTCCAACACAACGAAACTGTCTCCGACTTGCACGCTCACTGTCGCCGCCAATCCAGCGAGACCTAGGGCGAGGACGACCATCAGTACACATAGCACTCTCATCCCTACTCCTCCTTAAACGGCAGCGTCCTTATCGCAGCCGGGGGGATGGCCACTCTCAGCTCGGAATCCTCGCCGGCTAAATCTCCTCTTAGAGTCAGCACGTTCATCTCGAAACCCCGACACGAGAGAACTACATTGGTCAGCTGGCCGATCCTGCGGACCTTGAGCGGGCGTGCCCGCAGAACGTTGGCCTCCCAAAAGAGCGGTTCTTCTCCGAAGATCACCAGTACTGCCTCAGGAGGGATCACCACCCACAATCTGTCCTCCTGGGCGAAGCTCAGGGCGACGAGCCTCTCCTCCCCGATCTCCACGCTGATCCGCGCCCCGGAGCGCTCGACGACCGGCGCGAGGAACGTGTTTCTGCGCCACAGGTCCGGATGCAGTGGAGAGAACGCCTCTTGGCCCCCGAAACTCAGGCGCCCCGCCCACAGCAACGTCTCCAGAACCTCCTTCGACGTACCGGCCGCCACCAGAAGGTCCGCCAACGAAATGTTCAGAAGCTCGGCCAGCACCCGCAGCTGGGGGAGCGGCGGCGGCGGCCGATCGCCCCGCTCGATCCGCCATAGGTGCGAAGCATCCATTCCTGCCCTGCGTGCGACCTCGCGCAGCGTCGCACCTTGCGCTTCACGGGCGCTGCGCAGCAACATCCCCAGCTCCGGCACAGTCATGAGGCTTATCCTAGCCCCGGTGTTGCCAACTGTCAACGGATGCATGCGCGCTCCCCTCGGTGTTCGTGGTGTCCGGCACATGCCTGGTTGTAGCGTGTCCAGGCTGCCCTATAATGGAGGAAGCGGTAACCGGGGGAGCCCCGATGGGCTGAGAGGAGGCAACGCCCTCGACCCCTGGAACCTGACCTGGGTCATGCCAGCGAAGGAAGGTTACCTGTCGCAGGCCCGATCAGCGTCCCGGGCGTTCCTCCCTCCCTCCAGTTACCCATATTGGGCGCCCCTTGCGGCGAGGCGGACTGCCCGCCCTCACCGGCACGATGGGGAGAGTGTGGAGGGATCGCAGTGGACAAGGTAGCGGAAGTGGCCGGCAAGGTGTCTCACTCCTTTCTCGAGGAGCAACTGCTCCCCGAGATCTCCGGCGGGAAGGACCCCCTGTGGAGCCCCCAGCCCGGAGGAGACTTCGGGGCGGTCGCCCTGGATGACAAGCGTGCATTGGTGGCAGCCTCTGACCCATTGGCCATATCGCCTGAGCTGGGCTGGGCCCGGTCGGCGTGGTTGGCCTTCCACCTCATAGCGGTGGATGTGGCCCTTTCCGGCATCCCTCCCACGTACCTCACGACAAGTTGGACCCTCCCCGAACAGATGCCAGATGAGGCTCTCAAGGAGGTGCTGGCCGCCTTCTACCACGAGGCCCGAACATACGGAGTACAAGCCATTACCGGACATACAGGCCGCTATCACGGGGCTCGCTACCCTTGGGTGGGGGCGGCAACAGTTATCGGTGTGGGTGCGCAGGCTGCCTTGCATCTCCCCCCGTCGGCCCGGCCGGGGGATGTAGTCCTCCTGTGGGGAACGCCGGGGTTAGAGGCGGCCGTGGTTTTGGTGCTGGCCTGGCCGACCTCGACAAGTGAAGAACTCCTGCGCTGGGCGGAGCAGAGGTTCTCCGATCTGTCAGCCTTGGACATTGTTTTGGCTACAGCAGCACTCCCCGGGATCCGCTGCATGCACGATGTAACCGAGGGGGGGCTCCTGGGAGCGCTTTCGGAGCTGGCCTCGGCCATGAGACGGGGGGTACAGCTGGACTCCGACTCCGTAGTCGCCGACCCCCGGGTGCAGGAGGTACTCCAGCCAGTTGGGCTGTCCCCGTTGGAGGTCACCAGCTGCGGCAGCGTCCTCGCCGTCAGCTCGGCTGAGGCGGCATCGCGTCTGGTGAACAGAGGTTTCCGGCCGATCGGCGTGGTGCAGGAAGGTCCTGACTCGCTGGTTCGGCAGGGAGACCGGGAGACACCCCTGCAGGCCCCTGCCCGCGACCCGTTCTGGGACGTCTACGCCGGAATGGCGAACAGAAAGGAGGAGAAATGAGACTAGCAAGCCTGTTGTGTATTGCCTTGGTTTTGTCTGCGGCAAGCGTGCGCACGGCGGCAGAGCAGCTGACCGTGTACACGTACGACTCTTTCGTGGCCTGGGGCCCGGCCCAGGCTATCAAGGAGACGTTCGAGGAAACGCATCCGGGCGTGGAGCTCGTGTGGATAGCCCCTGGCGACTCTTCGGAGATGTTGTCCCGCCTAATAGGCGAGCTGCAGCTCGGTTTGCCTACCGCCGATGTGTTCCTGGGTGTTGCCGATGTTGAACTGCACCGGGCACTAGCACACGAGGTTTTCCTTCCGCTACATGCAGAACGTATCTCCAATTTACAGTACGTACCCCAGAGGCTGCGCCTGGAGGGGGACACCTATGTCGTTCCCTACGACCACGGCTACGTAACGTTCGTCTACGATGCCGAACTCTTGCCCGAGGAGCTCGTGCCCCGCACACTGGAGGATCTCCTGCGTCCGGAGCTAAAGGACAAGATAATCCTCCAAGACCCCCGCACCTCATCACCGGGCTTGTCGTTCCTTCTGTGGACCATTGCCCACTTCGGCGACGCCTGGGATCAGTTCTGGCGTGAACTGCTGCCCAACGTGCTGACCGTCACCAAGGGGTGGACCGAGTCCTTCGAGATGTTCGAGGCCGGCGAAGCCCCGCTTGTGATCTCTTACTCCACCGATGAGGCTTACTCCCACATCGTGCACGGTGACCTCCGATACCGCGTTCTCACGCCGGGGGGGGAGGGCTATCGCCAAGTAGAGTACATGGGGGTTGTGCGCACGACCGAGAACACAGAACTGGCACACTCTCTGCTTGACATAGTGCTGTCGCACGAGATTCAAGAGCTGATCCCGACGAGCCAGTGGATGTTCCCCGCCAACGAAGAAGCACAGCTGCCGGAAGAGTTTGCGGAGCACGCAGTGATCCCCGCAGAGTCTCTGTCCCTTGATCTAGAACTGGTGGCCGAGAACCTCGAAAAGTGGATCAACGAGTGGCAAGCGGTCTTGGTCGGTCGGTGAGCCCCAGACGTTCGACAAGCTGGGCCCTGGCGCTCCTCCCGCTGGCTTTTTTGGCTGTGGGGTTCTTCGCCCCCCTGTGGGAGGTCCTGCGCCAGGGTTTCCAGGACCAAGGACGGTGGACTGGGGACTTCTTGCGGACCGTACTCGCAGACCCGTACGTGCGCCACCTTCTCAGCTTCACGTTGCAGCAGGCACTTCTGTCCACGGCGCTCTCGCTGCTTTTGGGTTTCCCTCTGGGCTGGCTTCTGACGCGATATAGCTTCCCGGGGAGGGACGCGCTGCGGGCGTTGACCCTGGTGCCGTTCGTCCTTCCGCCGATAACCGTGGCCTTGGGCTTTGTGCTGTTCTTCGGTCACGCAGGGTACATGAATCGAGCCCTCATGTCCGCCCTGGGGCTTGCCGAACCGCCTCTGCGCCTCCTTTACTCCCTGTGGGCCATCGTTCTTGCCCACGCTTTCTACAACGCCCCGGTGGTGGCCCGGTTCGTCAACGTTTCCTGGGAGACCCAGGACCCGACGTTGACCGAGGCGGCGCGGGTCTTGGGAGCGGGGAAACTACGCGCGTTCCTCACCGTGACCGCCCCCGCCCTCTTCCCGGCCGTGCTCTCTGCCCTGGCTCTGGTGTTCGTCCTGTGTACGTTGTCGTTCGCCATCCCGCTGGCGCTCGGCGGCGCACAGTATGCCACTGTGGAAGTGGGAGTGTACCTCCTGGCACGCGTGTACGTGGATCTCCAGCGCACAGCCGCTCTAGCAGCGATACTGCTCGGGGTTTCCCTTCTTCTTACCTATCTCTATCTGCGAGGTGGAGGACTGTTCCACACGCTCAGCGTGGGGGAGCGCCGGCAGCCGACTGTCCCCCTGGTCGCTCGCCGCAGGCCGTGGCGGTTGTTGTGGCTGGGGTACCTTCTTCCTGCGGCCCTCGTCTTCGTCGGACCGATCGGGGCGGTGATCGCTGATTCCTTCCTCCGGGCCGCCCCGGGAGGAAGTTCGCCCACCCTTCACTGGTATGCACTCGCCCTGTCCCCGGACACGAGCCCCTTCTTGGGAGCCTCGCCCCTGGGAAGCGTTCTCACCAGCCTCACCGTGGGGGCTGCGGCGACCGGCGGCGCGTTGATCTTGGGGATTGCGGTGAGTGCCGCTCTGCGCACCATACGCTCTCGCGCCTTGGAAACCCTTCTCATGGCCCCGCTTGGGGTTTCCTCTGTAGTGCTGGGCCTGGCCCTGCTCTTGGCCTTCCGCCGACCTCCTCTCTCTCTCCTACCGCCGGGCCCGTGGCCGTTGGTCCTGGCCCACATGTTGATCGTGTACCCGTTTGTGGTGCGGTCGATCCGCCCGCTGTGGGAGGCACTGGACCCATCTCTGGTGGAGGCGGCCCGTACCCTGGGAGCAGCCCGGTACACCGCCTTTCGTTCTGTGGAGCTGCCCCTCCTGCGTTCGGGCCTCCTCGTTGCCGGCGCGCTGGCCTTCGCCCTGTCGTTGGGGGAGATGACGGCCGCAGCCATGCTCTCCCGACCCGGCCTGAACACCATTCCCTTGGCCATCTATCAGTTTCTGTCCGCCCGTCGGTTCGGAGCGGCTTCGGCCATGGCCACCGTGCTAATGATCGCCACCGCCGTGGCGATCCTGATCTGGGAGCGTCTGGGCCGTGCTGCAGTATGGGAGCAGAGATGAGTTTCTTGGAGTTGAGCAGGCTCAGTAAGCGGTTCGGCCCTGTGCTCGCCGTGGACGATTTCAGCCTCACTGTAGCCCAAGGCGAACTCGCTGCTCTCATTGGCCCCTCGGGCTGCGGGAAGACGACCACGCTTCGGATCATCGCCGGCCTGGAGACGCCGGATGCGGGCAGGGTTCTCCTGCGAGGTAGAGATGTCACCGCTATCCCCCCCGAGTCGCGCACTGTGGGATTGGTCTTCCAGAACTACGCTCTGTTCCCCCACTTGTCGGTGGAGAAGAACGTGGCCTACGGCCTGCGGCGACGCCCGCGGCGCGTGCGCAGGAGGCGAACGGCGGAGCTCTTACGACTGGTAGGGCTCGAACAGCACGGGTCTCGCCGCCCGCACCAGTTGTCCCAAGGACAAAAGCAACGCGTCGCTTTGGCCCGGGCCTTGGCCCCCCAGCCCGACGTGCTCCTTCTCGACGAGCCTCTGGCCGCCTTGGACGCCGCCCTGCGCGTCACCCTGCGCGGAGAGCTACGGCGGATGCTCAATGAGCTGAGCGTAACCACTCTGTACGTCACCCACGATCAAGGGGAGGCCCTGGCGCTGGCCGACCGCCTGGCAGTCATGCACGCAGGGGCTCTAGAGCAAGAGGGCCCGCCTCAGGGGGTGTACTCGTACCCAGAGACGGTTTTTGTGGCGCGCTTTCTCGGGCGAGCCAACCTGTGGCCGGCCCAGGTGCTGGAGGTACACGACGGCCGGGCACTGGTCAGGGCAGGCGGGCACACTTTCTCCGCTTCGACGCGCGACGCAAGTCCCGGGGAGGATGCGTACCTCTTCTTCAGGCCGGAAGACGTCCAGCCCGGCGACGGCCTCCCTTTTCTGGTGACCGAAGCGGAGTACCAAGGGGACCGCTGGGAAGTACGCGCTCAGCGGCAAGAGCTGGAGGTACTCTTGTACCTGCCCACTGCGAGCGCCCCGGGGGCTCAACTTCAGCTATCCGTTCCCGAGTCCCGGCTTCAGCTTCTGCCCAAGGGTTCTGCCCGTTGACTTGCGTCCGCTTGCTGCTAGGATCTCCTAGGAGGCGAGGTATGAGAGTGCACAGATGGTTGGCGGGCAGTGCGCTGTTACTGGGGACCCTCACAGCACTGACGGCGTGCGGCGGAGGGGGGTTCGAGCTCAGCATTCCCTCCCCGGATGTGGAGATCGTCCAAGGGGCTGCTGCTTATGTAGAGCTCGAACTGGACCGACAAGGGGGCTTCACCGGAGCCGTGGACCTGAGCGTGCAGGGGCTTCCTCAGGGAGTGGTCGCCACCTGGGAACCCCAGGCAGTGGAAGGTGAGCAAAGCATTTTGCGCCTCAGAGCCGACGAAGAGGCTACGGTCGGCACTTATGCTATCTCCATCGACGCCCGCAGCGGCCGCCTCCAACAAGCGGCAAACCTCACCCTGCACATCTCCCCGCGCCCCGATTTCCGTGTCCGCCTTGACCCGTCCGCGCTTTCCGTGGAACAGGGCATGCACGCCTCGGCCGTAGTCACAATCCAGCGCCAAGGAGAGTTCGCCGAACAGGTAAGTGTGGAGCTGGAGGAGATCCCCGACGGCCTGTCCGCCGAGCTGGTCCCGGAGGGGGAAGACGAAGATATGCTGTACTTAACTGCCTACAGAGACACCCCGGCGGGGGAGTACGCCGTATCGCTGGCCGGTCACGCACAGGATCGACAGCGCAGCGCCGTCCTCAGGGTAACCGTTGAGGCGGTGCGGGGATTCGACCTGACTGCCGATCCGAGCAGCGTGCAGCTGGAGCGCGAGGAGACTCAGGTGCTCACCGTGCTGGTGGAGCGTTGGGAGGAGTTCGCTGCCCCCGTGCATCTGCAGGTGATCACAGGGCTGCCGGAGGGAGTAGAGGCCGTGTTCGAGCCGAACCCTGCCCAAGAAGATGCGAGCTATCTGACCCTGGCTGCAAGCGACACAGCACGTTTGGGAACCTATACCCTCACCGTGCGGGGTACAGCCAATGGGCTGACCGAGGAGATCCCCATCGACATGGTGGTCGTACGCCCCCTTCCACAGCCGCCGAACGACGAAGGCTGACCGGCTAGCATAGGCTTCCCGGGTCTATGTCCAGCTTTGTTCCGCGGGGAAGCTCGGGGAAAGCTTCCCGCAGGCGATCCACCAGGTCGGCACCCCCGCGGAGCAGTAGCTGCTGCCTGGCAACGCCGTGCCTAGGGGCAATGCGTACTGGCCCGAGTACGTCCACACCGAACGTCGACAGCTCGCCCGCCAGAGACTCCGCACGAGAGCTCGCCCCTTGCCCCTCCACGGTGAGCTTGGCCAATCGGGAGAACGGTGGATAATGCAAAGCCTCACGGAAGGCCAGTTCCTCCCGGTAGAAACCATCGTAGTCCTCCTCCAGGGCATGGCGGATGCTGTAGTGTTCGGGTTGGTCAGTCTGTACGATGACCTCGCCCGCCAGCGAGCCGCGCCCCGCCCTTCCCACCGCGCCAGCCAACAGCTGGTACGCTCTCTCCCCGGCGCGGAAGTCGGGCACTGACAGGAGGCCGTCGACGTTGACTACGCCCACCAGAGAAATACCTGGAAAGTCCAGACCTTTGCTTACCATCTGGGTTCCAACCAGTATCTTAGTCTTGCCGCCGGCCACTGCAGCCAGCACGTCCCCCCGCCCCGCCACCGTATCCGAGTCCAACCGCGCCACCTCGGTCCGGGGGAATAGCCGGCGTGCCTCCTGCTCCACTCTCTGGCTTCCAACACCGAACAGGCGAAATCGACCGCCGCCACAGGCAGCACAAACAGGATCTCCTTTGGTGCCCCCACAGACCGGGCAGCGGAATGTGCGGTCCGCCAGGTGGAAGACCATCGCCAGCTCGCACTCCGGACAGCGCAGGGCTGTTCCGCAGGTTCGACACGAGGCCCCCGTGAAATAACCCAGCCGGCCCGACAGGAGGAGCACCTGCCCTCCCTGTCCTAGATGTCGCTCCATTGCCTCCCTGAGCTCCAGCGTAAGAACGACCCCCTGTCCGGCCACCGTCCGCACCTCCGGTCGGCCGCCGGCCAGGCGTTCAGTGAGCCTGACCAGCCGGATCTCCCCGTGTTCGGCCCGGTAGAAGGACTCTACTGAGGGTGCCGCCGACCCCAGCAGAACAGCGGTCCCCTCGTAGTGAGCGCGCAGTCGCGCCACTTGTCGGGCATCGTAATAGGGGGCCATAAGCTCCTGCTTGTACTGGCCTTCACCTTCCTCGTCGAGGACGATCAGTCCCGGATTTCGCAGGGGGAGAAACACTGCCGAACGTGTCCCAACCACGAGGTCCGTTTCCCCGTTCAACGCCCTGCGCCACACTCGCCAGCGCTCGCCGGGAGACAGCTCGCCGAAGTAGTGGTCCGGCGGCGTGCCCAGCGCCGCGCCGACCCGCGCCGCCAGCTGCGGAAGCAAAGTGACTTCCGGAGCAAGGAGCAAGCCAGCCCCCCCGCGCCCCCGCGCTTCGGAAAGGGCTCGCAGGTACACCTCCGTTTTCCCCGTACCGGCAGGCCCCACAAGGAGCGTCACGCCACCCCGCCCAACAGAGGTTGCTATCTCTTTAACTGCCCGCTCTTGCCCAGCGGTAAGCCCAGGCACCTTGTAGTCCTCCCTCAGAGGGAAGGAGAACGGCAGCGCCTCCGGCTTCACCAGCCCCTTCTCCTCAAGGCGAGCGATCGCATCCGGCGACACTTCCGCCCGGCGCTGAATCTCACCCTGATCGAGGGGACCGTCCAGCAGCAGCCGCAGCGCACGGCCCTGCGCGGGTGCGCGAGGCTCCAGCTCCTCCAGCCGAGATACGGCTTCCCGGGGAGAGATGTTCAGCAGCCACCGGCGCCGGCGACTGCGCGCCGCCCTGGGAATCACCCGTCCCAAGCAGAACCCCAAGGGCAGTCTATCTCTTTCAGCGACGTCGAACAGCCATGGCAGCGCACCCGTGGGGAGAACCGCTCCCTCAGTGGCCTCTATGGAGAGCAGGGGGCCCTCGAACGCCGTTTCTTCGCTCAGTCCCACAACTACACCCTTTACTTTGCGCCTCCCCAGCGGAACCTTAACCCGGTGGCCCACCGCCACCTCCATCCCCGGCGGCACTCGGTAGTCAAGAGGCCCTCCTCGGGGGATGGGGAGCGCCACGCGCGCGATCACTCTCCCTCCACCTCTCGGCGCTCAACGAAGTGCAGGACACCGCGAGTGCCCACTTCAACCCCTCCTCCCCTCATAGAAGCCAGGACCACCCGAGCCATACCACCACCGACCCCACCCCACAACCTAGCGTCGCCACAGGCATCCCCGCCCATAGCCAGTCACGGGCGGCGATAGGCTTTCCATCACGTTCGGCGATGCTGAGAACGGCCATGTTCGACGCCGTGCCCAACGGGGTCCCGTTGGCCCCGAAGCCGACTCCCCACACCAGCGCCCACCACAGCGGGCCCATGGGGACTCCCAAGGCGCCAAGGCTCCGCACGATGGCGATCATGACCATGGTCGCGGGGATGGCGCTGATCGACCAGCTGAGAACGCAGCCCAACCACAGGAGAGCCACAGCCACCAGCACAGGGTGAGCCGCCAGGGCGGCAACCCCCTGCGCGAGGAGCGCGAACGCCCCGCTCGCCTCCACACCTCCTACCACGACGAACAACCCTCCGAGGAACACGAGCATCTCCCACTCTACGCCTTCCAGAAGATCTTGCGCCGTGGGACGCAGTACAAGCCCGGCAATCGCCGCCCCCAGCAGCGCCACCAGCCCCGGGCTAAGCCCCACATACTGATGCGTCACAAACAGGAGAACAACCAGCCCGAGCACCGCCGCAAGCTTCCCCGTGCTCCGCCCGTCGGTCAGCGCTGCCCGCGGCTCCATCGCGGCCAAGGCCTCCACATTATCCGCCTCAACGGTCAGCTCTCGCCGGAAACGTATCAATAGCAGGCACAAAGTCAGGAGAAGAACACCGAACACCACAGGGGCAGACCGTACCAGAAAGTCGTTGAAGCCAAAGCCTGCAGCAGAGCCGATGAGCACATTGGGCGGGTCCCCAACCAGCGTAGCCACACCGCCGGTGTTAGCCGCCAACACGCTCCCCAAGAGGAAAGGAAGCGCAGGCACCCCCAACACTTCCGCTATGGACAGCGTGACGGGAGCCATCGTTATCACAGTTGTCAGATTGTCCAGAAGCATCGACAGAACGGCCCCCGCCAGGCCGACGGACAAGAGCAGCACCCAGGGTCTCCCTCTGGCCAGCTTCGCCGCGCCCACCGCCACATACTGGAAGAATCCGGTCCGCCGCAACAAGCCGACGATCACCATCATCCCGAACAGGAGCCAGACTGTGTCCGTATCCACATGCTCCAAAGCTCGCTCCACAGGGAAGAAACCCGCCCAGGTGCCCGCCACCATCATCGCCACCGCCCCCGCCAAGGCGGCCACAGTACGGTGCACCCGCGCAGAGAACATGAGGGCATAGGTGGCGACAAATATCGCTGAAGAGATCACAAGTGCAATCCAGTCCACATCTCCCCCAGCTCAAGCCGACGTCGGCCAGCCCGGCTCAGCCCGCGCGCCCAGGTTCACTGCCCAGTAGCACGGCCTCAGCCCGCTTCAGCAGTTCTCTCTGTTCCGCATGAGTGAGGCGCGTCAGGGCCTCCCCGTAGGGAAGCCAGACAATCTCCTGAATCTCCCCGGGAAGGGCCTCCCCTAACTCGTCAGTCCGCGCCAAAAACAAGACGACCTTCTTGTCTACCGTGTCTCCCCCCCGGCGAAAGCTATAGCGAAGCACCTCCCTAAAGCCCGATACCGGCTCAAGATCAGTGATGCCTACCTCTTCCTCGACCTCGCGTCGGGCGGCCGCCTGGGGAACCTCTCCCGCCTCCAGTCTCCCCTTGGGGAACCCCCACGCCCCCCCGCCCCTGTTCTTGACGATAAGGTACTCACGCCGTCGGTCAGCGTCACGGTACAAAATGAACCCCGCTGCCCGTTCGGTGGTCATTGCCTTCGGCTACAGGATGTCCAGCTCACGTCCCTGGCCGTCAAAGGCCTTGGGCGAGAGAGCCAGACATTGCAGCTCCCTCCACAGAACCTTGAACGACTCAGGAATTCCCGGCTTGGGAAAGTCCTCGCCGCGGAGGATTGCCTTGTACAGCTGCACTCTCCCTTTGGCATCGTCGCTCTTGACGGTGAGCATTTCCTGAAGCAGCGCAGCCGCACCATACGCCTCCAGTGCCCAGACCTCCATCTCCCCCAACCGCTGCCCGCCCGACTGGGCCTTTCCGCCCAACGGCTGTTGGGTGATGAGCGCATAAGGTCCAGTGGCCCGGGCGTGGATCTTGTCGGCGGCGATGTGCTCCAGCTTCAAAAGGTACATCGAACCCACCGTGACCCGGCTCTTGAACGGCTCGCCGGTCCGCCCATCACGTAACACTACCTTGCCATCTCCATGCGTACCGTCATCCAGCCCGTACTCCTTATGGGCCTCGGAAATCTCCTTGAGGATGCGCACTTCGTCCGGTCCATCAAATACCGGGCAGGCCACGGTCTGGCCGTGCAGTTGCGCGGCCCAACCGAGGTTCGCCTCGAAGATCTGCCCCAAGTTCATCCGCGACGGCACTCCCAACGGGTTCAACACCACGTCTACCGGCGTTCCGTCGGGAAGGAACGGCATCTCTTCCACAGGCAGCACCTTGGAGATCACTCCCTTGTTGCCGTGGCGTCCGGCGAGCTTGTCTCCTACCGCGATCTGTCTCCGTTGGGCCACATACACCTTCACCAGCTCGTTGATGCCCGCGTCCAGCTCGTCCCCTGCGGCGCGGGAAAAGCGCTTCACCCTGATCACTGTTCCCGTTCCAGTAATCGGAGGCATCTTGTACGACGTATTGCGGTAGTTGCGCATTCGCTCACCGAAGATGGAACGGAAGATCTTCTCCTCCGGCGTTGGTTCAGCCTCTCCCTTAGGAGTGATCTTCCCCACGAGCACGTCTCCCGAGTGGACTTCCGTCCCTTCTCGAACTATCCCCTGCTCGTCCAGGTTGCGGAGGTCTTCCTTGGACAGATTGGGGATATCACCGGTGATCTCTTCCGGCCCCAGCTTGGTCTCTTCGGCGCGGACCTCGAACTCCTGCACATGGATAGAGTCCATCATGTTCTCGCGCACCAACCGCTCGGAGACCACGATGGCATCCTCGTAGTTGAACCCTTCGAAGGGCATGAAGGCGACCAGAACGTTGGTCCCCATCGCCAGCTCTCCCCCCACGGTGGACAAGGAATCGCCAAGGACCTCGCCGCGCTTTACCTTGTCTCCTCGGTGGACTACGGGACGCTGGTGCAGCGCGGTGTCCTGGTTGGAGCGCTCAAAGTTGAGCAACCTGTACGAGCGCGTTCCCTTACGGCCCCTCACCACAACCTTCTGCGCGTCTGCAACCTCGACTGCGCCGTCCTCCTCGGCCAGCACCACTGAGCCCGAGTCGCGAGCCACTTTGCTTTCCATTCCCGTCCCCACAACAGGGGCCTCAGGACGAAGCAAGGGCACCGCCTGGCGCTGCATATTCGCCCCCATCAACGCCCGGTTGGCGTCATCATGCTCCAGGAAGGGGATCAGGGACGCCGACGCCCCGACTATGGTGCGCGGCGATACCTCTATGAAGTCCACTTCTTCCGGCGCGGCATACACGACCTGCTCTCGGCCCGTGCGCACGGGGACGCGATCGCCGAGCAACTTGCCCTTCTCGTCCACCTCGACAGTGGACGGGGCGATGCGGTAATGCTCCTCATCGTCAGCCATGAGGTACTCCAACTGTTTGGTCACCCGGCCGCTCTTCACCCTGACGTACGGTGCCTCCAGGAATCCGTACTCATTTACCCGTGCATAGACGGCCATGGAAGTGATCAGACCAATGTTCTGCCCCTCAGGGGTCTCAATGGGGCATATGCGTGCATAGTGCGACGGGTGCACGTCACGCACTTCGATCTTCGCCCGGCGGGCAGAGGCAGCTCCGCCCAAGGCGGACAACCTCCGCTTGTGCGTGAGCTCCGCCAGCGGGTTGGTTTGCTCCAAAAACTGACTGAGCCGTCCCGTGTAGAACAACGTGTTGATCGCCGCTTGCACCGTCCGAGCTGATACGATCTTGCGGATTGCATCCTTGTCCTCTGGATCGTAGCGCGACAGCTTGTCCTGAGCGATACGCACCATGCGCAGCAAACCCGCCCGCAGCGCTCCCTGCGCCTGCTCCCCCGGCAGGCGTACACGTTTGTTCCCCAGGTGATCCTTCTCATCGAGAACCTGCGGATCATCCGGAGCCCTGAGCAACAGCTCCACCGCCTGCACGATGTCGTCCGGCGTCAGGTGCACTTCCTCTCTTGTCAACCCCAGCTTCCGATTGAGCTTGAACCGCCCTATAGGAGTCAACCGGTACGACTCAGGACTGAAGTACAAGTTCTTAAGGTAGTCCAACATCTGGCCCAGGGCCGGTCGGTCACTCGGCCGGAATTTGTAGTAGATGAAGCGCACCGCGTCTTCCTGTGTGGTGGTCTTGTCCTCATCCATTGACTTCTTTATCGCCGGATGAACCAATCGCACTTCAGCTCTACCCGAACGCGCCAGGGTCTGTGCCTTCTGTGACGTAACCTCCGTGCCCACATCCCACGTCTCATCTCCAACTTCCAGCCGCTCAGCCAACACAGCTGCCCGCCACTCGGCCACCCTATCCGGCAGCTCCTCACCGGGGACAACCACCGAGAAACGGGTCAGTATGTCCTGGCTCTCCAACCCCAGAGCCCTGAGGAGCGCAGTAACCGGAACCTTACCCCTCCGGTCCAGATTTGCCCGCGCCGTCCAGCGGCGCACGTCCAGGTCCACCTCCAGCCACGCCCCCAATTCAGGCAGGAAGTGAGCTCGATACAGGTGCGGCTCCTCGCGGGTTATGTACAGCCCCGGTGATCGCGTGAGCTCGTTGACCAAAGCGTTCTCCGTGCCGTTAATGATGAACGTGGCCCGCGGGGTCATCAGCGGCACGTCCACCAGGTAGAGCTCTGTTTCCCGCGCCAGCTTGCCGTCGGAGTGTAACCTCGCCATGACACGCAATGGGGCGGCATAGGTGAGGTCCTTGTCCC
>PWTL01000104.1 GCA_003562845.1 Candidatus Acetothermia bacterium
ATCAAGGCTGTGCAAAGCTGCATGCCCAAGCTGGAAGTACGTTCCCGCCGTGTGGGAGGTGCCACCTATCAGGTGCCGTTCGAGGTCCCTCAGAGCCGGCAGGCCATGTTGGCGCTGCGGTGGATGGCTACTGCCGCCAGGGGACGCTCGGAGTACACTATGCCCGAGCGGTTGGCCGCGGAGATCTCCGAGGCCGCGCGTGGCGAAGGGCGTGCGTTTAGCAAAAAACAGGAATCTCACCGTATGGCGGAGGCCAACCGCGCTTTCGCACACTACCGTTGGTGAGCGGGTCCCCGTAGGGGTTTGCCCATGGACGGACCGGCGTACGACATTCACAAGGTCCGGAACATCGGGGTCGTCGCGCACATCGATGCGGGAAAAACCACTCTGTCCGAACGTGTTCTCTACTACAGTGGCAGGATCCACCGTATGGGAGAGGTTCACGAAGGAACGACGGAGATGGACTGGATGTCTCAGGAACGGCAGCGGGGCATCACCATCACCGCAGCGGCAACCACGGTCACCTGGAACGGATACCAGGTAAACCTGATCGACACTCCCGGCCACGTTGATTTCACCGTCGAGGTAGAGCGGTCGTTGCGCGTGCTCGACGGTGCAGTGGTGGTCTTTTCCGGCGTGGAGGGAGTGGAATCTCAGTCTGAGGCTGTGTGGCACCAAGCTGATCGGTACAAGGTGCCCCGCGTGGCCTTTGTCAACAAGCTGGACCGTGGTGAGGCAGACTTCGCGGGCACCGTGGCGATGATGGAAGAGCGGTTGGGAGTCGTCCCGCTGGTGCTCATGTTCCCCTGGAAGGACAAGGACGGGCGTCTGCTGGGCCTGGTTGACGTTGTGACGGGGAAGCTTCTGGAGTGGGACGCGGAGTCGCGGGGCTTGCGCTTTGCGGACAGGGCTCTGCCCGAGGAACTCCGGGATCCGTTCAGCCAGTGGCGGGAGACGCTTTTGGAACGGCTTGCCGACCACTCGGACTCCCTTGCCGAGAAGTACCTAGCCGGAACACCGCTTTCGGAACAGGAGATCCACGATGTGGTGCGCGAGTTGACGGTGCAGCGTCGGGCGGTGCCCGTGCTCGGCGGCAGCGCTTTGGGCAACGTGGGAGTACAGCCGGTGTTGGACGCAGCTGTGAGGTATCTACCGGCACCGCCCGAGGTTCCGCCGGTGGAGGGGCACCCCCCGGACAGTACGCAAGTCGTACAGTGCAGGGCAGATGCGAGCGAGCCGTTGGCGGCGTTGGTGTTCAAGGTTGCTGCTGATCCTTATGCGGACAGATTGCTGTACGCGCGGATCTATTCCGGCCGGATCTCGGAGGGAGAAGTGGTATTGAACGCTGACTCCGGCCGCCGAGTTCGCATAGTGAGGTTGTTTAGGCTGCACGCGAACAGGCGCGAGAGATTGGGGGCGGCGTGGGCTGGGGACATTGTAGGGGTCATAACATCCGAACAGGTCCTTACCGGAGATACGTTGTGTGCGCAGGAACGCCCGGTGGTGTTGGAGAGGATAGTGTTTCCCGAGCCCGTGGTGTTCTCTGCGGTGGAGCCCCGTTCGGAGGCTGAGGAAGGGAAACTGCGGCAGTCTCTGGAACGAATCGCCCAAGAGGACCCCACCTTTCAGATCGTGGAGGACGAAGGCACGGGGCAACTCCTGGTAGGAGGAATGGGGGAGCTGCAAATCCAAGTGCAGCTGAGACGGGTGCAGGATGAGTTCGGGGTCGAGCACCGGGTGGGGCGGCCACAGGTGGCCTACAAACAGACTGCCGCATCCGCTGCTGATGTAGAGGAGGAATACTCGCGGACCCTGGGTGGGCGTGCGCAGTATGCCAAGGTACGTCTGCGACTTTCTCCGTTGCCGCGGGGCCGCGGAGTGTCAGTGTCGGCAGATGTGGGGAACGATGAACTGCCCCGGGAGTACGTAGAGGCTGCTCAACGCGGCGCCGGAGGGGCGCTGGGCAGCAGTCCGCTGGGGGGGTTCGCGGTCACGGATGTGGCAGTAGAGGTGGTGGGCGGCTCGTTTCACCCTGTGGAGTCCAGCGAATTCGCCTTCGAGGCCTGCGCCACGCAGGCGGTGAGGAGAGGTTTGGAGCGAGCAGGGATGATTCTGTTGGAACCCGTGGCAGTGGGTGATATAATCACGCCCGGCGAGTACCTTGGAGAGGTCGTTTCGGATCTGGGACGTCGAAGAGGACAGATCCACAAGATCGCTACCAGGGGACCCGTGGAAAGTGTGCGGGTTACCATTCCGGTGGTTGAGACCTTCGGGTACGCAACTCAACTGCGTTCGCTCACTCAGGGAAGGGCGACGTGTTCTCTTCGAGTGGCCCATTATGATGTGGTCCCGGAGGAGACCGCGCGTGAGGTGTTAAGGAGCAGGGGATACGGATATGGCAAGGGAGAAGATCAGGATCAAGCTGCAAAGCTACGATCACGAACTGGTGGATGCTGCTGTGCGGAAGTTGGTCGATACCGCCCGGAGTACGCGGGCTAAGGTTGCGGGGCCGATCCCACTTCCTACCGCCCGGCGGCTATACGCCGTGCTCCGGTCCCCTCACGTGGACAAGCGCTCAATGGAGCACTTCGAGCGCAAGGTGCACCGGCGGCTGATCGACATACGGGAACCTACCTCTGAAACAATCAACGCGTTGATGGAGGTCGAGCTTCCCACCGGAATAGACATCGAGATCAAGCTTTAGGGGGATCCAATGGGGCTGGCGCTTATGGGCAAGAAGGTAGGCATGACGCAGTGGTTCGACGGCCAGGGCCGTGCCGTGGGGGTCACGGTGGTGCTGGTGGAACCATCGGTTGTAGTGCAGGTCAAAGAGCCCGAGAGCCACGGATACGGCGCTTTGCAGCTGGGCTATGGACAGGTGAAAGAGCGGAGAGTGTCGGCGCCGGTACGGGGACAGTTTGCCCAGGCTGGAGTGGCTCCCCGGCGGCACCTGTACGAAGCGCGGGTTTCCGACCCCGGCCAGTATGCAGTCGGCCAAGAGGTGGGTGTTGACGCGTTTTCTGAAGGGGATCGGGTGGACGTTACGGGTACCTCCAAAGGGCGCGGGTTTGCGGGGACGATCAAACGTCATGGGTTCAGCTCTCGGCCCAAGTCGCACGGGCACAAGATGATTCGGCGGCCGGGCACTGCTGGTCCCACAGGTCCGCGCAAGGTGATGAAGGGCAAGCGTATGCCGGGTCATTTCGGTGCCGAGCGGGTAACGATGCGCAATGTAGAAGTGCTGAAGGTGGACGCGGAACGCGGGCTTCTGGTCGTCAGAGGGTCGGTGCCCGGTCATACGAAGGGACTGCTGAAGATAAGGAAGAACGATGCTTGAAGCGAATCTGTATCGTTTCGCTGCCCTGGACGCGGATCCGGAACGCACTGAGGTGCCTGAGAAGCTGTTTGGCGCCGAGGTGAACGAGGATCTTCTGTACCGGGCGGTGCGGGTGTACTTGCAGAACCAACGGCAGGGCACAGCGTCGACCCGGACGCGAGCCGAGGTCGCCGGGGGGGGACGAAAGCCCTGGCGGCAGAAGGGTGTGGGCCGTGCGCGGCATGGGACTATTCGCTCTCCTCTGTGGCGGCATGGTGGGGTGACCTTCGGTCCCGTACCGGGGCCGCGGCGCCTGCGACTGCCCAAACGCATGCGGCGGGGGGCGTTGGTGTCGGCACTGTCTGGGCGATATCGTGAAAGCGCTTTGTGGCTGGTGGACCGGCTGGGGTTCGACAGGCCGCACACGAAGGCCGCGCTGGAGGTGCTGCGCAGGTTGGGCTGCCCGGAGAAGCTTCTTGTGGTGGTTTCTTCTGAGGAGTATCAAGTGCCGGTGGTCAAGTCTTTGTCCAACATCCCTGGTGTCAGTTGTGCTCGTGCGGTGTCCGTTAACGCGTATCAGGTGTTGGCGCACGACGGGCTGTTGGTGACTGTGGCCGGGGTGCAGGAGCTCGCCGGGAGGATGAACGATGAAAGCTAGTGCAGGTGTCCATCCTGAGGATGTTCTGTTGCGACCGGTTCTCACGGAGAAGTCGTGGCGTGAAATGGAGGACGGGAAGTACACGTTTGCCGTCAGGCCCGGCGCCAGCAAGGTGGCAATCCGGCAGGCCGTAGAGGAGATGTTCGAGGTGAAGGTGCAGAAGGTGTGGGCACTTCGCCGCCCGGGAAAACCGCGCCGGACAAGGATGGACCGACGACACGGTCGCACTAGCGGGGAGAAGCGAGCGGTGGTCAAGCTGGCACCCGGGCACAGGATCGATCTAGTGGGGTGATGGAATGCCGATGAAGAAACGACGACCGGTGACCCCGGGGCAACGGCACGGAGTCCTGCCGGAGTTTAGCGATCTCAGCAAGAGGAGGCCGGAGAAGTCTCTGCTGGTGAAGCACAAGCGACGCTCGGCACGGAATGCGCAAGGAAGAGTAACCGTGCGCCACCGTGGCGGAGGGACAAAGCGACGTTACCGGCTCGTAGACTTCCGCCGGGACAAGTGGGGCGTGCCGGCAACAGTGGTGTCGCAGGAGTACGACCCCAATCGGTCGAGCTGGATTGTCCTGCTTCACTATGCCGATGGTGAGAAGCGCTACGTGCTGTCTCCATTCGAGGTGAGGATAGGGGACGTGCTGGAGGCGGGGAAGACCGCTGAGCCCAGGCCGGGCAACGCGATGCCGTTGCGGCGGGTCCCAGTGGGGGCTACGGTGCATAACGTGGAACTCACTCCCGGTTCCGGGGGAAAGATTGCCCGTGCTGCCGGCACTGAGGTGAAGGTGCTCAGCAAGGAGGGCGACAGGGCGACGTTGAGACTGCCGTCTGGGGAGATGAGGCAGTTCCACCTGGACTGTATGGCCACGATCGGCAGTGTGAGCAACCCCGATCACAAGAACATCAAGCACGGAAAGGCTGGTCGGAGGCGACACTTGGGGTTCCGGCCGGCGGTGCGGGGGACGGCGATGAACGCTGCCGACCACCCGCACGGGGGCGGCGAGGGACGCAGCGGTGAGGGCCGGGCGCCCAAGTCCCCTTGGGGCTGGTTGGCCAAAGGCGGGCGCAAGACGCGCAGACGGCACAAGCCCAGCGATGCGTGGATCGTAAAGAGGAGGAAGTAGCGATGGCGCGGTCAAAGAACAAGGGACCCTATGTGCACCCAAAGCTGCTGAGGAAGGTGCAGCGTCATAAGCGGGGCGAGCTGACGGAGATCAAAACTTGGTCCCGGGCGTCAATGATCATCCCGGAGATGGTGGGGATGACGATCAGGGTGCATAACGGTCGGCATATGGTGCCGGTGTACATCACCGAGGCCATGATCGGGCACCGTCTGGGCGAGTTTGCCCCAACGCGGACCTTCCGGGGCCATGGTGGCATGCGGAAGAAGTCGGCGCCGCCGCTTAAGTGATTATGGAGGCAGGGATGAGGGAGGCAGTGGCGCGGGGGCGCTTTGTGCGAGTGTCCCCTCTCAAGTGTCGACTTGTGGCCGATGAGATTCGCGGCAGGCCGGTAGAGGAAGCCCGGAAGAGTCTCGCCTACTCGTCGAAGAAGGCGGCGCGTATTATGCGCAAAATACTGAATTCGGCGGTTGCCAATGCGGAACAGAACTACGAGATGGACGCCGATCGCCTGTGGGTAAGGCAGGTGTGGGTGGACGAAGGTCCTAGAATGCGGCGCCTAAAGCCGCGGGCCTTCGGCAGGGCGGACATCATGCGCCGCAAGTTGTCCCACATTACCATCGCCGTGGCCGAGAGGGAGGACTGATGGGCCAGAAGACACATCCCGTGGGATTTCGAGTAGGGGTGCTGAGGAAGTGGCGTTCTAATTGGTTCGCCGCCAACTCTCTGGTACCCGAGTACGTGGGAGAGGATCGGAAGATCCGTCTACTCATTCGCAAAACGTACCGCGGTGCCGGCGTGGCGGAGGTGCAGGTGGAGCGCGCAGTGCAGGATCGCGTGTTGGTAACTGTACGGGCGGCTCGCCCGGGGATCATCATCGGCCGGGGCGGCAGTGAGATTGAGAAGCTCCAGGCCGAGCTGTCGCAGATGACGGGGCGTCAGGTGCGCATTGGGGTTATGGAAGTAGAGCGGCCTGAGCTCGAGGCGCCTCTGGTGGCCCAGGACGTGGCTTTTCAGATCGAGAACCGGATAAACCCTTACCGGGCTATGAAGGAGACCATCAGACGGGTCATGTCTGCCGGGGCGCAAGGGGTGAAGATACGCATCTCCGGGAGGCTCGGGGGGGCTGAGCTCTCGCGTGTAGTGGAGATGAAGCAGGGGCGCGTCCCCTTGCAGACGCTGCGAGCAGATGTGGACTACGGCCTAGCTGAGGCGATGACCAAGTACGGCGTGATCGGAGTAAAGGCATGGGTGTTCCGTGGGGAGATTTGGTCTCCGAGAGCGCGAAGTGATGAGGTGAGCTGAACATGCCACTTCTGTTTCCGAAGCGAACGAAGTACAGAAAGCAACATCGCGGCCGTCGGAGAGGTGTGGCCAGCCGCGGAACCGAGGTGGCGTTTGGCGAATTCGGCATTCAGTCCCTGGCGCCGGCATGGATCACCCGTCAGCAGATTGAGTCCGCGCGGACTACCTTGGCCCGAGCCACACACCGGGGAAAGGTGTGGATTCGAATCTTCCCCGACAAACCGTACACAAAGAAGGCGGCCGAGTCCCGGATGGGCAAAGGTAAGGGCAATGTGGAGAACTGGGTCGCCGTGGTCCGGCCGGGAAACGTGCTGTTTGAGTTTGCCGGTGTCTCCCAGGACGAGGCCAAGCGCATTCATCGGTTGGTGAGCTACAAGCTACCCATCCCCACCCGGTTGAAGGCCAAGTTCCACTTCGGAGGGGAAAGATGAGGGCCACGGAACTCAGAGACCTGTCGAGCGAAGAGTTGGAACAGCGGGTACGTGATTGGAAGCGCAAGTATATGAACTTGAGGTTTCAGCACGCATCGGGGGAGCTGCAAAACACAGCGGAGATCACCAAGACCCGGCGCGATTTGGCTCGGGCGCTAACCGTGCTGCGGGAGCGCACTCAGGGTAGCGCGCCTGAAAGAGGGAGGAAGGGCCGTGCGTAAAGAGAGGGTCGGTCGGGTGGTCAGCGACCGCATGGCCAAGACGTTGGTGGTGGTGGAGGACCGTCGCTTGTTGCATCCCCGCTACCACAAGTACGTGCGGCGCCGGACCAAGTACTACGTGCATGATGAGGGTGGAGAGGCCCGCGTCGGGGACATGGTGCGGATCCAGGAGTCCCGGCCGCTGTCGCGCTTGAAGCGTTGGCGGCTGGTGGAAGTTGTGCGACGCTCGGAGGGCTAACCATGATCCTGGCACGGACCATGCTCACTATCGCGGACAACACCGGGGTGAAGGAAGTGCGGTGCATTACGGTTCAGGGGAAGCGCCGCCGCGGGCAGATCGGAGATATTGTCGTCGGTTCTGTACGGAAGAGGATCGCCACTTCGGAGTTCACCAAAGGCGACGTGGTCAGAGGGGTGATTGTGCGCAGCCGAATGCCCTACAAGAGGGCGGACGGGAGCACGGTCCGCTTTGACGAGAACGCCCTGGTGCTGGTGGACAAGAACCTGCAACCGATAGGGACGCGGGTATTTGGGCCTGTGGCCCGTGAGCTTAGGGACAAGGGGATGATGCGTATCATCTCTCTGGCGCCCGAGGTGGTGTAGGAGGCGAGATGCGCAAGGTGAAAAAGGGCGATCAAGTGAAGGTGATCGCCGGAGAGGACCGCGGCAAGATGGGGAAGGTGCTCCGGGTCTACCGGGACACTTATCGCGTGCTGGTGGAAGGTGTGAACATGATGACCAAGCACCAACGGCCGACCCAAACGGTGCGGCAGCCGGGCATCATAGAGCGGGAAGCGCCGCTGCACGAGTCGAACGTGGCGGTGGTGTGTCCCGATTGCGGGGTGCCCACGCGGGTTGGCGTGGCGATGGTTGAAGGGACGAAGATGCGCCGCTGTCGCAAGTGTGGCGCTTCTTTTGAGTGAGGAAGATAGTGCTCTACGAGAGATACAGAGACGAGTTTGTGCCGAGGCTCCAGCAGGAGCTGGCCTTGACCAACCGCATGCAGGTGCCCCGAGTGGCGAAGATCGTGGTGAACATGGGTGTGGGCAAGGACGACGACCCCAAGGTGCTGGAAGGAGCGGTCAAGAACTTGAGGGCGCTTTCCGGGCAGCAGCCAGTGGTGACCCGAGCCCGCCGTTCGGTATCCGACTTCCGCATTCGGGAGGGGGATGCCATTGGGTGCAAGGTCACCTTGCGTGGGGTGAAGGCATACGAGTTTCTGAATAGGTTGTTCAACGTGGTGCTTCCCGGAATCAGGGACTTCAAGGGTGTGTCCAGGGACTCATTCGACGGCCGGGGTAATTATACCCTGGGGCTACCGGAGCAGCTGGTGTTCCCCGAGGTGACCTACGACGACGTCGTGCGCACTCAGGGGATGGACATCACCATATGCACCACGGCGGACACGGACCGGGAAGCGGAGGCGCTGTTGCGCAGCTTGGGCTGTCCGTTCCGCGAGGGTTAGGAGGGCAGATATGGCGCGGAAGGCGCTGGTGTTGAAGTCCATGAGGAAGCCCAAGTACGCTGTCCGGCACCGCAACCGGTGTCAGCTGTGCGGGCGGCCGCGGGGATACATACGCGATTACGGGTTGTGCCGTCTTTGTTTCAGAAAAATGGTTTTGGACGGCGAAATACCCGGCGTGAAGAAGGCGAGTTGGTAAGGAGGGTGTGGTGACAGTCAACGATCCGATCGCCGACATGCTGACCAGGATACGCAACGCGGGTCAGCGGGGGCACCAGGAGCTGCGGCTACCCTCGTCGAAGATGAAGGAGCAAATCGCTCGTATTTTGGTCGAGGAAGGATATGTAGAAAGCTATGAGGTAGAGGAAAGAGAGTCCTTCCCCGAGCTGCGTGTAGTGCTCAAGTATCAGCAGCTGGGAACCAGAGAGCGACGTTTGGCGATCGGTGGGCTGCGCCGCGTTAGTCGCCCGGCCCGGCGGGTCTATGCAGGGGCCGATGAGATACCCAACACCCGCGCAGGACTGGGAGTGTGCGTGGTGTCGACCTCCCAGGGCCTTATGACCGGCCGGGAGGCAAGACGACGCAACCTGGGCGGGGAGATCGTCTGCGAGATATGGTGAGGTGACTAGGTATGTCCAAGATCGGCAAGCGTCCCATCCCTGTGCCCGAAGACGTGCAGGTTGAGCTGCACGAAGGCCGTGTGCTGGTCAAAGGGCCGCATGGTACGTTGGAGCAGCGATATGAACAGCAGTTCGTGTCCGTCGAGTTGGAGGGCGGGGCACTGCACGTATCTCGCTGCGGGGAGCGAACGGTCCACAGGTCGCGTCATGGGTTGTACCGGGCGCTCATCGCCAACATGGTACATGGAGTGACGCACAAGTGGCGCCGCGACTTGGAGCTCAGGGGCCTTGGTTACCGGGCACGGCTGGAAGGACGAACGCTGGTCATGGAGTTGGGTTATTCACATCCAGTCCGCTACGAGGTCCCCGACGGGGTAGAGGTAGAGGTCCCGGACAACACCCGAGTTGCGGTGTCGGGGGTGGACAAACAGAAAGTCGGCCAGGTGGCCGCGCACATACGCCGGTTCAGGCCGCCGGAGCCTTATCGGGGCACGGGCGTTCGCTACAGAGATGAGGACGTTGTGCGCAAGGCAGGCAAAGTAGGGGTGAAGTGATGCCTACGGCGACGAAGGGAACGAGAGAGAAGCAGCGTCAAACAAGGCACGCCCGGTTGCGGCGGAGGATACGGGGCTCTGCTCGGCGGCCGCGCCTGGTGGTATATAAATCGCTCAAACATGTGTATGCCCAGATCGTGGACGACGAACGCGGACACACGATTGCCAGTGCTTCCACCTTGGCCGAGGAGATACGGGGGCAGGTGACAGCGCCCACGGTTGAGGCATCCCGCCTTGTGGGGCAGCTTGTGGCTCGGCGGGCTCGGGCTGCCGGAGTGGAGCAGGTGGTGTTCGACCGTGGGGGATACCCATACCATGGCAAACTCAAGGCACTGGCCGACGCGGCCAGAGAGGAGGGGTTGATCCTGTGAGGGTCAAAATCAACCCGGAAGACCTGGCGAACGAGGTCATCGAGATCCGCCGCGTGGGCAAGGTGACAAAGGGCGGGAAGCGCCTGCGGTTCCGTGTGGTGGCTGTGGTAGGTGACCGGCAGGGGCACGTGGGCGTTGGTTTCGGGAAGTCTGTGGAGATCCCTCAAGCGATCCAGCAGGCTATCCGCGATGCGGCCAAGAGCATGGTCCGAGTGTCTCTGGTCAAGGGAACAATTCCCCACGAGGTGCTGGGCGTGTTCAAGGCGTCGCGGGTGTTGCTGAAGCCAGCGTATCCCGGGACGGGGGTTATAGCCGGCAGGACTGTAGGAGCCGTGTGCCGATTGGCTGGGGTGGACAATATTTTGACGAAGTCGTTGGGAACGAATACGCCGTTGAACCTGGCCCGGGCGACGGCGTTGGGGCTCAGCCAATCAGAACCTGTCGAGTCAGTGGCCGAGCGCAGGGGCAAGTCCGTGGAAGACCTTGTGGAGGTGGAGGAAGATGCTCAGGCTGGATGACCTAACGCCTCGCCCGGGGAGCACCAAACGGAGAAAGCGAGTGGGAAGAGGATATGGCTCCGGCCGTGGTGGGCATGAGTCGGGACGCGGCACCAAGGGGCAAGGCTCCCGCTCCGGGGTCAAGCAGAGTCCCGCGTTTGAGGGAGGGCAGACGCCGATCTGGATGCGTTTCCCCAAGCGGGGGTTCAAGAACCCTACTCGGGTGGAGTACGCGGTGGTTAACGTAGAGGAGCTGGAGAGCAGATTCGAAGAAGGGGAAGAGGTGTCCCTGGAGAAGCTTATGAGCCGGGGAGTCGTGCGTGATCCCAAGGGCGGCCTCAAGATCTTGGGTCGGGGCGCGATCAGCAAGGCGCTTACAGTGAAGGCCAATCGGTTCAGTACTGTCGCCCGGGACAAGATCACCGCTGCCGGCGGTGTGGCGGAGGAGGTCTAAGGTGCTGGACCGTCTCCGCACGATGTTCGCCGTCGAGGAGCTGCGTAAGCGGATCCTGTACACGATTGGGATGTTGCTGGTGTTTCGCCTCGGAGCACACATACCGGTCCCGGGAGTGAACACGGAGTTGGTGGGAGAGGCGTTGCGAGGGCTGTTCGGCGAAGGGTTGTTCGACTTCATCGGCATGTTCACCGGGGGCGCGCTACAGGAGTTCTCGCTGTTTGCTCTCGGGGTCATCCCCTACATCAACGCCTCGATTATCTTCTCCCTTCTGATCCCCGTTTTCCCCAAGCTAAAGGCCCTGCAGCAACAAGGGCGCGAAGGGCGGCGCAAGCTGACCCAGTACACACGCTGGGCTACGGTGGGGTTGGCACTGGTCCAAGCTTATGCGATGAGCTTCTTGGTCGTACGAGAAGGGCTGGTGCACCCGGGCATACCGATGGTGTGGTTCTTTCTGACGTCCATTATCGCGCTGACGACGGGCACCATCTTCCTGATGTGGATCGGCGAGCGGATCACGGAGAACGGCATCGGAAATGGTGTGTCCATGATCATCATGGCCGGTATTGTGGCTCGTTTCCCCGCGCAGCTCACGCAAACCTATCTGGAGATCTCCGAAGGCGCAGTATCGCCGTTGTGGGGAGTGGGGCTGATCGTGGTGTTCGTGGCGGTGATCGCTGGGGCTGTGGTAGTGCAGCAGGGACAGAGGAAGATCCCCATCCAGTATGCCAAGAGGACTTCCGGCCGGCGAGTATACGGCGGGCACACCTCGCACCTTCCGATGCGGGTGAACCAGGGGGGAGTGATCCCCATCATCTTCGCCTCGGCCCTCCTCACCCTGCCCAGCTCGATCGCCACATGGGTTCCGGGTTTGACTTGGCTGCAGCGTTTTGTGGAGCCGGGGAGCATCGGTTATCTGGTGGCCTATGTGGCGTTGATCTTCTTCTTTACGTACTTCTACTCTTCTCTCGTGTTCGACCCGGCTGATATTTCCAAGAACTTGCGGGAGTCTGGCGGTTTCATCCCCGGCGTGCGACCGGGACAGCCTACGGCGGAGTACTTGTCCAAGGTCAGCGGCCGACTGTTGCTGGTAGGAGCCGCATTCCTGTCGTTTGTGGCGGTGTTGCCGTTTATTTTCACTGCCGTCTCGGGTATCCGAGGTTTCCATCTGGGAGGCACTTCCCTTCTCATTTTGGTGGGTGTGGGGATTGACACACTGATGCAGATCGAAGCGCACTTGGTGATGCGGCAGTACGAATCTCTGGTCAAGGGGACAGGGTTTCTCGGAAGGAGAGCTGGATGAAGGCCGTGGTGTTGCTGGGCCCGCCAGGATCGGGAAAGGGAACTTTGGCCGAAAGGTTGGCCGATAAGCTGGACTTGGTTCACCTTTCAACCGGGGACATGTTGAGAGATGAGGTCGCCCGGGGAACCGACCTGGGGCGGGAGGCCAAGAAGTACATGGACGGAGGGGAACTGGTTCCCGATCAGCTCATATTGGACATGGTGGGGGGAAGACTGACGGGTCCTCGAGGGGTGCTGTTGGACGGTTTCCCCCGTACTCGGGCCCAGGCTGAGGGGTTGGAGGAGTACACCGCGGTGGACGCGGGGCTTTTCCTTGAGCTGTCCCGTGACGAAGTTGTCCGGAGGCTATCCTCGCGGCGGGTGTGCAAGGAGTGTGGGGCGAACTACAACCTGCTCACGAAGCCTCCGGCGGAGGACGGCCGCTGCGATCGCTGTGGAGGAGAACTGTACCAGCGTCCGGACGACACGGTCGAGGTGATCGCTCGTCGGTACGACGTGTACCTGAAGGACTCAGCTCCTTTGGTGGAATACTACGAGAAGAAGGGTATCCTGGTGCGTGTTGACGGCTCCAGGTCGCCCGATGACGTGTACACTCAGGCGTTGAGCGCGCTGGGGAATGCTTAAGCTGAAGACCGATCGGGAGCTCGTTACTTTGGAGGAGAACGCGCGTCTGCTGGCGGAAATTCTGGTGGAAGTGGCGTTGCGGGCTGAGCCTGGGGTGAGCACAAGGCGGTTGGATCGGCTCGCCGAGCAGTGGATTCGCGAAGCAGGATCAGAACCAGCTTTCTTGGGTTACCGCGGCTATCCGGCCTCTCTGTGTGTGTCTGTGAACGAAGAGATTCTGCACGGGATTCCTTCTGAACGAACTGTATTGGCTGAAGGGGACATTCTTTCAGTTGACCTGGGTCTCGTACGTCGGGGGTACTATGCTGACGCTGCGGTCACTGTCCCCGTGGGAGAGGTGTCCACCGAGGCCCGGCGGCTGATGGATGTCACGCATGGGGCCTTGCAAGAGGCGATCGGGGCCGCTAGAATCGGCGGTCGAGTCTCGGACCTGTCGCACGCAATCAGTACCTATGTGCGGGGGCGTGGCTTTTACGTGGTCCGGGAGTTTGTGGGGCATGGAATTGGCAGGGAACTCCACGAGGATCCGCAGATTCCCAACTTCGGCCCGCCTGGACAGGGGGCGAAGCTGTGGGACGGGTTTGTCGCCGCAGTGGAGGTCATGGCCAAGACAGATGATGAACCAGCAATGATCCGGGACGATGGGTGGACGGCGGTGACAGCGAGCGGAGGACTATCTGCGCACTATGAGGAGATGATAGCGGTCACTGCCGACGGCCCGAAGGTTCTAACGCAGGGGATTTGGGAGGAGTATTGGCGAAGAAGGATGTGATCCGGGTGCGAGGCGAAGTTCTGGAGGTTCTGCCGGACTCCATGTTTCGGATCCGTCTCGACAACGGCTACGTGGTGTTGTGCAATACCTCGGGGAGGATGCGCAGACACTTCATCAGGGTTGTGACCGGCGACCGTGTTATCGTCGAGTTTTCGCCGTATGATCTGAGCCGCGGCCGGATAGTGTACCGAGAATCGTAAGGAGACAGGGATGAAGGTGCGGAGCTCAGTGAAGAAGATATGCGATAAGTGCCGTGTGATACGGCGCTTCGGTCGACTGCGGGTTGTATGCCGCGATCCGAAGCACAAGCAGCGGCAAGGGTAAGGGGGAGGAATGGCAAGAATCGCTGGGGTGAACCTGCCGGCCAAGAAGCGCATCGAAGTGGCCCTGACGTACATCTACGGAGTGGGGCGCACGAGGGCCCGGGAGATCCTGAAGGAGACCAACGTTGGGTCTGATACCAGGGTGATGGACTTGACCGAGCAAGAGGTAACGCTTCTGCGGCGGGCCGTGGAGGCGCGGCCGGTGGAGGGAGATCTGCGCCGGCAGGTGCGCGCGAGCATACAGCGACTGGTGGACATCGGCGCTTACCGTGGGGTACGACAGAAGGAGGGGCTGCCCGTGAGGGGGCAGAAGACGCGCGCCAACGCGCGAACCTGGAAGGGGCCGCGTCCTTCGCAGGCAGGAAGCAAGAAGGAAAGACGGTAGACCATGGCCAAGGCACGCGCGCGCACGGCGGCACGAAGGAAGAAGAAGGCGATCAAGCTGGATCGCGCACGGGTTCACGTGCACTCCACTTTCAACAACACAATTCTCACACTGACCGACCCCAACGGGGACGTCGTGTTGTGGAGGTCCCCCGGCACAGTGGGCTTCTCGGGTTCGCGAAAGGGGACACCGTACGCTGCCCAGATGGCCTGTTCGGCGCTGGTGAGGGATATGAAGGACTTCGGTATCCGCTCGGTTACTGTGACGGTGAACGGTACGGGTGCAGGCCGGCAGGCCGCCGTGCAGACTCTGCGATCGTCGGGCATACAGGTCGAAGAGGTCAAGAACGTGACCCCGACGGCACATTCCTAGGAGGCAAGGGAATATGGGACGGTACACGGGCGCGAAGTGCAGGCTCTGCCGGCGGGAGGGAGTGAAGCTTTTCCTGAAGGGGGACAGGTGCTTTTCTGGCCGGTGCGCAATGGCGCGCCGCCCCAAGCCCCCGGGACAGCACGGTCGGTTTCGCCGGCGGCCCACTCAGTTCTCCATTCACCTCAGGGAGAAGCAAAAGGCCAAGCGAATGTACGGCGTGGGGGAGGCCCAGTTTCGAAGGTATGTAGAAAGGGCAAAGGGCTGGAAGGGCGTTACCGGTGAGGCGCTACTGAGGTATCTGGAGAGCCGATTGGACAACACTGTATACCGTGCCGGGTTCGCCTCATCGAGGGATCAGGCTCGCCAGCTCATAAACCACGGTCATTTCCAGATAAATGGGCGGCACACTGACATTGCATCTCACCTCGTGCAGGAGGGAGATGTTGTGGAGGTGAGGCCGGAGTCCCGTGACAGGCTACGGGAACAGGTGAAGGCGGCCGCCGAACGACGAGCACTGCCGACTTGGCTGACCAGGGACTTGGAGGGACTGCGGGTGCAGGTGACCAGCGAGCCCAACCTTGAGGAACTGGACCAGTCCATCGAGGTCAACCTGATTGTGGAGTTCTACTCGAGGTAGGGAAATGGCCGAGTTCGTATTTCCGGAGCGAATGGAGTGGCTGGAGGCCGAGCCGACGTACGGTCGGTTGGCCGTGGAGCCGTTGGAGAGAGGGTATGCCACCACCCTGGGCAGTGCTTTGCGCAGGGTACTGTTGTCCAGCATCCCCGGGGCGTCAGTGGTGCGGGTCAACTTCGCGGGGAAGTACCACGAGTACGAGACAATCCCGGGAGTGCGAGAAGACCTCCTTACTATCATATTGAACTTGAAGTCACTGGCTATCCGCTGTAGCGATGGCGAAATGCACCGATTGAACTTGGAAGCCTCGGATGAGGGCGAGGTGCTAGCCGAGCAGATTGAGACGCCGACGGGCGTGGAGATCATGAACCCCGAACTCAAGGTGGCCACCTTGGGCGAGGGAGGACGACTGGAAGTGGAGATGGAGGTAGAGACGGGGCTGGGCTTCCACGACGCAGATCACAATAAGCGCGAGGATGCCCCGGTTTCGTTGGTGCCAGTCGACTGTGACTTCTCCCCTGTAGACAGGGTGAACTTCCTGGTGGAGGACACCCGCGTAGGAGGGCGCTCGGGCTACGAACGGCTGATCCTCGAGATGTACACGACCGGAGCGGTGTCTCCCGAGGAGGCTGTGGCCCAGGC
>PWTL01000112.1 GCA_003562845.1 Candidatus Acetothermia bacterium
AAGCCGGCCAGCCCTCGGCGGACGGGGGGGCTGGCCAGGTCATGGCCGAGCGTGACAAGCGCGATCAGAGAGTACACCCAGGGAGGCTGGATTCCCCCCCAGCAGCCGTCTGCCTCCTGGCGGGCGAGGATCCAGTCCTCGCGCGTCCGCAAGGCGCGCTTGCGCAGGGGTTTCCACGGGGAGCGCTCCCACAACCTGAGGACTCTGTCTGCGGCGCGGAACACGGTGGCCCACACCCCGCTCTTCCCGGGGAGGGAGTGCTCGGCCTCGTCTTTCCCTCCCGGGAACAGCTCGTCGACCTGCGACTCCGGGGGCAGGGGGAACACGGGCTGCTTCACCCGCACGACAGCCAAGGGGAGGATCGTCCCCCGGGCCCAAGAGGCAAACGAGTATAGGTTGACGGGGAACCACCGGGGCAACAGGACGAGCTCCGGGGGGAGCATAGGGGTCGCCTCCCACGGCCACTCTCCGAGGAGGGCGAGCCAGAACTTCGTGAACACACGGGCCTTGGGGACACCTCCTCGCTCCAGTATCCAGCATCTGGCCCGTGTCATCTCTTCGGAGGCCGGGTCCACTCCAGCCATCTTCAGCGCGGTGTAGGCCTCCACCGTGGTGGACAGATCCGCCGGACCGCCCTTCCAGTTGGCCCAGGTCCCGTCGGGCCTCTGCTCCTGGAGGAGGTAGCGGGCGATCTCTCCCCACAGCTTTCGGTCACCCACGCCCAGGATGTGGGTGAGCATGAGGTGTTCGGCAGTGATGGTCACGTTGCTCTCTAGCTCCCCCCACCAGTAGCCTTCCGGATACTGCTGGTCGAGCAGCCAGTCGACGGCTCGGCTGAGCGCGTTGTCGAGTTGCGTGAGGGGTGAGGGGTGAGGCGTGAGGGGTGAGGCGTGAGGGGTGAGGTGTGCATCCCTCCTGTCGTCGTCTGCCGTTTGCTGGACGTTGTTCACCATGTGCTTGGGATCAGGCATGGACACCTCCTTGGTTCGCCGAACAGTGGAAACCCTTTGGCATCTCCTTCTCCGCTTGTGCCTTCCCAGGGGCGTCGGCGGCGATCCTCGTTCGAATAAGATCGACAAGCGCTCGGGCGAGCTGAGATCCCGGAACCTGGGGTTGCACGACCTGTCCGTTCGCGTAGAGGGTTCCCTTTCCGCGGCCGCCGAGGATGGCAAAGTCGGCGCGTTGGGCCTCTCCCAGCCCGTTTACCGGGCAGCCCATGATCGCCACTCGTAGAGGCTCAGTTACGTCGTGAAGCTCTCGGCGCACCCTCTCGGCGATCCCCGCTATGTCCACCCCGGTGCGTCCGCAGGTGGGACAGACTACGTAGGTGATTCCGCGTTGTCTGAGCTGGAGGCTGCGCAGGATGTCCCACGCTGCCTCCACTTCCGCCACGGGGTCGCCGGGCAGTGAGACGCGGATGGTGTCACCGATGCCCTCCGACAGCAGAATTCCCAGTCCCACTGCGGAGCTAACGACTCCGCTCAGTCCGGGCCCGGACTCGGTGATCCCCAGATGCAAGGGGTAGTCCACTCGGCGGGAGAGGAGACGGTTGGCCTCAACGGTGAGGGGGATCTCGTGGGCCTTGATGGAGACGACGATGTCCGCGAAGCCCGTCCTTTCCAGGATCTCCACCTGCCACAGCGCTGCCTCCACCAGCCCGGCCGCAGTTATCTTCCCGCCGGAGGTGAAGCGCGAATCCACTGATCCTGCGTTCACGCCCACCCGGATGGGCACGCCGCGTTCCCCAGCCGCTGCGGCTACCTGCTCTATCTTGTGGGGGTCCTTGATGTTCCCCGGGTTAAGGCGCAGCTTGTCCGCTCCCGCCTCCAGGGCGAGGAGAGCCAGGCGGTGGTCGTAGTGGATGTCCGCCACTAGAGGCACGGACACCTCCGCCTTCACCGCGGCGAGGGCCCGGGCGGCGGCGGCGCTGGGCACGGCCACCCGCACGATCTCGCAGCCGGCGGCCTGCAGGCGACACACCTGCTCTACCGTGGCAGCGGCATCCCTGATATCGAGGTTCGTCATCGATTGCACTGCCACCGGAGCCCCGCCGCCGATGGGCACGCTGCCCACAGTCACAGCGCGACTCATCGGGCCCCCTCCGCCAGCGCCGGGGCCAACCGGCGAGCCGCTTCGCCGAGGCGTCGGGCGCAGGCCAGCCCTCTCCCCGCCCAAGCCACGCGAGCAGCCCGCTGGGGCACCTTCTCCCACAGGGCGTCCAGGACTACACGCACTGCCAGCCACGGTACGGAGAGCTCCTCAAGACCCTGGACCAGCCGCTCCGACTCCAGGTCCACTGCCAGGGAGTCTAGTCCCAGCCGGGCTTTCTGTTCCGGGGGAGCCAGCTCCTCCGCCGTACAGATGGGGCCTACCTCGGCCTCAGGGAGAGCATGTTGTGCACGGGCCAGCATCTCCGGAGAAGGGTGGTGCCCCCCTGTGCCTCGTACGCTCGAGGCTAAGATCAGCGTCCCTGGGGTGAGCTGCGCCCGCAGCCCCCCGGAGAAACCAACGACGAGCGCCGCCGCGGGCGGCCGCCGCCGCAGTCGAGCTGACACCTCCGGCCACCTCTGCGCCTGCAGGCCCACGCAGGCTTGGGGCCCGCGGACGAAACAGAGCTCCGTTCTCAGGGCGGCGAGCACGATCATCTCTTCACCTTCCGCGTGAGGAGTTTCCAGGGGTGCACAGCTGCGTCCACCGCACTGGCCGGTTCGAACCCGGAGTGGAGCATGCACCCGGCGCAGCGGGGGTCCTTTCCGGGGCCATACTTCTCCCAAAGCTCCGGCTCCAGGAGTTCGCTCAGGTCGTCCGTGTGGCGATCGGCGATCAAGTAGCAGGGGAGCCGCCAGCCGAGCACCGTGCGGGTGGGCACCGCCCATGCCGAGCAAGGGTAGTCGCGCTCCCCTTTGAGGAAGTCGAGGAACAAAGGGTTGTCGTACAGAGGGAGGTTTGTCCCGTGGTCGAGAAGGTCGCGGAAGATGCGCTGCGACTCTGTCCGGTTCAAGAAGAGCTCCCGCTCGGGGACCGCTTCGTAGGCATACCCCGGCGACAGCATCAGCCCCTCCACTCCCAGTTCCGTGAGGCGCCCGAACAAGCCTTTGAGATCGCCGACGTCTGAACCGTGGAACACCGTGGTGTTAGTTGCGACACGGAATCCGCGTTTCACGGCCTCAGAGATGGCCTGCTCCACCTCGCGGTACGCTCCCTCATAACCGGTGACCTGATCATGGACGGCTTCGCTTCCGTCGACGTGGACCACCAGGCACAGCCTCCGGTGTCGGGGGAGGCGGTCCAGCTGTTCGCGTAGAAGGAGGCCGTTGGTGCACAGGAACACCCACCGGCGGTCCTCCACCAGGCCGCCGACCATGTCCCCGATCTCGGGGTGCAGGAGCGGTTCCCCTCCGGAGAGCGACACCACCGGTGCATCGGCGTCGGCGGCGATTGTGAGCGCCTCCGTTGCAGGCATGCGTACGTCCATGTGCTCTGCGTACTCCCGTACCCGTCCGCACCCGGCGCAGCGGAGATTGCACGTTTCCAAAGGCTCGAGCATGAGCACGATCGGGGACAGCCGTCCGCGGCGAGCCCTACGGTGGACCCGCCACAGGTGACGGGCCAGTTCCCAACTCATCTCCCACGGTCGTCCCATATCAGGCCTCCCTCGCTGCCAGTGCCGCGGTCAGCTGGGCGAACGCGCGGCGGCAGTCATCCTGCCAAGGAAGAGGCGCGAGTTCTCCCCTTGCTGCCTCCAGCCGCCGCTTGACCTCGCTGCGGCAACGGGAACGAACGGCGAGCTCCTCCAGTCGGCGGAGCACTTGTTCCTTGCGAACAGGAATCTGACGGCAGCGTTGCCAGAGCTGCGGATCCTCCGCGGCGGCGAGCGCCAAGGGGTAAGTCAACTTGCCCTCTTCCAGGTCGCTTCCCACCGGCTTTCCAGTGAGCTCGGGGTCTCCCCACAGGCCCAACATGTCGTCTTGGATTTGGAATGCCAGGCCCAACTCCTCGCCCGCGCGGCGATGTGCGGCGGCCAGAACGACCTCTCCGGCCGCCAGCGCCCCCAGCTCCAGGGAGCACCCCAGCAAGGCACCCGTCTTGAGCCGGGCCATCTCCAGGTACGCCTCCGTATCCCCCCCAGCCCGCTGCAGCTTGAGGTCCAGGACTTGGCCCTCGATCATTCGCTGGGTGCCCACGAGCAATGCCTCCAGCGCTCTGTGCACCAAGTCCTCCACCAACGGAGCCTGTTGGGCTGTCTGCAGAGCGAGGACCAAGAGAGCATCGCCAGCGTTGATCGCCTGTTCTGTTCCGAACACCTTCCACGCCGTGGCGCGCCCCCGCCGCAGCTCGTCGCCGTCCTGAATGTCGTCGTGAACAAGGGAGAACACGTGGACAAGCTCCAGCGCCGTGGCCAGGGGGAGCACTCCTTCCGAGGCTCCGCCCAACGCCTCACAAGTGAGGCAAGCGAGAGAGGGGCGCAGCAGTTTTCCGCCGACGCCCGGGCTCGGCTCACCGTCGGCTCCGGCGAGCCCCAGAGGATAGCGGATCAAGGGCGCCAGCGGGCCCTGGGCGGGAGCAGCCCTTTGCAGACTGTCCACGATCGGCTCGCGGTACCGGCGCAATATGTCAGACACCGGGTACCTCCCTTGCCCGGGGGGTCCGTATAACCCCGGCGTCAGTCGCCGCTTGCACGAGGGCGTTGGTGCTGTGTGCCTTCAGTTTGCGCATGGCCGATGCCTTGTGCGCGCGCACAGTGGCCGGCGCGCGACAGAGAATGCGCGCTGCGTCGCGGAGGGTGTGTCCTTCAGCTATAAGCTGGACTACCTCCCGTTCCCGCGAAGTCAACGGAAGCCCCTCGCCCCGTGCCGAGTCCAGGCGCTTCTCCCCGCGCGCAGCCGCCTGGATCGCCTCGACGAGGGCCTGGGGGCCGTCACCCTTCAGCACATAGTCCGTCACCTCGGCGCGGGCGGCCTCGGTACGCCACGCGGGATCGTCGTACATGGACACCATCACTGTGCGCACGTCTGGAAGGCGCCGGGCCACCCGGCGAGCGACCTCCAGCCCGGAGAGACGCGGCAGTGATGCGTCCAGCACGGCGACCTGTGGTCGGAGCTGGCGCAGCAAGGACCACGCGGCGCTGCCGTCCTCGGCCTCCCCCACCACCTGGAAACCGGCTGCGGACAGAATCGCGGCCATCCCGGCGCGCACTACGCCGTGATCGTCGGCAATTACCACACGCACACACATATCCTTTGGTTATGGTAGCCGTGTACCGGGTTGTCAACGATGGGGGAAGCGCACTAATTAGCGCCGTGTGGCCCAGGCCCGGAGCTCGGCGGCGCTCTCCTTCCTCAGCTTCTCCTTGAGCCGCTCGATGTGCGACTCTACGGTCTTCACGGTTATCCCCAGACGCTGCGCGATATCGCCGTTGGACGCCCCGAGAGCCAGCTGTTCGAGAACCTCCAGCTCCCGTCGGCTGAGCTCGGGGAGTGGAGGGAACACAGTCTCCCCGCGTGCGACACGCGCGATAGCCTCCACGAGTTCCGCGGGGGAGGACGTCTTGGGGAGGAAGGCGTGTGCCCCCGCGCGTGCTACTTCGCATGCTAGAAGCGCGTCGTCCACAGCGGTGAGGACCACGATGCGAACAGGCTGGGGCAAAGAGGGCAGCGCGTCGAGCCCACTTCCGGGCATGATCAGGTCCCATAGCACTACGTCCGGGCGCAGCTCGTGTGCCAGGGCGATCCCCTGTTCCGCCGAGGAAGCGCGGCCGACAACCCGGAGTCCGTAGCGAGTCAGGAGACGGGCCAACCCCTCCCGCACGAGGGCGTGGTCATCGACTATCAACACGGACGTCATGGCAGCGGAATGTAGAATGTGATCTCCGTTCCCTTGCCGGGGACAGAAGAGACTTGGAGCTCTCCTCCCGCCAGGTCCACCCATTCCCGCATCCCGGGGATCCCCAGCCCTTCGGTCACCGTTCTCGGGGAGAAGCCTACGCCGTCATCGGCCAACCGGCCGGTCACTCCACCTCCCTCCCTCCGGACTTCCGCGTGCACTACCCGGGCGTGGGCGTGCCGGCGCACGTTCTCCAGCGACTCCTGTACCACGCGAAAGGCTGCTGTCTGGGCGGGCTCGGGCACCTGTTCTTCGGGTAGCTCAGCCTCCACCCGCACTCCGGTGGAGCTCTGAAAGCGCTCCAGGAGGTGTCGCAGAGCTGGACCCAGCCCGAGTTCGTCCAGGAGAGGGGGGCGCAAGTCGCGGGCCAACGAGCGCGTCCCCTCCACGGCCTGTGCCAGGAGCTCCTCAGCCTCGGCCGTCTCCCCGGCGGCCACCGCCCAGCGCGCGGCTGCCAGCGCCTGACCTAGCTCGTCGTGGAGTCTTCCGGCGATACGCCTGCGTTCCTCTTCTCTGGCCGACAGAAGCTTGGCCGACAGTCTGCGCAAGACCCGTTCCCGCTTCCTGAGCTCGCGCTGCTGTCGCTCGTACATCCCGGCGAATGCCCGTACAGTGAACGCCAGCGCTGCGTATAGCCCCACCGCGCCCACCACGACAGTGGTGATTACGAACGGGAGGTGTCTGTGGAGCGGGTCCGCCGCGGGAAACAGCGGGTTGTGGGGGAGGAGACCTGCGTATTCGGCCAAAGCTACTGCGATATAGCTGCCCACTGCCAGGCCGGTGATCACGTAGCCGAGGTATTTGGGGAGGAAGAAGTTGGCGTAGATCACCGTGTACAGGTAGAAAACTGCGCCGATCCACTCCACTCCTCCCAGTCGTTGGACGAGGAGCGCGATCAACAACACCTCGAACGCAAGAAAGCCGGCGTGTACAAGGTGCAACCTGTTCGTGTTCTGCTGTTTTCCGACTAGCCACTGGAAGGGAATAGTGAGCACTAGCCAACTGAAGGGTACGGCGAACAGCGGATTGAGTGGGGAAATGTCCGAGGCCAGCACGACGATGGCAGCAACGACGCAGAACATGCCCAGCGAAATCCGGCGCACCAAGATGGTGCGCTGGACAGTACTTCGCAGCTCGTCCAGTCGTGCTCCTGTACTGGGCAGCTCGCTCATGAGCGGGTCAGCTGGGCCAGGTAGTCTTCGATCTCCTCGAGTCCGTAGATGGTCCGTGAGGCTTCGTAGTCTTCGAGCCAGGCGTCGGCGATGGTGTCGTCGCGGCGGATCTCCACGTCGTCGATCCCGAAAGACTGCACCATGCGCTTGGCCTCGGCCTCGATCTCGCGGCTCTTCACTCGGAAAAGCATGCGGGGGATACGCATGGCTGCCTCACCTCCTTGCCTAAGTGGTCACATAGAGTATATCCGCCGCGGGAGGAGGGGGCGTCAGGTCCCGTGTCCTCCCTCAGTAGAACGGTGTCCGGGTCCGATGACGGGGGCGCTCCTTGTACTTCTTTCCTTGCCCGCGATTCCACAGCAGGTAGTCGAGCTGCATAGCACTGACCAGTCGCTCCCGGCGGCGGAGCTCAGCACAGAGTAGTTCCACCGCATGCACTGCACAGGCGCGGATCTCCACTTCCTCGGGTGAGCCTGCGGGGAGGAGCTCTCCTGCGTCCACCGCCCGGGCGAGGGAGGTGTCATACTCGAGGATCCCGTCGCAGCGTAGGACGTGGGGGACCAGGTTGTCTGCGAACATTGTGAGCCGGTGCAGGTCGTCGAATGCCCCTGCTCCCCGGCCGCCGAAGGCAAGCGACAGATCGGCGGCCATGATCTGGGCTCGTTTGTAGAAGGGAACAAGCATTCCCTTGTACTGTGCTACGTCCTCGAACAGGGGCATCGCTATGAGCTCTGTCACCAAGCGGGCCGCTTTCCGTTGGGCGCGGTCCACCAGTTGACGGAAGCTGCCTTGGTGGCGCTCCTCCAGGAACCGGCCCAGGGCGTTCAAAGCGCGGGCGAACAACGTCATCAGCTCGGCCACGGGCGGGTTGTGCAAGTCCTGTTCGAACACTTGTGCACAGCGTTGTGGCGTGAGGGAAACAAGTCCCTGGGCGTCCCACGGGCCGTGCCGCTGGAAATGCTCGGTCAGCGCGGTGGCCACGGTGAAGTACCCCGACTTCCCCGCGCGCTTGCGCAGGTGGGGGAAGTAGCCGGAGCCGAAGTTTATGGTGTCCAAAGTGACGATGAACGCCAGCGTAGCGTCCCCGTGCCCCAGGTAATGGCTTCCCGGATCGAGGAGGGGACTGCCGATGTTGTCCACAGCCAGAAGTTGGGCATAGGGGGGCACCTTCTCTGCCACTATCCGCACATGGTTGGCCCTCCGAGCGACTGCGGCGGCTTGATCGCGCACGGATTCCAGGGCGTCCACAGCTTGAGACACTATCCTCCTTTGAGGAAGGGGCCCCCGGTCTTGCTCCCTGGAGAGTGGGCCTTCAGGCGCGCTTTTCCTCCCGCTCAAGGTACTGGAGGATCGCCTCCACCGCCATGTAATTCAACGAGCGGTCGTGGCGCTGTGCAACCTTCCGCAGTCTTTCCAACACGGCCGCGCCACCTTTGCGGGGAGGAACATACAGGGAAAGTTTAGCTGTGCTTTCGTCTTCGTGAATTTTAGTAGTCGGCACCATAAGCGGACTCACCTCCCTCGTACGGTGCAGTGTAAAACATTACAGGCGTCATGTCCATATGATATACAGGTACTATAAGTACCACGCAAAACAAGTACTCCTACCTCCTTGTGTTTGCCGGGCGCGGAGCGTACCTTACGCCCATGGTGACCACCGTTCCCCACCTGTTCCTTGGGTCCTCTGCCAGAGAAGCGGCGTGGGAGCGTGCAGGAGTTCTTCTTGGGGTGTCTCCTGAAGGGCACGTTGACTTCCGCGAACTGGCCCCCACAGGGGAGGCCCAGATCGGCATCGACGCGGTGCGGGAGGTGGTGCTGTGGTCGCGATATGGACCCATCCAGGGAGAGCGGAAGGTGATCCTGGTGGGGCCGGCGGAGAGGTTATCCCGCGAGGCCGTGAGCGCCTTGCTCAAGTCCTTGGAAGAGACACCCCCGTATTTGGCGTTCCTCCTCTACGCAGCTGGCCCGGAGCACCTTCTGGACACAATCCGCTCACGCTGTGTATCTTCGTGGACCGCGCCCACCTGGTCGGCACAATTGGAGCAGGCCGGCCGGCCGCGAGAGGAGCGCGAGTTGGTGGAAGATCTCCTGGAGTGTCACGGGCGACGCGCAAGCGATCTTCTGCAGCAGGAGGAGAATCCGCTTGCCAGTTGGCGGGCCCTCCTCTCCGAGATGGAAGCTTGCTCCGCTGAAGAGCTGGCTTCGGCGTGGCAGGAGGCGGTAGGCGATCCGCTGCGGGCCCGGGCGGTGGTGTGGTCCGCTGCCGGCATGTTGGGACAGGCACCGCTGTATGCGGTCCTGCGCCTGGCCAAGGAGGTCGCCGCTGGGGGGAAAGCCTCCTGCCAGTGCTTTCTCCAATACCTGCTGGGATACGTACGTCGGCAGGAGGAGTCATTGCGTGATCATTCCTGGGCGCGGAAGGTGTCGGTGGCTTGGGGAGAGCTCCAAGCCAACGCCAATGCCCAGTTGCTCATGGAGGTGGTGCTCCTGTGGCCGAGGAGGAGATGAAGGCCCTGGTGGCGCGCCTGGGATGTGTCCCCGACGTTCACGTCGCCCGGTGGGGGCAGGACGTCGGCCGCACGGGGAGCTATTGGCTGGAAGAGGACAGCCGGGGGTTGTGGCCGATACGGATCTTGCGCTCCGCCGAGCACGGGGACGATGAGCCACAGGGGACGCTGGTGCAGCCTGCATCAGGGGAGGACTTGGAGCGGTTCGACAAACTGCAGGAGGAGGCCGAAGGCTACCGACAGCGTGCTCAGGCAGCAGCCCGGGATCTGGGACTGTCCATGCGGTTCATAGCGGCGGAGCTGGAGTTCAGGAAGCGCTATCTGCGGCTGCTGTTCACCGCGCCGGGGCGCGTGGACTTCCGCGAACTTGTGCGACGATTGGGGCAGAACCTCAAGCTGAAGATCGATCTCAGGCAGGTCGGACCGCGTGATGAGGCACGGGTGTTGGGCGGGTTGGGACCGTGCGGGCGAGGGGTGTGTTGTCGCTCTTTCCTGCGGCAGCTGCGGCCGATCCCCCTGGAGATGGCTTTCGATCAGCAACTGCACTTCTCCCCGGGGAGGATGACCGGCGTGTGCGGACGGCTGATGTGTTGTCTGAGTTACGAGCACGAACAGTATCTGCAAGCTCTGGCCGAAGTTCCCCAAGTGGGCAGCCGCATTGAACGGGGGGGACAGCAGGGCAGGGTCACGGGCGTGAATATATTCCGCGAGTGCGTGAGCGTTCAGTGGCCAGATGGCACCCGGGAAGAAGTCCCTTGGGGAGAACTGAAGGATGAAGATCACTAGTAGCGTGGCAGCTTGTCTGCCACGTTATGGGGGGCAGCTTGTCTGCCACGTGGTGCCGTGTTTGCGGAGTTATCGATCAGGCGGAGGATTCGAGGACGGTGATCCCGGACGCGCTGCGAATGCGCGGGAGATGCACGGCGGGAACGGTAACCCGTGCTCGTAACGCCTTGGGGTCTGGAAGGATCTCCAGCTTCCCCAGTTCGGCCAGCCAGGACAGGAGATCCTGGCGCTCCCAGGGAATGCTCACTAACACCCGGGCGAACGCGGGGCCGAGCAAGTCGGCCATCCTTTCCCGTAGCTCGGGCAGCGCTTCTCCCGTCGTGGCCGAAACGCAAACGTGCAGATCAATCTCCATCCGCGCCCGGTCCAGCAGTGCCCGCTGCTCGGGAGAGCGTACCGCGTCCACCTTGTTCAGCACGTGCAACACTGGGGGCCAGGGTTCATCGTTTCCGAGGATCTGCTCGGCGAGGACCTCGCGGACCGTCGCGTGGTGCTCGAGCACGTGGGGAGAGGACGCGTCGAGCACGTTGAGCAGCAGCGCTGCCTCCCGGGTGGACTCCATGGTCGCCTGGAACGCGGGGACCAACTGGTGAGGGAGCTTGCGGATGAATCCCACCGTGTCCGCGGCGACGGCGCGAACACCTCGGGGAAGCTCCAGGGCCCGGACGCGGGTGTCCAAGGTGGCAAACAGCTTGTCCTCTACGAGGCTGTCGGCACCGGTCAACCGGCAAAACAGCGTCGACTTGCCGGAGTTCGTGTAGCCAATGATGGCCACCTCGGGCGTTCCCCCGCCCCGGCGCCTCTTGCGGCGGATGCGGCGTACCCTATCCATCTCCTTGAGCTTGCGCCGGATCGCCTGTATGCGGCGCTGAGCGTGTCGGCGGTCGCTCTCCAGGCGGGTCTCTCCCGGCCCGCGGGTTCCGATGCCCCCTCCGGGATCTGTGAGCGCGCTTCCCCAGCCCCGAAGCCGGGGTAGTAGGTACTCGAGCTGTGCCAGCTCCACCGACAGCTCCGCCTCGCGAGTGCCGGCCCGCTGGGCGAAGATGTCCAGGATGACCTGGCTGCGGTCGACGACCTTGAGACCGGAAGCTTGCTCCAGGTTGCGGGCCTGGGCGGGCGAGAGCTCGCTGCCCACTACCACCACCTGAGCCTGGTGCTCTTTGGCCAGTTGGAGCAGCTCCTGCGTCTTGCCTTTGCCGATGAACGTCGCCGGGTCGGGGCGCTGCCTGCGTTGAACGAGGCGTGCCGCTACCGTGACTCCCGCAGTCCGAGCCAGTGAGGCGAGCTCGTCCAACGCCTCTTCCTCCTGCCACCCTACAGGGCCCGGAGGGAGCACATCGGCCAAGACGGCCCTTTCCTCGGCATAGAGCCTGGCTCTTCGCCCGAGATAATCTTCAATCAGTCGTTGCTGTTCTCTTCTCTTTGCCATATACGAGCACCAAGAGCCGCCAGCTTGTCCACGAAGGTATCATATCCCCGCTGGAGAAGCTCTTCCCCGGCCAACTCCGTACACCCCTGTGCGGCCAAAGAAGCCGCGAGCAGAGCAGCTCCTGCGCGGATATCGCTGGCGCGTACTGGTGCCCCGCGTAGCCCTGCCGGACCTTCCACCACAATGGTTCGTCCCTCCACGCGGAGCCTCGCTCCCAGGCGGGCGAGCTCCGGCACGTGGTGGAACCGTGCTTCGAACACTGTCTCTGTGACTAGCGACTTCCCGGAGGCAGTGCTCATCAACGCCACCCAGGGGGGCTGAAGATCGGTGGGAAAACCCGGGTGTGGCGCTGTCTTCACATCCACGGCTTGCATGCCTCCGGGCGAGGAGACCTCGATCCAGTCCGTTCCCTCTTTCACCGCCGCTCCTGCAGCAGTCAGCGCCGAGCTAAGAGCAGTCTGTAGTGAGGGGTCGGTGCGGACAACGCGCACTGTGCCACGGGTGATGGCGCCGACAATGAGGTAGGTGCCTGTCTCGATCCTGTCCGGGATCACGGTGTGTGCGGCTCCGTCGAGCCTCTGTTGGCCAAACACGCTGACCCGGTCGGCGGCCCACCGCACTGGTGCGCCCATGGCCGAGAGCAGCCGCCCGAGATCCTGCACCTCCGGCTCCCGAGCGGGGTTCATCACCACAGTCTCCCCGTGGGCGAGTGCTCCTGCCAGGAGCAGCTGTTCGGTCGCCCCCACCGAGGGGAAGTCGAGCTGTACGGTAGTACCCCGAAGCTCCCGGGCGCGGGCGTGCACCATCCCCTCTCCAATCTCAACCTCCGCCCCCAGCGCAGCCAAGCCCTTGAGGTGTAGGTCTACCGGGCGCGCCCCGATGGCGCAGCCTCCGGGGAGGGGGACAGAGGCCTCTCCCAGGCGAGCCAGCAGTGGCCCCAGGGCGAGGAAGGAGGCGCGCATGCGGGAGACGATCTCCCTCGGGGGGGCAGGGGAGAGGCATGTTCGTTCACTGATGGCCACTGTGTCCCCAGTGCGCTCGACCTTCTTGCCCAAGGATTGGACCAGGGCCACTGCGGTTTCCACATCGACGAGCTGGGGGGTGCGCCGGATGAGCACAGGGCGATCGGTGAGCAAGGCAGCAATGATAGCGGGCAGGGCGGCGTTCTTCGCCCCAGATGCTTCCACCGTGCCCGTCAGGGGCTGGCCCCCTTCCACCAAGATCACGGTAGGTAGAGTTGGGGATCCACAGGCACTGCTCCCTCTCGTATCTCGAAGTGAAGGTGGGGACCGGTGGACAGACCCGTGTTCCCCGAGAGACCCACTACTTGCCCCTGTTCTACGTACTGCCCCGCCGTGACCGTGGTTCGGGAAAGGTGGGCGTAGTACGTGGAGTAGCCATCCTCATGGTCGACGACGACCAGTATCCCGTACTCTCCCGACCAACCTGCCTGGGACACGCGGCCCGCCGCTGCTGCGTGTACGGGGGTCCCTTCGGGAACCGCGATGTCCAGACCGATGTGTAGGTGGAGCTCTCGCAGGATGGGGTGTGTTCTCCAGCCAAAAGGCGACGAGATGCGCCCGCGCAGGGGCCAGATGAACTGGTTCCTGTGGCCTCCTCCCAGGCGGAGAGCGTCGGAGTGGGGCACCGTAGCCGGCCGGGGGACGAACACGCGGTCCCCAGCTCTGGGCTCGGCGGGGCCTCCCCTCCACTCCAGAGAGGACACGGCCACGTCGTAGGTGGCGGCCACATCGTCGAGGGTCTGCCCTGGGCGGAGAGTATGAACCACTCCCCCGTGCGGGAGCACCACGGCCTCGCCCGGGCGAATCCTATCGGGGTCCTTGGTTGGGTTGCTGGCCAGGAGATAGGACAGGGGGACGTTGTGCCTTGCCGCGATGGCGGCAAGTGAGTCCCCTTCATGTACCGTATAGGTCTTGTACGGGAGGGGCGGCATCTCCGGGGCCAGCGTAGACGGCCCGCCCACATCTCGGGGTGGAAGAAACGGTGCCAGGAGAAGAGGCAACACGAGCAACCCCAGCAGGGCTGCCAGAGTCACGTCTTTACTCACTGTTCATCAGCTCCAGGAACTGCTTGTTCGTCTTCGTCTGCTCCATCTTCTGCCGGATGAACTCCAGCGCCACCCCCGGTTCCTGCATCTCGGCAATAAGCTTACGCAGGATCCACACCCGGCGAAGGACATCCGGGGCGAGAAGAAGTTCCTCTTTTCTCGTCCCCGACTGGTGGAGGTCAATGGCCGGGAACATGCGGCGGTTGGCCAGCTCCCGACTCAAGATGAGTTCCATGTTTCCTGTGCCCTTGAACTCCTCGAACACCACCTGATCCAGCCGGGAGCCGGTGTCCACGAGCGCCGTGGCCACGATGGTCAGTGACCCCCCTTCCTCGATGTTCCGCGCAGCCCCGAAAAACTCCTTTGGCTTGTACAGCGCGGTGGGATCTATTCCGCCGGACAGCAGCTTCCCCGAGGGAGCGATGGACAGGTTGTACGCTCTCCCCAGGCGGGTGAGGGAGTCCATCAGGATCACGACGTCGTGCCCACATTCCACGAGGCGTTTGGCCTCCGAGGTGACCAGCTCGGCCACCCGAGTGTGATGGGCGGGCTCCATGTCGAACGTGGCCGCCACCACCTCAGCGTGGTGCACCGAGCGGCGGAAGTCCGTAACCTCCTCCGGTCTCTCGTCCACGAGCAGGATCAACAGCCGTACCTCGGGGTAGTTCGTCTCAATGCCCTGGGCGATGTTCTTCAGGAGCGTCGTCTTCCCCGCCTTGGGCGGGGAGACGATCAGACCACGCTGACCCTTCCCAATCGGGGAAAACAGGTCGATCATGCGCGTGGACAGCTCCTCGGGGTCGCACTCCAGCGTGAACTGCTCGTCGGGGTGGAGGGGCGTCAGCTGTTGGAACTCCATCCGTCGACGCACAGCCTCCGGATCTTGGTCGTTGACCCCCTCTACGCGCAGCAGTGCGAAGTACCGCTCTTCTTTCTTCGGGGGACGCACCAGTCCTCGCAACACGTCGCCGCTCTTCAGCGCAAAGCGCTTGATCTGAGAGGGGGACACGTACACGTCGAACCGGGAGGGCAAACAAGACTTGTCGCGCAAGAAGCCGTAGCCGTCCTGCATGATGTCCAACACTCCCTCAGTAGAGAGCTCATCGCGCTCCGCCAGGGTCCGCATCACCTCCAACTGCAGCTCCGCGTGCCCCAGACCCCCTGCCCCGTCCATGTTCTGCTCCTTGGCCAGGGCTTGCAGTTCGTCCACCGTCATATTCCGGACAACACTCATCTCCATACGTACCACCTCAACTGTTGAGTCCTCGAATTACCACCGCACCCAGGCCCGCCAGGTACGTCATTACTGTGAGACCGGAGGCTAGATCCAAGCGTCCCACGCGCTTGTCTGCCTTCAACCCCAGCGCTGCTAGGACCACTGAGGCCAGTGCCACTCCCCACGCCCCGACCAAAGTCAATGCCCACGCTTCTTCTCCTAGTCCTCCAAGTATCGGTTTGCCATAAGTAAGATCAGCGAAAAAAACGGTCAGCACATTGAATACATTGGAGCCGAACACATTCCCAGCGAACATGTCGTAGGCCCTTAGCCGTACGGCCTCCCAGGAGACGGCCACCTCGGGAAGTGAGGTGGCCATAGCCACCAAGGTCGATCCCAGTAGTGATTGGCTGGCGCCGGTCCCTACGGCCACTTCCCTCGCCGCAAGGGTCAGCGCGACGCCGGCTACAACCACCGCCACAGCAGATCCTGAGGCCACCCACGCCGCCCGCCCCAGCGGAGGCCCCCCTTCCACAGGAGCGGCCGGCTCCGCCAGGTACTGTAGCCACGCCGCGGCCAGAAACAGCACCACGATGAGCACAGAGGTCACAGACAGCGGACCAAGGGCCGGCCCGCCGCCCAAGGCGATGGCCCCCAGGACCACCGCGGTCATCATCATCCCCAAAGCGCAGGAGACGATGTGGGAGGAGGCCAGCTTCCCGAACAGTCCCCTCCCGATCAGCAGGCCGAACACTCCCAGGATCCCTAGGTTGAAAGCGTTGGAGCCCAAAGCGTTGCCCACCGATATCGACGGTGCGTCGATCCCTCCTCCGGTCATGGTGACCACCAACTCCGGCAATGAGGTCACCAACCCCACGAGGATGAACCCCAGCCAGCCGCGGGATAGGCCGGTGGACTCGGCGATCCCCTCTGCTGCCCGCACCAGACGTCGGCCGGCCCAGAGGATCGTGAGCGCAGAGGCCCCAAGCGTCACCCATGCCCAGAGCATTGTTAGTTGCCTTGTCCATCGATCAGAGCGAGCCGGGCGGCATGTCGCCCGCCGGCGAACTCGGTGCGCAGAAATGAGCGCACTATGTCCTCGGCCAGACCGGGGCCCACAACACGGCCTCCCAGGCAGAGCACATTTGCGTTATTGTGGGCCCGGGCCATACGCGCCGTGTACTCGTTGGTGCAGACGGCTGCGCGGATCCCGCGGATCCGGGAGGCGGCAATAGCCATCCCAATTCCCGTGCCACACACCAAGACTCCCCGCTCCGCTTCCCCGGCGGCCACTGCTTTGGCCACGGCTAGCGCATAACGGGGGTAGTCGGTGGGAGACTGGTCGTGGGTCCCCCTATCCAGCAGGCGGTGGTCGCCAAACGCGCTTTCTCTGAGCGCCTGCATCAAGGCGAAACCGGCATGATCGCAACCTATCGCAATCACCATCGCAAGACCTCCAAACCTGCAGGTCTACAGCTTTCGGACCAACGAGCGCAGAATGTCCCAGTACATGGAGAGACGGTCCGACAAGCCGGCGTACAAGCCATACTTCTCTTCCTTACGTACGTGGCTGACCCCGTCCAGGGTCACTTTCCTCTGGCGCCAACCTTCCTTCAACGCCAACTTGGTAAGTGCCACCTCGATCCCGAAATCCATGTCGCAAACCATACCTCGAGCCCTCTCCCACACGCGGCGGGACAGGATCCGCTGTCCAGAGAGGAAGGGAACAACTCGCTGTGAGAAGTCTGTCCCCTTGCGCCCCTCGCGGAACACCCCGATGACGATCTCCCCGTCCCCGTTGGCGTAGGCGTTTACAAGCTGCTCCACATGTTCCACAGCCAGGCCTGTGAGATCAGCGTCCAGAAACAACAGGACGTTCTCTGAAGCTCTGTTCACTCCAGCATCCAGTGCAGCCGCTTTGCCACTGTTTCTCGACAGGCGAACCACGGTAGCTCCATATTTCTCCGCCTCAAGGGCGGTTTCGTCGGCGGAGCCATCGTCGACGACGATGACCTCCGTGACCGAAGGAGAGGCACGCAGCGCACGAACGACTATTCCGATGCGGCCAGCTTCGTTGAACGCCGGAACAACGGCTGAGACTTTCATGGGTTAGGATCGCCGATCAGGGCGCAAACGCCAGTATACTCAGCCTTGCTGTGGCGGTCAACTTTTCCTCCAGCCAATCGCCCGCTCATGGACCCACGGTCTCGCCGTTGTACTCTCCTAGAACCTGGTGCAGGGCAGTCAGCAACTCCTCCGTGCTGCGCACTCCTCTGACAGGCATGGGCAGCGCCTCGATGAACTCCTGCCCGTATGCTTCGGTCAGCATCCTGGGGTCGGCGATTACCAGCAGGCCGCGGTCTTCGGGGGAGCGCACCAGACGTCCCGCCCCTTGGCGTAGGCGCAACACGGCCCGCGGCAAGAACAGGCGGCGGAAGGGATCCCTCCCTTCGGAGCGCAAGCGCCGGGCTTCGGCTTGGACCAGGGGGTCGCCGGGTACGGGAAAGGGAAGGCGGGCGATGACCACCACCTCCACTTGGTCACCGGGGAGATCCACGCCCTCCCAGAAGGTGTCCAGCCCCAGCAAGAGCACAGGGGGGGACTCGCTTCGGAACCGCCGCACGAGCTGTTCCCTCTCTCCGTCCCTTCCCTGCACCAGAGTGGGCAGGCCTTTCAGGTGCGGTAGTGTGGCGTCAAGCATCGTCCGCGAAGTGAACAGGACCATCGTCCGGCGGCCTCCTTCCGCGCCCAGCCGATGGAGGAGCCTCCCCAGGTGGTCCGGATAGGTGCGATGATCGGGACGGGGCAGAAAGCGGGGTACGCACGCCTGCACTCTTTCATAGGGGAAGGGAGAGGCCCAGCTGTGCCAGGTTACCTCTGCGGGGGTGATCCCCAGGTCCAAAGCCAGAGGGGTCGCGCCTTCTCCGCCGCTCAGCGTGGCCGATGTAAGCACTGTCCCCTCAACGCGAGACCACAGACCCTTCTCCAGCAGCGGCCCCAGCTCGACCGGAGATGTCCTCAGGCTGGGCATCCCCCCTTCGCGTGTGTGCCAGAACACACTCTCCTCCCCTTGCGGGTGGAGAAGGACGAACCACCTTGCAGCCAGCTCTCGCGCCTGCTGCGCGATCCCTTTGGCCAGTTCTCTAACCTCCCCCTCCGTCTGTTCGCTCAGGAGCACAAGTTCATGAGACAACTCCGTGAGCGCTCGGCAAAGGCGGGTTCCTGCGGGTTGGGCCGGCTCAACCTGCGACATACTATATTGGGCGGGGTCAGCGGGGAGCACCGGGGCGAGGGCGTTCCAAACCAGACGGTGGGACGCACGTACTTCCTGCCACAGGGCTGCTGCCCGCTGCGTGTTCACCTCTTTTGTCCAAGCGGAGAGGAGACCCCGCCCGCCCTTGCGGATCTCTCCCAGGAGAGTGGGGACTGTGGACGGGGTGACAGCCTCGGTGAAGGCATCGCGTGTGGCGGCGGGGAAGGCGTGCGCTTCGTCCACCACTACCGCGCCCAGCGGGCCGAGGATCGCTCCCCCGGCGGCGGCATCGGCGGCCAACAGGGCGTGATTGACCACCACCAGGTGGGCCTCTCTGGCTCGTTCCCGGGCCTGGCGCGAGGGACACCTGCCGAACACGGGGCAGGCCCGGCGGGGACAGCGGTGCGGCAGGTCGCGCAGAGTTCCCACGAGGGTCCGCCCCTGCGGGTGTGCCCACAACGCTGCGAGCTCGTCCAAATCACCGCTTGTGGTGCGCTCAGTCCAGGCGAGCACAGTGCTCAGGAGGTCGCTGTCCGTGAGGCGGCCTCGGGCCTCTTCCAGTCGGCGAAGGCACAAGTAATTCTCCCGTCCTTTGAGCAGCGCCGTGGAGAGCTCCAGCCCCAGATGGGCCAGGGCGGCGGGGAGATCCTTGTGCCACAGCTGCTCCTGCAGGGCTCGTGTCCGTGTGGCCACCGCGATGCGGGCGCTTCGCTCCTTTAGATGTAACAGAACGGGAACCAAATAACCGAGGGTCTTTCCAGTGCCCGGCCCGGCTTCCAGGAACGCGATCTTCCCCTCAGAAAGGGCTTTCTGCACAGCCTGCGCGTAGCGCCGTTGGCCGGCGCGATCTTGCCAAAAGGGGAGCTCTCCCAGCCGGACGAACGCCCCGTGGAGATCGTGTACGGGAGAGCGGCGCACGGGGGGAGGGGCCTTGGGGGCAAGGGCAGGGGTCAACCAGTCCTGCGCCGGCTCAGGGAGCAGTGCGGCCACGGCTCGGCGAGCTCCCTCGGGGAAGCGTGCCGCCTCGCCCAGGGCCTTGCCCAACAGGGAGCCGGCCGCTACCGCGTCAGGAAGAGCCCGATGAGCGGGGCCGTTATCCAGCTGCAGCCGTTTTCGTACAGCCCGCAAGGAATGCGATGGTTCGTGGGGCCAGATCGTGCGCGACAGGGCGAGCGTGTCCACCCAGTGCGCCGCAAAAGTCAAGCCCAACCGGTCCGCCGCTCGTTGGAGGAACTCCCGGTCAAAGGGGGCGTTGTGGGCGACCACCACCTGCCCGGCCAGTTTTCGCAGCACCTCTCTCAGTACCGTCGTCGGTTCGGGGGCATCTGCGAGTTCTTCCGGAGCAATGCCCGTCAGTCGGAGGATGTCGTCCGCTGGCCGCAGGGTGGGCCGGAGGAGACTGGTAAACGTCCCCCGTAGAGCGCCTCCCGCGAAACGGGCCCACGCTACCTCGATGATCTCGTCTCGAGAGGGATCCAGCCCAGTGGTCTCAACGTCGATCGCGTAGAATTCCACCACGGCTCAACTGGTTCAGAAGGTCGATGCGACGAACTACGCCCACCAGATATCCTGCCTCGTTCGCCACCGGTATTTGTTTCAACCTCCTGCGGATGAACAGCTGCGCCACTTGAAGATCCTCATCCGAAGGTCGGACAACCACCGGATCTCGGGCCATGAACTCGGATGCCGGACGCTGCGAGATGCGTTCCAGAGACCGGCCCAGCTGATTCAAGTTAGGTAGTATAGCAGTAGAGTGCAGCATGTCAAAGTAACTGGGGAGTGCGGCGCGGATGATGTCCCGTTCTGATATTACGCCGACGAGCGTTCCTTCATCGTCCAACACCGGCAAGCTGGAGAGCCCCGATTGCTCCATTACGTAGATGACTTCGGAGATGGGAGTCTCCGCGTCCACTGACGTTAGATCTTTGCGCATGAACTCGTGCGCCTTCATCGTGGGGTCCTCTTCCGTACCTCGATGCGTTCCATCTCCGCGTCGATGGCTTGGCGTGACCGAACCAGCTTCTCCTCGGCCTCCGATGACGCCAACGCTGCGGCCATGCCGAACTTCAACGCCGATTCCAAATCCTCTCCCTTTTTCAGTTGGTACAACAGGCCGCCCACCAACGCGTCGTCAGCCCCTACAAGATTGCGCAGCTCACTGAGGGTGACGCGCGCATCGAGTTCCCATACGGCATCCTTGGTCACCAAAACATCCCCTGTGACGTGATGGGACACCAGGAACATCTTCGCCCCTCTGTCCAAGGCGTGGTGGCCAGCGGAGATGATCTCCTCCTCGGTGCTGACCGCTTCATCTCCGATGACCGCTCCCTCGCGGATGTCTGGTTTCACAAGGTACGGCCCGGCGGATATCGCCTCCTGCAACGGGAAACCTCCCGTATGCAGCACCGTCTTCACGTTGTGTTGGGCGGCGATCAGCGCCAGCTGGTGGTAGAAGTCATCGGGGAGGCCGGGCGGCAGTCGCCCGCCGAGGACTACATACTCTGCGCGGGCCACAGCGTGGCGGTACTTGGCCAGGAAGATCTCCACTGCGCGGGCGGGTACCGTCGGGCCTTCCTCGTGCACCTTGAGCGAGGCCGCCTGGCGCTCGGGGAGCATTAGGGCGGCATTTGTCCGGGTCTCTCCTTCGATCCACACGAAGTTAGCGGACACCCCTTCGGAGAGGATCCCGCGCAGGACGATCTGCCCGGTGTGGCCGGCCAGGAAGCCCATGGCCACCGACTCCATGCCCAGCCGCGCCAGCAAGACCGATACGTTGATCCCCTTTCCCCCCGGCTCGGACAGCGAACGGTGCGCACGCATGATGCGGTCCTCCTCGCCGACAGAGAGGGGTAGATGCGTCTCATCTACCCAGTACGTCTTGTCCAGGGCCGGGTTAAGGGTCACGGTGATGATCATTCTTCTTCTCCGCTTTCCACATCGCCGCGCATTCCCCCGGGGAACGCCTCGTTGATGCGCACGGTAGCCATACTTCCCCGGAGACGCTCCGGCTCTCCCGGAAAGAGCACAGTGCGGAAGTCCCGCGTCTTGCCGTGGCACAGTCCCTTTGCCGCAAGCTGCCCCTCCACCAGGACTTCTTCCCGGAAGCCGACGCGCCGGCTGTGCAACTCCAGCGCGCTGCTGCGCGCGACCTCCAGCACTTCCTCCAGCCTCTCCCGCTTCTCCTCGTCGGACAGGGAGTCGGGCCACTGTGCGGCCTTGGTGTGTGGCCGCGGGGAGTAGCAGGCTGCAAACACTGTGCCGAACTTCACTTCTTGCAGCAGGGCCAGAGTGGAGCGGAAATCGCTCTCCGTCTCCCGCGGGAACCCCACGATTATGTCCGTAGTCAGGTTGATGCCCGGCACTGTTCGGCGGGCGAGGTCTACAATCCTCTCCAGCCGCTCCCGGGAGTAGCCCCTACCCATCGCCGCGAGCACGGCATCGCTGCCCGACTGTACTGCCAGGTGGAGGTGCTCGCATACGGCGGGCTCTGCGCCCATCGTCTCCAGGACCTCGGGGGTGATGTACGCAGGATGGGAGCTGGTGAACCTCACCCGCGGGATCCCCGCGCGGGCGGCACGTCGCAAAAGCTGCGCAAAGCTCTCCTGGCCGGGATTGTCCGAGCCATAGGCATCCACGTTTTGCCCGAGGAGGGTTACCTCTTGGTAGCCGCGGTCCGCCAGTTCCGACAGATCCTGTTCGACCTCCTGTGGAGGGCGTGAGCGCAGAGGGCCGCGTGCGACCGGGACCACACAGTAGGCACAGCGTTGCGAGCAGCCCTCGGACACGGCGACAAAGGCCTGGAAAGAGCTTTGCCGCCGCACCGGCAGACGGGTCCCATCCCGGCCAGGCGCCGGGACGGAAATCGCTCGTTCCCCTTGAGCTGCACGCCTTACCAACAGGGGGACCTCGGCGAGGTTTCTCGTGCCGAACACAAAGTCAGCTTGCGGGCATGTCTCCGCCAGTGACTCGGCCCGTCCTTGCGCCATACACCCGCCTACCCCGATAAGGGGACGTCCGTTGCTCCTCCTCCCGGAGAGCTCTCCCAGGCGGCCCTGGGCCTTTTCTTCTGCTCTCTGGCGGACCATACACGTGTTCAAGATCACCACGTCGGCATGGGCGGGATCGGTGACGATCGTGTACCCGTCCCCGACCAGCACGCCTTCGAGCTCCTCGGAGCGATGCTGGTTGAGCTGACAACCCCAGGTGAGCACACAAGCTTTCATGGTGCAGGAGTAAGGATACCCCAATTCCCTGCGGAGCCTCAACTGGGTGGCGGCTCAACCCCGCTCGAGGCTATGATGGGGCGTGGTTCGTCGAGTGGATCGCTACCTGTGGGGGGAGTTGCTGGGCCCGTTCGGCGTGGCGTTGCTGGCGTTCCTCGTGTTCATCGGGCTGGAGCTGGTGCTGTCCCTGTCGGACGTGGTTCTGGCCCGAGGGGTAGGTGCGGGGACAATGCTGCGCCTTCTGTCGTTGAAACTGCCCAGCCTGCTCACGTTGGCCCTGCCTGCTGGTGTCCTGCTGGCCACGTTCCTCGCGTTGGGGCGGCTGGTGTCGGACAGGGAACTCCTCGCTCTGCAGGCGGTGGGATATTCGGTGCGGCGTTTGCTGGTCCCGTTTGTGGTGTTCGGGGTCGCGGTGAGCGGCTTGGCGTACATGTTGGGCGAGGTAGTTGTCCCCGCAGCGGAGTCGGCCTACCGCCAAGAGCTCCTGACTGTCCTGTACAGAGGGGAGGTGCCGGCTCTGCAGGAGCACGTCTTCTTCCGCGGACAGGAAGGCGAGCTGTACTATATCCAGAGCTACGAACAAGAGCGGGCGTTGGGGGTGGTCGTCTACGACCTCCAGGGCCGTCTATTCCCGCCGCAAGGGAGATTTCCCACTGTGCTTACCGCCGAACAGGGGCGGCTCAGGGGGGGAGATCTGGCTCTGCAAGAGGGGCGCCTGTTCCGCTTCGGTCCCGATGGGGCGTTGGAGGAGATGGCGCGGTTCGAGGCTCTCACTCTGGAGGTGGGCGAGGATGTCCAGCAAGCAGTCCTCGGAGGGAAAACGCCGGGGGAGATGTCCCTTCGCGAGCTGTCCGAGCGGATAGAGCTGTTCGAGCGTTCAGGGTTGGATCCGCGTAATCTTGTGGTGGAGTACCACTCCAAGCTCGCGGTCGTCGCTGCGGCTGCAGTGTTCGCCCTCCTCGGCGCACCATTGGGAGTTCTCTTGGGGCGGCGCGGCCGAGCAGCCGCGGCCATTGCCGGCTTTGCGCTGGTGGCGGGTGCGCAAGGGATGATGATCTGGTCGCGAACGATGGCCCGACGAGGGATGTTGCCCGCGTCGCTTGGGGGGTGGCTTCCCCACATGGTTCTGGTGGTACTGGGGTTGACGCTCCTTGTGTTTACCGACCGGCGGAGGATGCGCCGTGTGGGGGTAGTGCTGGTGGCCCTGGCGGTGGGGACGGTGGGCTGGGCGGCGGAGTGGCCATTTTCGGAGATCGTCGCCGAGCGGATGGTCCTCGGTCCGAAGGCAAGCTCCTTCACCGCACACGGGGTTACTGCTGTGCTTGCAGAGTACGAGCTCACTGCCGGCGCCTTGCAGGGGGTGCGGGAGGAAGAGGGGTGGCGCGTGCAGGCGGAGGACGCCCGCCTGTTCGGACCGGACATGGAGCTTGAGGCGGCGCACATCTCTGCCTCGTTCGACCGCGAGGGGCGACTCAGAGCCGCTGTAGCCGCTGATTTTCGAGGGACCTCCGCGTTTACGGGGCCGGAGAAGGAGGAGCTCCTGGTCTTTCACGGCGAGCGGGCACAGGCGACCTTCTCCGGCGGGGAACTGGTGCGGCTCGACGCTGATGAAGTGCGCTTTACCACCTGTCCCTGCCTGGAGGGCGCTCCGTACCGTGTCGACGCGTCGCGGTTTGTGCTTCTCCCCGAGCGCTGGCTGTACGCCAGTGGGGTCACGGTGAGATCCTTCGGAGTGCGCGTCGGATGGTTGCCGGTGTACGCTGCGAGGCTGGGAGAGGAGGCCTCCCCGTTGTTCCCGCAGGTGGGACGGGAAGGGGAGCACTGGTTTTTGCGTTGGCACGTCCCGTGGGCCCTGGGGGAGATCCTGTGGGGGGCGGTGGGCATCACGTGGTTTCCCTGGGACGGACGAGCCCTACCGACACTGGATGTGCTGTGGGAGGGAGGGGACCTCCGCCTTGCCTCCGGCAGGGCGTCGGTGACGGCGCGGGGAGAAGCCCCGTGGGGCGCCTGGCGCGTGGGAGCGGACCTGATAGGCGAGCGCCTGTCTGCCGAAGCGCGGGGCGATGTGGGCCCGTGGAACTGGTCGTTTCTGTGGGGGCGGGTGGAAGAGGACGGCGAGCTCGTGTACGAGCGGGCACCGCACGTCACCCTGAGGGGCACAGCCGGACAGTGGCTTGGAGGCGCACTGCGGGTACAGGTGGAGACAGGTCGGTTCCGGGAAGCCGGCCGTGGGGGAACCCGCAGCGGTGCCGCCGTATCGTGGACTCGCAGCTGGGAGGTGGGACCGCTTACGCTCACCAACCCTTGGAGTACAGCACTGGACATGTACGAGGAAGGGCATCGCATCGCCTGGGCGGTCGGCCCGGCCCTCAATGTAGGTGGACTGCAGCTTTCCTACCGGGGGCGTGTGACTGTGGGTCGCTCTCCGTTCGACTTCGACGCCGCGCCGCCGGAGAGCCGCCTGGAGGCAACTCTCAGCGGGAGCGCTGAGGACTGGAGCCAGCAGGTGACCTTGGGGTGGGACCTGGTCTCCGGCGCGTCAGTTGCGGGCACGTGGGCTCTGCGCGGACCGGGGACGAAGGTGGACCTTACGTTCACCCCGATTCCGCTGGAGTTCAGCCGTGCCGCGGGAGAGTTTTCCCGGTCCGGTGAAGACTTGTCAGTGACCCTGCGGGGAGGGGTGAAGTTGCAGCCGCTTGAGTGGGAGGACGTACTGTTTCGGGGCGCGTGGTCCCCAGAGGGAGGTTCGGCAACTGTGGCGCTGCGGGTTGGACTGGACCCGCTCGCCGTCAACCGCTCCGCGGGGGAGGTGTCCTGGGCCGTGGGCGGCGACTGGAGCGTGCACGCCTGGGGGGAGTTCGACTGGGTTGCGGCAAGGTGGGTGCAGCTCGGGGCCGGGGTGAGCCGCCTCCTGCAGGGATGCCTGCGTATCGGGGTCCAGGCCGATCTTACGGGGCTGCGGATCGCAGTGGACGTCCCGGCATTTGCCGAGGCGCGGGTCGTGTTCCGTCCGCAGGACGAGGGGCTGCGCATCGGGGGTTAACGCCGTGTATAATGGAAGAGATCCTATGAAGAGGACGCGTATCCCGGACTTGCTGACTGCGAGCCGGGGTTTCGTCGGGCTGGCGATCTTGGCGATGATCCCCGCGGGGGCGGATGCTTTGCCCTCGGTGTTGTGGCTGCTTCTTCTCGGGTGGACCACTGACCTTCTGGACGGGCGCTTGGCCCGCAGGTTCGATCTGTTGCCGTCGTGGATTGGAGAGCACGAGTTTGAGTTCGACATGTCCATGGTCTTCTGTTCTGCCGTCTACCTGGTCGCGACCGGCTTGGTGCCCCGGGGACCGGGCACAGTGTACCTTGTGCTAGCGTGTCTGTTGGCGCTTCTCTCCTACAGCCGTGCCGGGCACTTCCTCAAGTTCAAGGCGCTGACGATGGCCTTGGCCGTACCGTGGGTGTTCGGCCCATTCGTCCTTGCCTACATACGTGGAGAACAAACAGTCGCCTACATGGGCCTCCTGTGGATAGCACTAGGGCTGCTCTTTGACTGGCGTCGTTTTACTGGAGTGGTGGAGGACTTCCTGGACGGCGCGCGCAGCTTCCTGCGGCGGTGACCAATACCGGCACGGGCACCGGGGCCCGGGCGAGCACTCTTCTTGCCGCGCCTATGTCCCGGCGGATCTGTTCTTTCAGGGTCTCGGAATCGGCGAAACGCTCGTCTCCTCGCAAGTAGGCGAGGAGGTGGACCTCGACCAGCCTCTCCACAGTTGCAGCGGGCGGCTCCAAGAGGTGCAGCTCAGCAGAGAGGGACAGGCCTGGAAACGTGGGACGGTCGCCGAGGTAGAATAGGCCGGGCCCTTCGCCGGCGGCGTGGTGCCCCCACGCTGCGTACACTCCGTGGGCGGGAAGGAGGAGTTCCTCCTCGATGTGTAGGTTGAGCGTCGGATAGCCCAGATCCCGCCCCAGGCCTGCACCTCGGACCGGTGTGCCCCACAGTGCCGGTGGGCGGCCGAGAAGGGTGGCGGCATCAGCCACCCTGCCTGCGTGCAGGAGTTCGCGTACGCGTCGCGCGCTGACAGGGGCACCGCCGACCTCCAGCGGCGGAACTACCTCTACCTTCAGCGTAAGTTCGGGAGCTAGTCGACGGGCGAGCTGTGCATCTCCTCCTCGGTTCTTGCCAAAGCGGTGGTCGGCGCCCATCACTACCGCCCGGGCGTCCAGCCGGCCGGCCAGCTCTCGGCGGAGGAAAGTCTCCGCATCGACTTCGCGTAGGTCGTCCCAGTCCGCTACCAGCACTGTGTCCGCCAACCGCTGTAGGAGGGCCCGTTTGGCCGCGGTGGGGAGAAGGGCGGGAGCCGTGGCAGGAAAAGTATAGGCGGTCAGCGTCAGGCCCAGGCGCTGGGCCAGCTGACGGGAGCGCGCAAGCAGCACCTGATGCCCTCGGTGCACGCCGTCGAACCGTCCTACCGCGACGACCGTCAACTCAGTAGGTGCCTTCCGTGATGAACACCCAGCCGCCGACACGATTGGACGCGTAGGCTAGTTCGTCCCCGTCAGCCGACCACACGGGGAAGGCATTACGCCAGTGGTCGCTGGTGAACGGTGTGAGGTCGGATCCGTCCCTGCGGATGACGTAAATGTCGGACTGGCCCTCACGGTGAGCCTCCATAGCGATCCACTCTCCGTCCGGCGCGAAGCGTGGTGCCCAGTAGAAGTGGGCGTCCGAGGTCAGCTGTTCCAGAGTATCGCGCTCGATATCGAGGATGAACAGATCCCAGTTCTCCCCCCACAGCCCTACAAACACCAGGCCGCTGCCGTCGGGCGTGAAATCCGGCGTATGCAGCGGCCAGGGGGTGCTAGTGAGGCGGCGCACCTCCTCGGACACCAGATCGAAAAGGTACAAGTCCCACTGACCGTCCTGGCTGGAGAGGAACGCGATGCGGTCCCCGGCGGGGGCGATCACCGGTTGGGCGATGGGGGAGGTGGAGAAGTGAACCTGTGTGCGCTCGCCGTCCGCCTCCAGCGGATGCTGCCACAGGGCGTACCCTCCCTCCACCGGGCCGGCGTAGACGATCCACTCTCCGTCAGGGTGGAAGCGCCCCCAGTCTACCCCTGTGGTCTGTTCGAGCGGCTGCGGGTCACGCCCTGCAGGGGCCGTGCCTAAGTGGAGCAGGCCTTGGTGGCTGAACAAAAAGCGCGTCCCGTCGGGGGACCAATCCAGGCAAGTCACCTCCACGTATCCGCCGCTTGCGGTCAGCGAAACCAGCACCAGGCAGGTCGACACCAGTCTCCAGATCATGGCCGGTGGATTGTAGGCCGCTCTGGGCACGCTGGGCAAGGTGGTGCGGGAGCCTCCTGCAGGGCTACAATGGTCAGGAAGATGTCGGACCGCACGCTAGGACAGCAATCGCAGGACACGGAACGTCCCGCGCGCGCCCTCCGCCCGCGAACTCTGGAAGAGTTCGTGGGGCAGGGCGGGGTCAAGAAACGTCTGCGCATCTACATCGAGGCGGCAAAAAGCCGTGGGGAGCCGTTGGATCACGTGTTGCTCCTCTCCCCCCCGGGGTTGGGCAAGACGACCCTGGCCCACATCGTGGCTCAGGCGATGGAGGCCAGCATAAAGGTATCCTCGGGACCGGCCATCGAACGTCCGGGGGACTTGGCAGCCATTCTCACCCGTCTGTCCCCCGGGGACATCCTGTTTATCGACGAGATCCATCGCCTGCGGCGCCCGGTGGAGGAGGTCCTGTACCCGGCGATGGAGGACTACAAGCTGGACATCGTGCTGGGCGAGGGGCCGCACGCTCGCTCCATCAGGCTGGACCTGGCGCCGTTTACCCTGATCGGGGCCACGACCAGAGAGGGGTTGCTGACCTCCCCTCTCAGAGATCGCTTCGAAGTGACGTTCCGCATGAGCTTCTACACTGCGGAGGAGTTGGCGCTGATTGTGACGCGGGGTGCGCACAGACTGGGTGTGGAGGCGGCGGAGGACGGGGCGTGGGAGTTGGCTTCCCGGGCGCGGGGCACGCCGCGGATCGCCCTACGTCTCCTCCGGCGGGCGCGGGACGTGGCCCAGGTGGAGGGGGCACCGTGTGTGGACCGGGAACTGGCCCGCCGGACGCTGGACATATTGGGGATAGACGAGCAGGGGTTGGACAGCGCGGACAGAAATCTCCTCCGAGTGCTCCTGGAGCGGTTCGGTGGAGGCCCCGTGGGACTGGAGACCTTGGCTGCAGCGCTAGGGGAAGACAAGGAGACGATCCTCGAGGTCTACGAGCCATACCTCATCACCCGGGGGTTTATCCGCCGCACGCCTCAGGGCAGGGTGGCCACGGACAGGGCCAGGACCCACCTGGGCCAGGCGCCGCCCGGACTGCTCTGAGGGTGCTGCGAGCTTTTCAGGTTTGCTTTGGCTTGTGCGGGGTGCAAGGCTCAGGTAGGATTCCCTCCGCTGTGTGGGCTCTGGGCATAGAAACGGCTGGCGAGCGCGGAGGCGTTGCGCTGCTAGTGGAAAACGGGCAAGGTTATGAGCTTGCCTTTGACGCCGGGCGAGTGCACGCCGAGGCCCTGGGTGTGGCCACAGACAGCCTGCTGCGGGCGGTGGGGAGTGCCCGCGAAGACCTCGGGTTGGTCGCGGTCGACGTTGGGCCAGGTTCGTTCACCGGGATTCGCATCGGGATGGCGTTCGCCGCCGGACTGGGCCAGGCGTTGCACTTGCCCACTGTGGGCGTCAGGCACAGCGAGGCCCTGGGGCTTCCGGCGATGCGGGAGTGGCCCGGGCGGGTGGTGGTGTGGATCCACGATCGCGGGCAACATTTGTACGCGGCGTGGGTCAGTGGAGGCCGCGTGGGACAGGACTCAGCGGTTACGCTGGACCGTGCGTTGGCGCGACTTTCCGGGCGCAGCCAGGTGCTCGTTGTGGGGAGCGGGGCCCGACGGTTCCGCGAACACCTCGCCCCGCTGGCGCCCAACGTGCTGTGGTGCCCGGGATGTGTGCATGCACCGCCGCTGGAGGTGGCCCGCAGGGGACTGGAGAAGTGGAAGGCGGGGGAGGCCGTCCCCGCGGGAGCGTTGGAGCCTTGTTACGTCCATCCTCCGCTGAGCCAAGGAAAGGAGAACTGATGGCGAGGTTTTGCAGTATATGCGGTCGCGGACCGGACTATGGTAATGCGGTGAGTCACTCCAACCGCCACACGAAGAGGGTACGTCTGCCCAACCTACAACGGGTGCTGGCTGTGCACGAAGGTCGCCGCAGGCGGATCCGCGTGTGTACGCGTTGTTTGCGCGCCGGCAAGGTGCAGAAGGTTTAACGACCCCTAGCGTGCGCTCACCGTCCCGGAGAAGGCATCCGCTGCCGGTGGGCGCAGGTCAGCGTGCCTGACGGCGCGTCCGCGCCCGTCGGCCCGTTCATCGACCAGCAGCGGGGTACGTCTGCCACCAGCGCTTACCTCCAGACCACCACGAACTACGAACCAAGAGCTTAGGAACTAAGAGCCAACAATTACCTTTCCCGCTTCCTCGTAGCCTGCCTCCAACGCCTTACGGTTGGCATCCACCAGGCTCTCCCGGCCCCGTTCTTCCATCTCGTGGGCCATAGCTTGGACGGCGGACTGCAGCGGCACGGAGTCGAGGCCCCTCAGCAACGCTCCCAGGGCGACCATGTTCCCCGCTCGGGGCATCTCCAGGTTGTGAGCGAGCTGGGTGACGGGGATGGGGACCGCTGTGAGATCGGTGCGTTGCACTGAGCGGTGCACAAGGGAGGTGTTGATCACTGCCAGACCGCCCTCTGCGAGCTGGGGCTCGAAACGATCCAACGACGGGGCGTTCATCGCCACCAGGGCCCACGGTGCATCCACGATGGGGGCGCCGATGAGCTCGTCCGAGAGCACCACGGTACAGTTGGCCGTTCCCCCGCGCATCTCCGGGCCGTAAGAGGGCAGCCAGCTCACCTCGAGGCCGTGTTCCATCCCCGCCCGGGCCAGCACCTTGCCCGCGAGCAGGATGCCCTGGCCGCCGAAGCCTGCGAATATCACACCTTGTTCCATTGCTCAGTCCCTCACTTTCAGGTCGCCGAGGGGGAAGGCGGGGAGTGCCTGCTCCACCAGCCACTTGTTAGCTTTCTGCGGGCTCATCTTGAAGTTGGTGGGACAGGAGGCCACGAGCTCCACCAAGGAGAAGCCCTTGCCTTCCACCTGGTTTTGGAAGCCGGTCAACAGCGCCTTGCGCGCCTTGGCCACGTGGGGGGCGTCGTGAAGTGACTGCCTTGTTATGTAGGTCGGACCATCGAGCTGGGCCAGCATCTCGGAGATCTTGAGCGGGTAACCGGTGGTGGCCACGTCCCGTCCCCGAGGAGTGGTCGTCGTGTGTTGGCCGGCTAGGGTGGTCGGGGCCATCTCCCCTCCCGTCATGCCGTAGATTTGGTTGTTGATGAACACCACGGTGATGTTTTCCCCGCGGTTGGCAGCGTGTACAGTCTCCGCCGTTCCGATGGCGGCGAGGTCTCCGTCGCCTTGGTAGGAGAAGACGATGAGTTCAGGGTTGGCCCGTTTCAACCCCGTGGCCACAGCGCATGCCCTTCCGTGGGCCGCTTGGACGAAGTCGCAGCGGTAGAAGCGGTACAGGAAAACCGCGCACCCCACTGGGGCGATGCCCACGGTGCGCTCTTGGATGCCCAGCTCGTCGATCACCTCCGCCACCAGACGCGTGGCCACTCCGTGGTGGCAGCCCGGGCAGTACGTGGTCGGGGCGTCCGATAGGGAATTCGGTCGACCGAAGACCTTCGTGTACCCTGCAGGGATTGAGGTCTCAACTGGAGACATAGCGTTTCACCTCGCTCAGTATCTGCCTGGGTGTGGGGACCACCCCGCCCAGCTCCCCGAAGAACGGTGTTTGAGCACGCTGTTCCACCGCCAACCGTACGTCCTCCCACATCTGCCCGGCGGAAAGCTCCAGGGTGAGCACGGTGGGTACCTGTGCACTTATCTTGCGGATGGGCTCGTAAGGGAAGGGCCACAGGGAAATCGGCCGCACTAGCCCTGCGCGAATCCCTTCCTCGCGGGCCAAGCGGACCACCGTCTTGCCGATACGGCCCATGGTCCCGTACGCCACGAGGACGATCTCCGCGTCCTCTGTGTCCACGCACTCCCAGCGGACTTCGGTGCCCTGGATTTCCCGGTACGTCTGCTGCAGCTCGCGGTTCATCTCTTTGAGCCCTTGGGGGTCGAGATCGAAACTGAGGACCACGTTGGGGTCGCGCCCTTTGGCCCCGGTCAGGGCCCATGGCCGTGCGGGAATGCTCTGGGGATCCACCGGCGCGGGGAGTTCCACCGGCTCCATCATCTGCCCCAGCATGCCGTCGGCGAGGATCATGGCCGGGACCCGATACCGGTCGGAAAGGTCGAAGGCGAGCATGATGAGCTCCGCGGCCTCCGGGACCGTCGACGGCGCCAGGACGATCAGGCGGTAGTCCCCATGACCGCCCCCTTTGGTGGCCTGGAAGTAGTCTCCTTGGGCCGGGGCGATGTTCCCCAGTCCCGGCCCCCCGCGCATGATATTCACGATCACGGCGGGCAGGCGCGCGCCGGCCATGTACGAGATGCCTTCCATCTTCAGGCTGATCCCCGGCGAAGACGAGGAGGTCATGGTGCGCACGCCGGCTGCGGCCGCACCGTACACCATGTTGATGGCGGAAACTTCCGATTCCGCCTGCAGAAACACCCCCTCCCGCAGCGGGAGCTCCCGGGCCATGTACTCTACGAGTTCCCCTTGCGGGGTGATGGGGTAACAAAAGTAGCAGCGGCAACCCGCCCTGATCCCCGCCTCGGCGATCGCCTCATTTCCGCGCATGAGCGTGCGGCTCATGCTGCACCCTTGCTCTCGGCCCTGTCCAGGCGGTACACCTCGATGGCCACGTCGGGGCAGATCTGCGCGCACACCATGCACGCGGTGCACTTCTCTGGGTGTTGAGCCATGGCTACGTTGTACCCGGAGCTGTTGTGCTCCTCGGAGAAAGCGAGGACGCCGAACGGACAAGCGGCAACGCACAACCCGCACCCCTTGCACCTTTCCTTGTCGATTACCGTCATTCCTTTGGGCATGCTCCTCCCTCACTCACCTTGAATGCGCTCCGTGAGCCGTTTGCCCCTGCGCTTCTCCAAGCAGGCCAGTGTTTGCTGGGCTTGATCCAACCAGCGCCGCAAGCGCCACTCGGTTCTGTCCTCCCTGCCCTGCCGCTGGGCCACGGCCAGCGAGCGCTCGGCCAGCGCTGAACGCATCTGCACTACTTCGTCATGGAACTGGGCCATCTGTTTGTCCTCGGAGCTCAGCCTCCGCAGCGAGAGCGTGGGCCGACCGTCTCTGTCCGCGCCCACCACCTTCACCAGAACCTCTCGTCCCACGGCGAGCGTGGGGGCGTTGCTCTCCCCTCCCGCGGCCATCTCCGAGACGTGCAAGAAGCCTGAGCTCCCGTCGGGGAGGGAAATTGTTGCCCCGCTCTCTGCGATCTCGAGCACCACTCCGCCGATGATGTCACCGACATTGGGCACCAGGCCCACCTCCCAGCGATGGTCCCGCAGCTTGGGTGTGTAGCATTGCAGCTTATTGTAGTCCACTGCAAGTGCTCCTCAAGCGTAGGGCGCCGGCGCGCTAGCTTCGCTGCTTCGTAGGGAGAGGGGGACCTTCCAGGTGCGCAGCGGGCGGCCTTCCCTCCGCCCGCTTCCCTCCGGCGGCGGTTGAGGAGGTGGCCGATAGGGGGTGAGAGCGGTTTCCATCTTGACAATCGCTGCTTTCCTTGCTAGACTGACAGTGCTTCAAAAAACTCCTTGGAGGTGGTTTGAGGCATGACCAGCAATGGTTGGTTGAGGCACACCAGGTTTGGTGTCCTCCTGGCGTCTTTGTTGTTGGTGGCGGGCTTTGTGGCCGCTGCCGATCACACGGGGGCCTGGGTGGACGAGGTAGTAATCAGTGAGGAGCCCAGCGAGGCAGCGGGAATCGTTAGGTTGGAAACCGGGGATATCGACATCCACGTGACCTCGATTACCGATGCCGAGCTGTTGGCGCGGGTGGAAGCCGATCCGAACCTGCGGTACGAGATGTCGTTCGGGTCGTACAACGAAATGTCGTTCAACCCCATCGGGCCTGTCTTCGCCGAGGACGCTCCGGGGCCCCTCGCCGGAAAGCTGAACCCGTTCTCGGTTCCCCGCGTGCGCGAGGCCATGAACTGGCTGCTCGACAGGGACTACATCGCCGGCGAGATCATGGGCGGGCTGGGCGTTCCTAAGTTTACCGGCCTGAACTCCGCCTTCGCCGATGCCCGGGAGAGGTATCCGCACATCGTGGAGGACATCCAGGAGTACTACGCGTACGACCCGGACAGGGCCGAGGCGATCATCTCTGAGGAGATGGAGAAGCTGGGCGCGTACAAGGTCGACGGGATCTGGCACTTCGACGGCGAGCCCGTGGAGATCATCGTCCTGATCCGCGTCGAGGACGAGCGGCTTCTGATCGGCGACTACGTCGCATCGCAGCTTGAGGATATTGGTTTCGTCGTCGAGCGCATGGAACGAACTGCCGCCGAGGCGTCCCCGATCTGGCTCCGCGGCGAGCCGGCGGACGCGCGGATGCACATGTACACTGGTGGGTGGCTGTCCACGGCCGTGTCGCGTGACCAGGGCACCTTGTTCAACCAGATGTACACTCCGCGAATCATGCCGTTCCCGTTGTTCCAGGCACTGACCCCTGATCCTCGACTCGATGAGCTGAGCGATCGGCTGTACCGCCGTGACTACAGCTCAATGGAGGAGCGCGAGGAGATCTTCGAAGAGCTGCTGTGGCTGACCATGGAAGACTCCGCACGTGTCTGGCTGACCGACGCCGTCGGGTTCAACCCCATGCGGGCGGACCTGGACCTGGCCGTCGACTTGGCCGGCGGTGTCTCCGGCTCCAGCATGTGGGCCCACACGATTCACTTCCACGAGGAAGGCGTCCCCCAGGTCGGTGGAACGGTCAACATGACCATTCCTTCGATCCTCACGGACCCGTGGAACCCGATCGGTGGTTCGGCGTGGACGTTCGACAACTTCCCCACCCGGGCGACGTTCGACACGGGCGTTGCGCTGGACACGCGGGACGGACTGGCCTGGCCGCTGCGCATCGAGCGGGCCGAGGTCTACGTCCTGGAGGGGCTGCCCGCCGAGGCGACCCACGACTGGGTGGAACTCAACTTCGTCGATGAGAACATCGTCCCCGACGACGCGTGGGTCGACTGGGACGCCGAGGAGCAGCGGTTCATCACCGCGGGCGAACTCTATCCCGAGGGGCGGACGGCACGGCGGAAGTCGGTCGCCTACTACCCCGACGACCTCTATGACCTCCCGCTACACGACGGCAACACGTTCTCGCTTGCCGACATCATCATGGGCATGATCCTCACGTTCGACCGGGCGAAGGAAGAGAGCCCGATCTTCGACGAGGCGGCAGTGCCCTCGTTTGAGAGTTTCATGCGCTCCTTCCGCGGCGTGCGCATCATCTCCGAGGACCCGCTCATCATCGAGACCTACTCCGACGTGTTCACGTTGGACGCGGAGATCATGGTGACCACGTGGTTCCCGAACTTCTACTACGAGAACCCAGGCTTTTGGCACGTCCTGGCTGTGGGTATCCTGGCCGAGCAAGAGCGCTCGCTGGCGTTCACTGGGGACAAGGCGGACAAGCTTGGCGTGGAGTGGATGAGCTTTATCTCCGGGCCGAGCCTGGCCATTTTGGCTGAGCACCTGCAGAAGTCGATCCAGATCGGCTTCATCCCCTACGAGCCCACGCTGGGGCAGTACGTGACGCGGTCGGAGGCTCTGACGCGCTGGGACAACCTCGATCGCTGGTACCGCGACAAGGGGCACTTCTGGGTCGGCAGTGGTCCGATGTACCTGGAAGACGTGTTCCCAGTTGAGGGCGTCGTGGTGCTGCGCCGGTTCGAGAACTATCCCGACCCGGCTGACAAGTGGCTGTTCCTGACGGAGCCGCTCCTCGACTGAGGGGGGCCCTGAGGGAACGCCGGAAGAGCAGTAGGTAACTCGTTGGGGGGTCGCCGGTCAGAAGTTGACCGATCGGCGGCCCCCCTTTATGATTGCCGCACAACCGAGAGTCATCGGTGGATCCAGACCTTAAGGAGGTGTCGGGCGCGATTATGGGCGGCTTCATGAAGATCAGCCGATACCTGATCGTGAGGGCGATCATCCTGTTCTGCACGGTAGTGGTCGCCGTGTACATCACTGTCTTTATCGCCAACATGGGCGGCCACATGGACCAGATCCGCAGGGACCAGATCAAGTTCGATGTCGCCCAGGCGGTGTACGCTGACCCGGGGAATATGGGCGTGCCCACGGCCGAACTCCAGCGCATGATCAACGAGAGGGCGGAGATGCAGTACCGGCGGCTGGGGTTGGATCAACCGTTTATTGTGCGCAGCGTGGGCTACCTGACAACGGCGCTTTCGCTGAACCTGGGGCGCTCGGAGTACCTGACGAGCGACACCGGTTCGCGTGAGGTGCGCAGGGTGATCACCGAGCGTCTCATGCCCACGTTGCTGTTGCTGGGGACGGCCGTCATCCTGGTGTTCATCGTTGCCGTCTTCGTCGCCCTTGCCCTGTCCCGACGCTACGGGAGCTTCGTCGACCGGGCTGTGATTGCGCTCGCCCCGACCTCGTCCGCTCCAGGGTGGTTCTACGGGATCTTTCTGATCCTGCTTTTCGCCGCGGTTCTGCGGGTCATGCCCTATGGGGGGATGGTGCAGTCGCCTCCTCCCAAGGAACCGTTGGCCTACGCCTTGAGCTTGCTGCGGCACCTCGCCCTCCCGGTGTCGGCGATCTTCCTCGGGGGCGTGTTCGGAGGGATTTACTCCTGGCGGACGTTCTTTTTGATTTACTCAAGCGAGGATTATGTCGAGTTGGCCAGGGCCAAGGGGCTTTCCTCGCGCCGCATCCAGAACCGGTACATCCTCCGGCCGACCCTCCCCACGATCATCACCCAGTTCATGCTGACGATTATCACGCTGTGGATGGGAGCGATCGTCCTGGAGACGGTGTTCAACTGGCCGGGGCTGGGGCGGTTGTACCTCACCGCAGTCAATCTGAGCGACACCCCGATCATCGTAGGTACGGTCGTCATCTACGGCTACCTGTTGGCCGGGACTGTTTTGCTGCTCGACTTCATCTACGCGATCGTCGATCCCCGCATACGTGTGGGCAAGGGGGGAGGTAGTCGATGAGAACGGTTGTCCGGGGCCTACAGGAATTGCGGCGCTACCCCTCGGCGATACTCGGGCTGCTGTTGGTGGGGTTGCTTGTAGGGGTGTCGTTGTACGCGGTGATCGGCATGCCCTATAGCGAGGCGATACACTTGTGGCGCGCGGGGGTCGGAGTGTGGGACGAGTACCCCAGGAACGCCCGGCCTGTGTGGACAGATCTGTTCACCAGGGAGCGCCTCCCGCGGACGATCGTCGTGCGCAGCGGGGAGGACGGGAGAGTAGCTTCCGAGCCCACGGAGGACGGTACGAGAAGCGTAGAGATTGTCCTGCCCTTCGACTTCCAGTACGACGGTTTCCCCCGGGAGATAACGCTGTTTGTGGATACGCAGATGACCGAGGGGGAGGAAGTACGGTACACAGTCGTGTGGCGGACACCTGGGGAGCAGGAGATGACGCTGACCCGGAACCGCAGGGTCAGGAGATCCGACGTCTATCGTATCTCGCAGGACGGGACAGTGCGGATGGCGCTGCCGGGGATGCCGGCGCCCGAGGTGGGGTTGCTGGCCGACCTGGAACAGAGGCCGGGCCCCGAGGGGCGGACCGTGGTCAAGGGTTCCTACGAGGTATTGGTGCGGGCGGAGATCCCCGCCGATGCCGAGCTGACCGCGCGGCTGGTGGTCTACGGACAGATCGCGGGGCTAGCGGGCACCGATCACCGCAGGCGGGATCTTATGGTCGCCCTGTTGTGGGGCGCTCCTTTGGCGCTGGCGTTCGGTTTCCTGGGGGCGGTCGGGGCCAATGTGAGTACCTTCGTCCTGGCGGGAATCGGGACCTGGTACGGGGGCAAGACGGACAGCGTCTTCCAACGGCTTACGGAGCTGTTCATGGTGCTTCCTCTGCTTCCGGTGTTGATCATGGTCGGGCACTTTTTCAGCCGGAGCCTGTGGCTGATGCTGGGGCTCATCATCGTGATGAGCGTTTTCAGCGGCGCGATGAAGACCTACCGGGCGATGTTCCTCCAGGCGCGAGAAGCGCCGTACATCGAAGCGGCGCAAGCGTACGGGGCGGGGAATATGCGCATAGTGTTCCGCTACCTTCTGCCGCGGATCGCGCCCGTTCTCCTGCCGCAGTTTGTGCTTGTGATCCCCACGTTTGTGTTCCTTGAGGCTACGCTCGCGGTTATCGGCCTGGGGGATCCTGTGTTGCCCACGTGGGGAAAGGTCATGAACGACGCCCTGGGGCAGGGCGCCCTGTACAAGGGCTACTACTACTGGATGGTCCAGCCGGCAGTGCTGCTCATGGTTACGGGGTTCGGTTTTGCCCTGCTGGGTTATTCGCTGGACCGGGTGTTCAACCCGCGGCTGAGGGGAGTGTGACGTGAGCGAGCAAGACGGACTGCTGCAAGTCGAGGACCTGAAGCTCCACTTCCGCACACGGTTGGGGCCGGTGCAGGCAGTGGACGGCGTGCGGTTCTCCCTCGACCGTGGGCCGGCCATGGTCGTGGTCGGGGAATCAGGGTGCGGTAAGAGCACCCTCGCCCGGGCGGTGCTTAGATTGCTGCCGCGCAATGTGCACACGTACACGGGCCAGGTCATCCTCAACGGCACCGATGTGATGAAGTTGGGGGAGGAACGGTTTCGCAGGCGGATTCGCTGGGTGAAGATGTCGCTTGTGGCGCAGGCGGCCATGAACTCCCTGAATCCGGTGGTCAAGGTCGGGGTGCAGGTGGCGGAGCCCCTGCTGGTGCACCGCCAGGTGGGGAACAAGCGAGAGGCGCTGGAACGTGCCCGAGAGGCCTTTCGCCTGGTGGGCGTGTCCACGGACTTTTTGGAGCGCTATCCGTTCGAGCTCTCGGGGGGCATGCGCCAGCGGGTGGTGTTGGCCATGGCCCTCATCGCGAACCCGGACTTGGTGTTCTTGGACGAGCCGACGAGCGCGTTGGATGTGCTTACCCAAACGAACATCATGAACGTGCTCAAGGGGATCAAGCGGGACCTGGGGATGACGTTCATCCTGATCACGCACGACATCGCCACCTCTAGCGAGTTGGCCGATCGGGCGGCGGTGATGTATGGCGGGCAGCTGGTAGAGCTGTCGGATGCGGGCCAGTTTTTCACGGAGCCGCTGCATCCGTATGCGGAAAGGTTGATGGCCAGCGTCCCCACGCTGCGGGAAGACAGGGAGCTGGACTTCATCCCCGGACAACCACCGAGCCTGCTCAACCCGCCGACGGGATGCAGATTTGCAGAGCGTTGTCCGTCGAGGTTTGAGAAGTGCGACGAGGAACCGCCGTTTGAGGATGTGGGCGGCGGCCGCTGGGTCAAGTGTTGGTTGCACGTATGAGGCGGGGGAGATGACGGAAGGAACGCTGCTTTCGGTGAGGAATCTGCGAACGTGGTACGAGCTTCGCAAGTGGGGCTTTCTGCGCGCCGGCTATGTGAGGGCGGTAGATGGCGTCAGCTTCGACCTGGGTCGCCGCGAGGCGGTTACCATCGTCGGGGAGAGCGGATCGGGGAAGACCACCCTGGCCAAGACGCTGCTGGGCTTGGTGGCCCCTACCGACGGAGAAATGGACGTAGCCGGAAGGCGACTTGACGGGGCTAAAGGAAAGGCCCTGTCCTGGATCAGGAGCAATGTCGGTTTCGTGCAGCAGGATCCTTACGGGGCCCTCCCGCCGTTCATGAACGTGCGCCGCATCCTCAGCGAACCTCTGGACATCCACAAGGTGGCCAAGCACGAGCGTGAGCAGCGCATCCGCGACGTGCTGAAGGAAGTGCGGCTCATCCCGGCGGAGGATTACCTGCACAAGTACCCGCACATGCTCAGCGGCGGCCAGCAGCAGCGATTGGTCATCGCACGCTCGCTGGTGCTCGACCCCAAGCTGATCGTGGCCGACGAGCCCGTGTCCATGCTCGATGCGTCAGTGCGTGTGGAGGTGCTGCAACTGTTGCGGAATGTTCAAGAGGAGCATGAGCTGGGTGTAATATATATCACGCATGACCTCTCTACGGTGAGGTACTTCTCGGAGTTTGCATTTGTCATGTACGCGGCGAAACTTGTGGAGAAGGCCGAGGTCAAGGAGTTGATCCACAATCCGCTTCACCCGTACTCGCAGGCCCTGCTCACGGCGATCTCCGACCCGGACGCCGAGAACGCGAAGATCATCAAGGAGGTCCCGGCCGGTGAGCCTCCCAGCCTGGTCCACCCGCCGCCTGGTTGCCGATTCCATCCGCGCTGCAAGCACTTCATGGACGGGTTGTGTGATGTCGAGGAGCCACCGGCGTTCGTGCCGGTGTCCGGACATGAGGTAGAGTGCTGGCTGTACCGCGAAGGGGAAGGGGCACAAGGGGGAACTTCTGAGGAGTCCGCTTAGTCTTATCCTGATCGGATTCGCCCTGATGGTGGGCAGTTGGCTGGCGATATTCCTATCCGTGATGGCCATATTGCCCTCGTCTCTCGGGCTGGCGATGGTGTACTACTTCGTGTCTGCAGCGGGGCTATTCCTCGGTGTGATAGGTGCTGCAGGGTACGTGCGCAGCAGAAATCAGAGTCAAGACTAGGCCTCCTGCGCCATTCGCTTGACGATCTCTGTGAGCAGCCTGCCGAGCTCGGCGCCCTTGCGCTTTGTCGTCTCCATAACCTCTTCGTGGGACAAGGGCTGAGCGGACACCCCGGCAGCGTAGTTAGTCACGCACGATATTCCCAGCACGGACAGGCCGGCATGGCGCGCGGCGACGACTTCGGGGACGGTGGACATGCCCACGAGGTCGGCGCCCAACTGGGCGAAGGCCTTGATCTCCGCCGGAGTCTCGTAAGAGGGGCCCATTGTCGCCACGTACACGCCTTCTGTGAGGGGAATCCCCAGTGAACGTGCGCTGTCCATCGCCTTCCGGAGGAGTGCCGGATCGTAGGCGTAGGACATGTCGGGGAACCTCGGTCCCAAGGCCTCCAAGTTGGGACCGCGGAGAGGGTTGTTTCCGAGCATGTTGATGTGGTCCTTGATGAGGACGAGGTCGCCCGGGCTGAGTCCGGGGGAGATCCCGCCCGAGGCGTTGGTGATGATCAGCGTCCGTACCCCGAGGCGAGCGTAGGCCCTGACGGGGAGCACTACCTCCGGCAGCGTGTACCCTTCGTAGTAGTGAACGCGGCCGCGTTGTACGAGCAGCGTCATCCCGTTGAATTCCCCTACCTCCACCTGGCCGGTGTGCCCGGCCACCGACGGACGGGGAAACCCAGGGACGTCGTGGAAGGCCAGGACGCGTGACTCGGGCAGGGAGAGAACTTCGGAGAGGCCCGACCCCAGGATCACGGCTGCCTGGGGACTGCCCAGCTCGCTGAGGGCTTCTGTCGCTTGTTCGATGTTGCTTTCCTCTATCACAATCCCTCCAGGGATGAAGCGTAGCCGGTCTTGAACCGCTGCAAGCCCGACTTGATGGCCCGGGCGCGCACCTCGGCGATGCCTTTGATGCGCTGCAGCTGACGATGATTTGTGCGTTCCACTTGGTCCAAGGTCCCCATCTCGTCCACCAGTCGCTCGATGACCGGCAGAGGAAGGCGGGGCACTTTGGAAAGAAGGCGATAACCACGCGAGGGGATGGCCCGTTCCAGGTCGTCCTCGTCACGGAAGCCCAACGGGCGCAGCACTCCTTCGGGGGACAGGCGCTGCTCGCTGTCCAGGAACATGATCTCCTCCAACACCTCTCGGGCCGGCCGCACCGGGGGACGCTGAAAATCCATGATGATGAGCTCCAGCTCTTCGCGTACTCCACGGAGGAGGCCCCGCAGCTGCCGCTCCGGGAGCTCCTTGTGCGTCCCCAGCTCCACAAACAGCCGCTTGAGCTCCTCCTCGAGCTCCAGCATCTGGATCATCTTCTGAATCACCGTTCCCACATGGTAGGGGAGGACGCGCCGTTCGAACTCCAAGGGGGCCAGCTCGCTGAGGAGCTCGCGCAGCTCCCCGCGGTAGCGATCGAGGATTAGCAAGGCTTGCGAGGCTTGCGGCAACAGGGTCAGTGGCTCCTGCAGTTCGTGTTCCCAAGCGCCGATGTACAGCGTTACCCGGCGTCGCTCCTCGGAGATGGCGACGAGGGGGATGCCCAGCTGTCGCGCTGTCTGCTCGGCGACCCGGTGCCGCGTCCCCGTCTCTCGGGAGGAGATCCCCGGGTCGGGTACGAGGTGGGCGTTGGCGTAGAGGATCGTCCGCAGTGCCTGGTCGGCGACCACGGCACGGTCCATTTTGGCCAGTTCCGCGACTGCCTGCGGGGTGAACGGGGCATCGAGGACGAACCCGGCGGCGATGAGAGGAGAGATGGTATCGCGGTCAGCGATGACGATAAGCCCACCCCTGCCGAGTTCCACGATGCGGTCGATGGCTTCCCGCAACGGTGTGCCCGGTGCAGTCCGCTCGAGCAACTCCTCTAGTTCAGGTCCTCTGGTGGTCATCGATCTCACAGCAACTCCAATGCGCGGGCTGCCTCCTCCACGGTTCGGACTTGCTCCACCTGCAAGGGTACCGGGGCGGGGAGGTTTTGCACAGGGAGGAGTGCTCGTTTGAATCCGAGTTTGGCCACCTCGCGCAGCCGCTCGGGTCCTCTCCGCACCGGACGGATGTCGCCGGCCAAGCCGACCTCACCGAGGACGACCGTCTGGGGGGGCAGAGCGCGGACGCGCAGGCTGGAGAGCACGGCGGCGACAATACCCAGATCACAGGCCGGTTCACGCACTTCCAGCCCCCCCGCCAGCGCCAAATAGCAGTCTTGCATTCCCATATGGGTTCCCAGGTGTTTCTCCACCACCGCGAGCAAAACCAGCACTCGGTTCAGGTCGAGACCAGCTCCGCGGCGCTGCGGCGGTCCGTACCCCGATGCCGGCGTGACCAGTGCCTGCACCTCGACCAGCAGCGTACGCGAGCCCTCCAACACGGGAACGATGGCCGAGCCGGGCTGCTGGGTCCCCATGGCGGACAGGAAGAACGTCGAGGGGTTGGCCACCTCCACCAGGCCTTCTTTCTCCATGCGCAACACGGCCACTTCGTCGGTGGCCCCAAAGCGGTTTTTCACCGCGCGGATGATCCGCAGTTCGCCGTCCCGCGAGCCCTCCAAGTACAGGGCCACGTCCACCAGGTGCTCTACAGTCTTGGGTCCGGCGAACTCGCCCCCTTTGGTGATGTGGGAGACGAGGAAGCAGATGAGCCCTGTGGACTTGGCCAGCATGGCCAGCATCGCCGCCGCCTCACGGACCTGGGGGACACCTCCCATGTCTCCCCCTTCCTGGCGCGCGCGCACGGTCTGCAGAGAATCCACCACCAGAGCCACCGGGGTCAACTCCTCCACCGCGCGCAACATAGGCAGTAGGTTCTGTTCGGAGAGGACGTACAGCTTGTCCTGGGGGACACCCAGACGCTGGGCCCGGAGCTTCAGTTGGGAGGCGGACTCCTCGCCGGAAACGTAGAGGACCGTGCCCTGCGTGGCGGCGAGGGATCCGGCCAGCTGCAACAGGAAGGTGGACTTCCCCACGCCTGGCTCTCCTCCCACCAGCACCACCGACCCGGGGATGAACCCGCCCCCGAGAAGCCGATCCGTCTCTCCGAGGCCCGTTTGCACACGGGCCTTGGACAAGGCCTCCACGCGGGACAGGGGACGTGCCCTCTCCCCTCCTGTAGCGGGTTCGGGGTCACGTTCCTCAGTTTGGACGAACGAC
>PWTL01000080.1 GCA_003562845.1 Candidatus Acetothermia bacterium
ATAATAATGGCCGCATCCGCATCCTTGATATCATCAATAGAATTGGTCATGGCCCCGCTGCCAAAAGTAGGTATCAGGCCGCTAACCGTAGATGCATGGCATAGCCTGGCACAATGGTCTACATTATTAGTCCCTATAACTGCACGTGCTAATTTGGTAAATAAAAAGTTTTCCTCATTGGTGCATTTTGCACTGCTTAAAAAAGCTATAGAATCCGGCCCGTGCTTTTCTTTGATGTCTTTAAGCTTTCCGGCCACAGTATTTATAGCCTCATCCCAGGCCGCTGGTTTAAATTTGCCCCCTTTAGCCTTTAGCATAGGCATGGTAAGCCTTTGGTCGCTTGACACAAAATCAAGCCCAAATTTTCCTTTGACACAGAGGTTTCCCTGATTAGCATTTTTGCCTATTTCAGAATGAACATTTACAATGCAGTTGTCTTTTACATGAAGATTTAATACACAGCCCACCCCGCAATAGGGACATATTGTATCTATTTTTGAAGTCTGCCACACCCTGGCAGACTTCATGTGCGGCTTGGACTCCAATGCCCCTACAGGGCAGGTTGATATGCAATTTCCGCAAAAAACGCAATCTGTATCTTTAAGAGACTGCTCAAAGGCACAAATTACTTCACTCTCAAAACCCCTTCCTGCATAGCCTATGGCATTGGCTCCTACAATGTTGTCACACATTCTTATGCATCTTCCGCAAAGTATGCATTTTTCATTGTCCCTGTATACGAATGGGTTGTCCTGAAAAACTTTTCTCTCATGCACCTTTCCGGAATAAGTTATATCCTTTAAATCATACATATACGCCAGATCCTGGAGGGTGCACTTGCCGGTTGACTCGCAGGTCATGCAGTCCAAAGGATGGTCAGACAGTATTAATTCCAGGTTCACCTTTACCAGCTCATTTATATGGGGGGTGGAAGTCTTAATCTTCATCCCCTGCTCCAGTTCGGTAACGCATGAAGCAACAGCCTCGTCCTTGCCTTCAATTTCTACCAGGCAGAGCCTGCACGCTCCCTGTGGTTTCAGCCTCACATCATGGCAAAGCCGAGGAATAAATATATTGTTGCCAATACAAGCTTCAAGAACAGTGCTGCCCTCAGGAGCATACACTTTCTTTCCGTTAATATATGCTTCTATTCCGCCTTCTGCCTTTTTATTATTTGATTTATTGGTTAATATTTCCGTCACGTCTCCCCCAAAAAAATATTTGATTTATGACTTCTTTGTTCTCTCTTTTCGTTTCTTAGCCCCGCCCTTACGGTGAAGCCTGGCACAGGATTTTTTAGTGCTTATGTGTTCCTCAAATTCTTCCCTAAAATATTTTAAAGTACTAAGCACAGGATTTGGTGCTGTTTTACCTAGTCCGCATAGTGACGACTCTTTGACCACTCTTGCAAGCTTTTCAAGCCTTTCTATATCTCCTTCCTGACCTTTTCCTCCGGTTATCCTTTCAAGTATCTCGAGCATTCTTTTTGCTCCTATCCTACAAGGAACACACTGACCGCATGATTCGTCCTGTATAAAATCCATAAAGAACCTGGCAAGATCAACCATACATTGGTCCTCGTCCAGAACTATCATACCTCCAGAACCCATCATTGATCCTACTTTCTTGACTTTCTCATAATCTACTGGAACATCAAGGTATTTTTCAGTTATGCATCCGCCAGAAGGGCCCCCGAGCTGTACTGCTTTAATTTTTTTCCCGCTTTTTATACCTCCGCCAATTTTAAAAATGATATCTCTCAGAGACATTCCCATTGGCACCTCTACAAGACCAGTATTATTAACTGCACCGGTTAGGGCAAATATTTTTGTACCCTTACTTTCTTCTGTACCAAGACTATTAAACCACTCAGCACCCTTCAATATTATGTTTGGGATATTCGTAAAGGTCTCGACGTTATTAATACAAGTAGGCTTGCCATAAAGGCCTTCCTCTGCAGGGAAAGGAGGCTTTGGTGTGGGCATTCCTCTATTACCTTCAATAGATTGTATTAGTGCTGTTTCTTCGCCACATACAAAAGCTCCGGCTCCTTGATACACAAAAATATCAAAATTAAAGCCAGAGCCAAGTATATTATTGCCCAAAAGACCATGATTTTTTGCCTTTTTTATTGCTTCCATTACATTTTCTACAGCAAGAGGATATTCCTGTCTTACATATATATAACCTTTTTCAGAACCAATAGCATAAGCCCCTATAATCAAACCTTCAAGAACGCAATGAGGATTACCTTCCAATATACTTCTGTCCATATAGGCACCAGGATCCCCCTCATCGGCATTTACGATTAAATATTTGGTATTTCCCGGAGCATTCCTAGTAATCTCCCATTTCTGCCCAGTAGGAAATCCGCCCCCGCCCCTGCCTCTTAATTTAGAATTTTTTATTTCACCTATAACATCTTCAGGGCTCATTTTCAGCAAGACCGTGGCTAGTGCTTTATACCCTCCGTATTCTATATAATCATCTATACTCTTTGAGTCTATCAGGGAATTGTTTCCCAGTATAATCCTCTCCTGATGTTTATAAAAAGGTATGTCGAATTCTTTTTTTAACGTCTTTTTCCCATCTACCTTATATAGCAGTCTCTCAACCGTATTTCCTTTTAGCGTTTCCGTCAAAATTTCTCGGATATCTTCACTAGCTACTTCAAGATAACAAATATCTTGGGGGTAGAAAATGACTATGGGTCCCCTTTCACAAAAACCATGGCATCCAGTCCTACGAAGAATTATTTTTCTTTTGAAGTTTGATTTCTGCCTTTCTATCTCTGAAAAAAGTGTCTCATATACACTGTCCCCACCTGCAGCCTTGCAGCCTGTACCCGAACATATTGATACAATAATACTTTCTGAAGATTTTTTGCCAAGCTGTTCAGATCTAATTTTTAGACTCTCTAAAGAATTTATTTTCTCAGCAGTCATCTTGTTATCTGTGCTTTTATTGTTTGATTCATTATGATTGGACATTTTCTAATCAACTTTCAATTTATTGATATTACCAAATTTTAATAAGTTTATTAAAATTCAAAAAACCTTATTCCAGAGAACAAACAATATCCATTACTTTTAATGGATTAACTTTTTTATACACAGTGTCATTTATAATAATTACCGGAGCTATACCACAGGCCCCAACACACCTGGTAACTTGTAGGGAGTATTTTCTGTCATTTGTAGTCTGACCTGGTTTTATGCCAAGCTCTTTCTGTATATTGTCGACAATCTTTTTTCCACCTTTTACAAAACAAGCTGTCCCCATACATACCTGTATGTTATATTTACCCCTCGGCATTAAAGAAAAAAAGGAATAGAATGTTGCTACGCCATAAACATTTTTGTCGGGAATTCCTAGCTGGACAGCAACTTTTTTCTGGACATCTATAGGAATAAATCCTATTCTTTTCTGAATCTGCTGAAGAACTGGTATAACAGCGCCATTTTTGCCCTTATGTTTAGAAATTATCTGGTCAACCGCTTTGATCTCTTCAGGCTTCAGCTCATACTTCGGAAGATCTGCAATCCGCATCATGCTCCTTTTAGTTAAACAGAATATTATTAGGAGATTATAACAAAATATGCTTCATTATTGTAACAATTTTTATGATTTTTTTTTGGGTTAGGAGACTTCTTCAATGATGCGTGCTTTACATCCGTAGTGTTTATCCATGTACCTTAGCAAGGCAGCCCGACAGGCACTTTTGGCCATCTTTGGTTTTGGAAAAGGTTAAAAGGCTCAGAAACGGCGCTGCATGAGCCCGTCACTTTCCCCCTGTGGTTTAAATATTATGGTTGTCCAAATTTTTTTTGGAGATTTTTTGATCCGTATATTTTACAACATTTTCAAAGTCTGGGAAAATTCCGGAACAAGTTAGGAAATGGTAGCGGGGATAGGATTTGAACCTATGACCTTCGGGTTATGAACCTGATTTAAAGCTTTTGCAAAATTTTTTGAAATCGCCAAAAAATGGGCGTAAGACCTCAAATATTGCGAAACCCCACTATATAAGGATTTTCACTGCTTTTTAGGATTTATTTATTGTTTCTATTTTCGTTTCTTTTGTATTGATTCAGGCCATTTTAGCTCTCTTATGGACACCAAAGCCTATTCATTTCCGTAGTAATATAGGCGTACAATATTGTCTTAAAAAAAGATAAACCGATGGGTCTTAGTCTGGTATCAGAATTTTAATGGCAAATTAGGTGGTTTTTAGTATCTCTCATTTACCCGTCTACCTCAGGGCTTTTATTTAGGAACCGCTCATTTTTTAAGCAAAAATTTCCCAAGCAACCC
>PWTL01000036.1 GCA_003562845.1 Candidatus Acetothermia bacterium
GCCTGCGTCGCCAAGCATTTCGGAATCGAGACGGCGGCTTTGAAGCAACACGGGCGTCGTGCCGGCCCGGCGAAGGCCGTCGCGGTCGAGTTGGCTTGCCGGTTGACGGACCAGAGCGGTCGCGCCCTTGGCATGCACTACGGCGGCATCAGTGGGGCGGCCGTTGGCAACATCCGGCGTAAAGTCAGGGAAGGGATCGTCGACGTCCTGCCGGTTGTCGAACGTCTGGTGCTGCAACTCCGAGAACGAAGCGGAAGAACCCGGAAAGTGTAAAGTGTAGGCCTGACCCTTTTCGTTTTTTCGTTCTTTCGGCGGACAGATTCGGCTCGGGTGTCTCGACCAACAGATGGTCGTGACTGCGCATGAGCACGAACGCATGGAGCCGCCAGCGGTATATTTCGACAGTTCGCCGTAGCCAGTCGAGTCGCTTGTCGCGGTCCGCATCGTCTCGGACAATCGGCTTTCGTCGTTCCCTCGCGACATCACATAATACAACGCCCGGGGAATACAATTCGCAAAGGTCTTGCCATGGCCCCACCGTAGCTATCAAACATTCCAGTGTCTTTTACGGCTTCCCCACCAAATCGGAGTCGTATAGCTCCCGGCCCTCGCGTATGGCCTCGCGAACCTTGCGCTCGTAGTCGGCGTACTTCTCGCGGTGCGCAAGCCGCTCCGCATCCGCCTTGTAAGGGACGAAACCTTCCATGACGTCGCCGCGCGGGTGGGCCTGGACGTTCTTCCGCACTTCGCGGATCGCAGCCAGCAGGCTGTTGTAGGTCTGGGAGTCCTTCTCGACTCGGGAAAGGCAAGGACTCAGCTCCGGACGATCGAGGTTGACCATCGGCCCCTCATAAAACTCCGTCCTGAACACATCCACGTCCCGCAACTTTGCCAGTTTGAGGATACTCTTGATGTCCTCGCGGGTAGCGCTTCGGCCGCCCCCGCCGTCCGAACTTAATGTGGTAGGATAGTACGGAGCGTTAAGATCGACCCAAGTGATAAGCCGATCCATCTCCTCAGGGCTGAGCGTGACCTTGGCTTGTCCCTGCGAATCCGCCCCAGGAGGAAGAGCCGGGTGTCCTTTGCGCAAAAGGGTAATCAGCGTACTGGTATGCGAGCCCCAGCTATAGGGAGGAAGGTGCCCGGCAGGGCCGGCGCCAATCGCACCGACATATCCCTTGTACCACAGCTCCATGTAAGCGAAATTGAACGTAAGCGTCCTGTCGCCGGACAGGATCACCTTCTGCGCTCCCTTCTGGCCGAAGTCATGGCACTTGACGCAGTGCTTGTCGAACACAGGCTGGATCTCCTGCATGTAGCTGAACCGGCGCGTCGGACCATACCACGGTTCGAGGTTCCTCGGTTTGTCCTTCATACTGCTTGGCGGGGACTTTCGATTCGGGGAAAGATTTGCGCTGTGGCGCGACTCGTGGCATCCCACGCATCCGAGGATCTCCCCCGAGTGAATGGAGGTGCCGCTCCGCATGGTTTGAATCATCATGCCGTTCGTGTCCAGCAGTTGGAAGTAGACGAAGCGGTCGGACGGCACGGCAAAGTAGGCGCTGCCGTCTTCGGCAACAGGAACCGTGCCCAGTATCCGCTTCGTATTGAAATCGGACCAGTTTACCGCCGGAAACTGGCTTCCCAGGCAGTTCCACCGGACACTGGTGGACAGTCCTTCCTTATCGGGCACCTCGATGACGCGGAGATACTTGGCGTCTCCCCGTTTGACCCCCTGCATGTGCGTTCCCTCGTATACGTCCTGGACGTAGAAGTACCCGTCACCGTTGCCGTAATCCCGACGAGGCGGGATGACTGTCGGCCTGGGACTCGGCGCCAAGGGCATGGGATCGTAACAACCTGGACCCTCACCATGAAGCTTCATTTCATTGCCGAAAATGTCGACGAGCCAAATGGCCGCCCCTTGGCCGCGACTGTCGGCACGGGCACAAAGGAAGTATTTGCCGGCTTCCGCTTTCCCCTCCGGGTCACTGAGCGGCCACGGCGTATCGTACCACGGCCTGACATCGCCCAGGGTGTCCTCCCATCGGTGGATGCGCAGGTTGGGGTCCTCTTTCACGAGGTTGAACGCTGCCTCCGGCCAGTAATGATACGCTTTCCAGACTGAGAGATGTCTCTTCTTCTCCTGTTCCATATCCAACATCTCCAGGTTGCGAAACCGCTCTTTGACAGGTTCCGGCCATGTTCTGACGATGGACTCGTATCCATCAATGGCCTTGCCGGGATCGATGATCGCCAGCGCACCGCCGAGCGAGCCGTGATGCGTGCCGAGGATGCAGACCAGCCGGGCTGTCCGAGGGATCGTCCTGGCGTTCCAGGGCGCGGACGGATGAGCCGTGTTGTTTCCCCAGACAATGGCCTGGTCGGTTCCGTCGGGATTAGCCGACCAGAACCCGTGGCCGTCGGCAAAGTTGCGGTCCACGTAATCCCAGCGGCTGTAAAGAATGCGCCCATCGGGCCTTAATGACACCTGGTTTTCATGGATCAGGCTGCGAGTGATCTGGTGGATGTTGGCGCCCTTGCCGGACATACGGAACAGTTGCGGCACGATCTGCACGTCGCAGGGAACGATCTTGAGGTTGCGGGAGGAGGCGAACACAATGTCGCCGCACGGCAGGTAAACCGGATCCACGTCGCTGACGTCACGCGCAAATGTCAGTTGCGTGACCTCGTATTTTTCCACGCCTGGCGGACGCTCGGTGTTCACCTCGAAGATGTTGAAGTTGCCACCCTCGGGATTCATCGAGAAAACCACTCTCTTGCCGTCAAAATGCACGCACGGGCTCCTGATATGGCCGGCCCGATTTTCGACAAGGGTCCTGGTCTCGCCCGTCTTGACGTCCAGGAGCTTCAAAGAAGCTCCTCTTCCTCTGAAAGTGCCGCCCCCGAGATACTCGTGTGTGCCGCCTGCATCCGGTGGCCGGACGACAAAAAGGATGGGATGCTCACTTATCAGCGGATTCGCCAGCAGCGCCTCACTGCGATCAACCGCATCCGGGTTTGCCAGATACTTCTTCCCGGACGGATACCGTTCTCCGAACGTCGTTGTCAGGTCCGTCACCGCGGCCTTGAACCCCTCCGCCGTGTCCGCGGACAGCGTTCCGGCGATCGTCAGCAGGCAGGCCGCAAACCCCAATGTCATGATCGGTCTGTGTTTCATCTTAATCCCACGCTCAGGAAGTAACCGTTCACGGGCCTGAGGCGCACCAAGCACCCCAGAAGAACGGCACGATGTAGCATAACGCATGGGAACCCATTCGGTCAAGCCCCGCCATGGCTCGGTTCCCGAAAAAGCTAGGCGGCACTGCACATCTTCTACTAGTTTAAGCACGGAACAAGTCGATTGCAAGGGCTGGGCCCAAATTTCCCAAAACGGTCCATCGAGCCGCCCCGGGGACGGGGCGGCGGGGCGCGCGCCCCACGCGCACGCTCGCGCGGCCCGCTGCGCCCGAACGGTGCAATGCCGCCGTCCGACCTGCAAATTGCCCTTGCCAAGCCTGCGAGATGCCGGTAATGTCCCGCACCATGAAGACGCGGGAAACGCACCAACAGCGCAAACGCAAACGCGCGGCCGACCGAGCTAAGAAGCTGGCCGAAATCCAACAAAGCAGGGCGCAGTTGGAACGCGAGGTTGCGCGGTATGTCGACGAGAACGCCAAGCTCCACAAGCAAAACCAGACGCTGCACGAAGAGAACCATCGGCTCGGCGAAGAGATCGAGCGACTCAAGCAGCAGTCGAGCGACTCAAGCAGCAGCTTGCCGCGGCCAAGAAGAACTCCTCGACCTCTTCGAAACCGCCGTCGAGCGACATCGTCGCACCGCCCAAGCCGGCCCCCAAGGACGGCACGAAGCGGAAACGCGGCGGGCAACCGGGGCACGAGCAACACACTCGATCCCCATTCCCACCCGAGGCGGTCGGCCATTTCGAGCCCTACACGCTGAACAATTGCCCCGATTGCGGCCACATTGTCGTCCTTTCCGACCGCGAACCCGAGGTGCTCCAGCAGGTGGAAATCGAAGCGGCGCCCATTCGCGTCACCGAACATCAACGCCTCGCGTACTGGTGCGAGGGTTGCCGGAAGTTCCACTACGCTCCCTTGCCAAATCACGTGGCGAAGGCCGGACTGTTCGGGCCCCGGCTCACCGCGCTGGTAGCCTTTTCGAGGAGTACATGCGCGAGTGCAACGTGCTGGTCCAGTTCTGCATGGCCCACCTCATCCGCGACGTAAAGTTTCTCCTGACGCTGCCCGGAAAAGATGATCAGGCCTATGGCCGGCGGTTGCGCGA
>PWTL01000038.1 GCA_003562845.1 Candidatus Acetothermia bacterium
CCGCCATGCTGCAGGAATGCGAAGGGGGGATGAACCATGCGCATGGCGGCGATGTTCACAGTGGTTCTACTAGCAAGCCTGGGGGGCGTGGCCGGAACCATGACCATCGTGGCCTCCGAGCCGTATCCCGATCCCGGTACCACGGTGACCTTTCAGCTCGAGGGGGCACCGGCGGCCAACGAATTCCGCTGGACCCTGGGCGAGCACGGTAGGGCAGTGCGGAGCGAGACCTGGCTGCGGTGGGCGATCCCGGAAGGCTACCACGAACTCAAAGTGGAGGCCGTGCGGGACGGAACAGTGGTAGCCAGGGCGTCGTACGGCGTGTTGGCCGATACTAGGCTGGGTGCAACGCGCACGGTGCACAGAAGGTCCGGATACATGGAAGTGCGGATCACCGTGCGCGCCAAGCAGACCATCACCGGCGGGCTCTCCGTTGTGGAAGCCATTCCTGAGGGGAAAGCTGTAGGAGACGCTTTGAGCGATGGTGATCTCGCGCCCCGTAGGGAGAACGGGAAGCTTGTCACGGGGTGGTGGACTGAGTTGAGGCCAGGCATGCAAGGGTACTTCGAGTACGTCCTGCACGGAGAAGGAACTGTGGGGGAATCGCGCTTCTCCGGTGTCGCTGTGGCCTACATCGACGGAGAACGAGTGGAGCTCACCATCGGAGGGCAAGTAGACGTTCGCTAGACAGCTTCCGTAGCAGATGCTGAGGGCGGGGGCTCGCGCGGCCCCCGCTTTGCTGGGAAGCCACTCCCTGCGAGCTAGTGGCACTGCGGATAACATGTGTTCTTGAGGAGGAAGGATGGACAATAAACTTACACCGCAGCAGCTGCGAAGGAGGTCCGACCCCGAGGCCCTGGGGTTCGGCACCACTGAAGAACTGTCCCCCCTGGACGGGATTGTGGGGCAGCAGCGGGCGCTAGACGCACTCCAGGTAGGCCTCAACATAAAGGACGAGCGGAACCGATACAACATCTACGTGTCGGGGGCCACCGGGCTGGGCAAGACCTCTGCTGTGTCCTACTTTCTGCGGAAGTTATCGCGCGAACAAGGGACGCCGCCCGACATCTGCTACGTGCACAACTTCCGCTCTCCACAAGAACCTCGGTATCTCCTTCTCCCGGCGGGGAGGGGGAGGGAACTGCGTCAGGACATGGAGCGCTGTGTAGAGTTTCTGCGCCGTGAGCTACCCAAAGCGCTGGAGTCCGAGGAGTTCAAGGCGCAGGCAAAGGAAGAACGCGACCACTATACTTCTCAACGGGATCAGCTGTTTCAGGAACTGGAGAGCAAGGCCCGCGAGCTCGGGTTCACCGTGCAGCGCACGCCGGTGGGCATGAACACCATTCCCCTCAAACCAGACGGGGAGCCATATTCACAGGAGGAGTACACTGCCCTCTCCGAAGAGGAGAAGGCGAACATTCTCCACCGCCAGGATGAACTACAGGAGCAGATACGGGACGTCTTTCGCCGTTTGGGGCAGCTGGAGGAGGAGTGGCAGGAATCTCGCCGCAAGCTCACCAAACGGGCGGCGCAGTTCTTGGTGGAACCGCGATTCTGTCAGCTGACTGCCAAGTACGCCGAACTGGAGCGTGTGCAGGAGTTCCTAGGCGAAGTACAGGCCGACATTCTCGAGCACGTCGAGGAGTTCAGGCAGACGAACAAACAGGCCCCGACCCCGCTCCCCTTTCCGCAAGCGCAGTCCCAAGACAGGTTTCAACGATATTCGGTCAACGTGCTGGTTGATAGGAGCCAGGAGGAGGGGGCTCCGGTAGTGGTCGAGGAAAACGCCACCTACACCAATCTGGTGGGGACAGTGGAGCGGCGGGTACAGTTCGGCGTGGTGACCACGGACTTCAGCCAGATCCGACCCGGGTCGTTGCACAGAGCCAACGGGGGATACCTCGTGCTGTCGGCTCCAAACCTACTGCGCTCGTGGATGAGCTGGGATGCCTTGAAGACCGCTCTGCGTACCGGGAAGGTGCGCATCGAGGATCCGGCCCAGATGCTGGGAATTTCGTCTACGGAAGGACTGCGTCCCGAGCCCGTGCCTCTCGATGTGAAGGTGATAATCATCGGCTCGCCGTGGCTATACCACCTCCTCCATCACTACGACGAGGACTTCCAGAAACACTTCTCCATTCGTGCTGATTTCGCCATGGAGACGGACTGGACAGCGGAGGCGGAGCATACAATGGCGGGCTTCGTTCGCTCCCGGCAGTCGGAAGACTCTGGTGTGCTTCCCTTCACCTCCTCGGGAGTCTCCCGGCTGGTGGAACAGGCGGGAGAGATGTCCTCCGACCAGAAGAAACTATCCATCAGGTTTTCCCAGCTGGCGGCTTTGGTTCGAGAGGCCAGCTTCTGGGCCGCCGCCGAGGGCGCTGCTGAGGTGCAGGCGAAGCATGTCCGCCAAGCGGTCGAGAAGAGGCGCACCCGGCACAGCCTTATTGAGGAGAAGATCAGAGAGTGGATCGCTCGGGGCAAGCTGATTGTCGACGTGGATGGTGGACAGATTGGCCAGGTCAACGGGCTGTCGGTGGTGGATATGGGCGACTTCGCTTTCGGACGTCCGGCTCGGATTACGGCCAACGTATATGCCGGCAAAGACGGCGTACTCGACATTGAGCGGGAGGCCAAGCTCGGGGGACGGATACATACGAAAGGCGTGTTAATCCTGAAGGGCTATCTAGGGGCACAGTTTGGCGGTAAGCGCCCTGTTTCACTGTCGGCCAGCTTGACGTTCGAACAGTCCTATTTTGGTGTGGAGGGGGATTCGGCGTCCGCCGCTGAGCTGTTCGCTTTGCTGTCGGCCTTGGCCGACACTCCTCTCAAGCAGGGGATCGCCGTGACCGGTTCCATCGACCAAAAGGGACGTCTTCAGACCATCGGCGGGGTGAACGAGAAGATCTTGGGGCACTTCCTAGTGTGTAAGGAACTGGGCCTCACCGGGAAGCAAGGGGTGATAATCCCTCGCGGCAACGTCGATACGCTGATGCTCCCCGAGGAGGTAGTGGACTCTGCGTCCGCAGGGCAGTTCCACGTGTGGGCGTGCAGCAAAGCTGAAGAAGGGCTGGCGATTCTTACTGAGATGACCATGGGGGAGCGCGACGAGAACGGGTTGTACCCTGAGGAGTCTTTGTTCGGGCGCGTGCAAGCCCGTTTGGAGAGTATCCGTGAGGTCCTGCGGGAGGAGGCGAGAACTTCGGGCGCGGACGACGGGGACAACTAGGCGGCTGCCCCGTCAGCTACGAGCTGCTCTGAGCGCCTTGAACTGGTCGACGAACAGGCGAGCCTGCTCGGCATCGAAGTCGCTCCGGTCCAGGCGCAGGGCCTTGCGGCCGGTGATGCGCAGTGTGAGCAGCTGTCCTTGTATGGCCAGCTCCACGCAGTTCAGATCATGCTCCAGTCCGATGCCAGCTCGTTCCAATGCGCGGTCGATCCATTCCGGCAGACGCCCCTGCAACCGGCGCATGAGAAACCCGGCCAGACCTCTCTGCTCCGCGCGCTCCTTGATCCTGGCTTGTGCTTGTTGCAGCTTGGCGTGGGTCGCCTTGGACAGCTCCACCACCAGCTTGTCCCGGGTCAAGATCAGCATCAACCCTTCATCATGGGCGCTCAGTCGCGCAAGCTCTTCGCGCCACGCCGCCTCGAAAGCAAGCTGGGGGGGGAGCCCCTTGAGGGATAACTCCCCGAGGGGCAAAAACCTGATGGGGCCTTCCTCGAGGCAGCGGTCGCGTATCTCGGGACAGACTACTATCTGGCCTCCGCGGGCCTGGTCGGCGAGACGCTTGGCCAGGTTCACGGAATGACCGAACAGGTCGCCGCCCTCTTGGATCGGTTGCCCCCAGGCGATCCCCACGCCGGCGGCAATGGGTGTCTGGGGATGGCTGTCGTTGTGCTCGCTGAGAGCACGGTGCAGCGCCACTGCGCAGTGGACAGCGTCCGGCGCGCGGGGGAACTCGGCCATCGCCCCGTCACCGTAGGTCTTCACTAGTCGTCCACTGTGGCGGGTTGCCTCACGCGCAATGCTCTCGGCGAACGTCCGCGCCAGCGTGTACGCCTGGGCATCACCCACCGAAGCGGTGTACGAGGTGAAATCTCGAATGTCCCCAAACAGGACGGCTGTTTCTGCCTGAGGGGCTGCCATCCGTTGCTCGGTCCTCGGAAGCTACTCGCTAAGCCTCATGCTGGTTTGGCGGAGTCGCCGGGCGAGTTCGGAGATGATGCCCATGGCGATATCTGGATACGTAGTGGTCAGGGCCTTGATGTCCCAGCTGGTGAGGCCCAGGCACGTTGTGTCGCTGACAGCTAGGACATCGGCAGAGCGCGGCTGGCCATCCAGCACGGCCATCTCTCCAAAGAACTGCCCGGAACCGAGCTTGGCCAGAACTTGGTCTCCCCGCCGTACCTCCACCTGGCCCTCCAGGATGAGGAAGAACCCAACGTTGCTCTGCTCGCCCTCTTTTACGATGGGCGTTCCTGCCGGATATTTAAGTTCTCTAGCCGACCGAGCGATCGCTTGAAGGTGTTTGTCGCCCAGACGCGCGAACAACGGTACTTGTTTAAGCAGTGCGCTGCTCTCTTTCGACATCCTGTACGCCCCCTTGTGGGTGATAGGCAAGCATATAGAACGGCCGCATTCTGGTCAACTCTGCGCTGTTCGATGGCTGGATGAATCCAGGCGGCCTTCCAACTCCCTCACGACTGCTTCTGTCGTCAAGGCCGGAAGCACAGGGCGGGGAAGGCCTAAACAACTCCTTCCCCGCCTCAATGCAGCTCAACGCATGAAGAACGGTGTGATCGGGAACAGGGAGGCAAATAACAACGAGACCACGGACATCAGCTTGATCAAGATATCCAAACTGGGACCGACGGTGTCCTTCAGCGGATCTCCCACGGTGTCGGCGGTCACGCCAGCGTCGTGGGCCGGGGAGCCTTTTCCGCCAAAGTTCCCTTCCTCGACGTACTTCTTGGCGTTATCCATGGAGCCGCCGGCATTGGCGCAGTAGATGGCCAACACAACAGCCGAGATCAAGGCCCCCACGAGGAAGCCGGCCAGAGCAAAACGACCGAAGATCAAACCGACCACGAGAGGCGTCCCCAGAGCCAGCGCCGAGGGCAACACCATCTTCCGAGTCGCTCCGGAAGCCGTTATGGTGATGCAGCGCTTGTAGTCCGGTGTCGTCTTCCCCTCCATTATGTCAGGATTCTCGCGGAACTGTCTCCGAATCTCCTGCACCATGAGGTCCGCCGTGCGCGATACCGAGCGGATCAACAGCGCAGAGAACACATACGTCACCATCCCTCCCACGATCATCCCCGCCAGCACCAAGGCTCCGCGCTCGGGGTCGATCAAGGGTATATTGGGGACGTGCACTTCGTCAGCAAGCCCTGCGGCCGACCACAGGTACGCTGCGATCAAAGCCAGGGCGGCAAAAGCGGCCGAGCCAATGGCAAACCCCTTTCCAATGGCGGCCGTCGTGTTTCCTATGGAGTCCAGCTTGTCAGTCCGCTCGCGGACCGAAGGGTCGAGCGCGCTCATGGTGGCGATGCCCGAGGCGTTGTCTGCAATCGGGCCATAGGAATCTACGGAGACGGTCATCCCCACGAAGGAGAGCATTCCCAAAGCTCCAAACGCAGTCCCCAGGAGTCCGCCCAGGAGGTAGGTTATGATCATGGCTCCGCCAATGATGAGGCACGGCCACAGGGCGGACAGCATACCCACCGCCATGCCCTCAGTCACACCAATAGCAGGACCAGACTGGTAGGATTCGGCCAACTGGCGGGTGGGTTTGTAACTGGAGGACGTGAAATACTCGGAGGTGAACCCGATGCCGATCCCGCTGCCCACTCCGAGGAGCATGCACCAGAACGGAACGAAGTTGGACGGGGACAGCCAGGTCGTCAGTGCAGCTAGGGCGACCGTGAGTCCGGCTGCCAGTCGAGTGCCGTTCATCAGCACCGGCTGCATGTTCTCCCGCGCCCGCGACAAGCGGATATAGGCGAAAGCGATCAACGTGGAGACGATGCCGCCGGACACGAACAACATCGGGAGCAAGACCATCCACCAGTAGTTTGCCAGGTCCTGGAACCCCTCCCCGTACCTGGCGATCAGTCCCGCGATGTCCGGGTTGGCTCGCCCAACGTGCAGGTACATCCCGATGATGGACACGGAGATGATGGAGGCGATGAACGACTCCAACAGGTCCGCTCCCAGCCCTCCTACATCCCCTACATTGTCGCCCACGTTGTCGGCGATGGTGGCGGGGTTACGGGGATCGTCTTCCGGGAGCTTGAGCTCAACCTTCCCCACCATGTCCGCCGCCATGTCCGCGGCCTTAGTGTAGATTCCTCCTCCCACACGATCGAACAGCGCTACCAGCGATGCCCCGGCGGAGTACGCGGAGACGATGATCGCGCCCTTGATGAAGTTCACGTCCGCCCCCGGAATGCCGAAGATCGTCTTCGTCTCGATGGTCAAGGTAGCCGGATCGAAGTCGCCGCGGAAGAGCCACACGACCAGAGCCAACCCCCCTAAAGCGAGGCCGGCCACACCCATGCCCATCGCTGTGCCGCCTGTGAACGCCACGTTGAGGGCGTTCTTGAATGACGAGCGAGCCGCCTCCGTGGTGCGGCCGTTGGCCAACGTGGCCGCGTTCATCCCCACAAAGCCAGCGGCCATCGACAGGATGGAACCGATCCAGAATGCGACCATCACTTCCCAGTAAAAGAGCAGCCCCAAGACACCGCCGACCACGAGCATGGAGATTGTCATGACCCGGGCTTCTTCCAACATGAACGCGTACGCCCCGTCACGGATGTAATGCTGGATCTCCTTCATACGGTCAGTGCCTTGTGAGTGGCGCACGATCGACCAGGTCGCGTAGGCTGCCCACAGCACAGCAGCTACGGCCACAAGAGCAGCAACCCCTACGAACACACCCATAGATTCCTCCTTCCGTGAAGTCAAAACCGGCCGTACTTTACCCGTGGAGCGCAAGAACCGCAAGCAGTACGAACATTCGTGGGGTTGTGCCCTTCTGCTCCGGGGACAGCTGTCCGGTCAACTGGCGACAAACCTGCACTGCTGGACGCCCAAGGGGCCGTGTTGGCGGAGGTGACACAGGCTACTGTGGGGCGTCCGAACGCCGGAAAAGGAGGGGTTCAGGTGATGAGGCGAACAGTAGGTTGGTTGATGGTGGGGGTGATCCTCCTAGGGGGTGGGGCCCTGGCCGGTGACGGTTCGGGCGTGCAGCTGCCCCCGGCAGAGGAAGAGATCGCCGCCATGGAGAAGGCATTCGGCGAGGTGACCGGTTTCTTCGCGGAGCTGATCGCTGAGCTGAAGTGGGCCGTGGCTGCGCTCAACGAGGTCGATCAGGAGCTCAATGCTCGATATCGGGCGCTGGCTGTTCAACTGAAGGACGCCGAGGCCAAGCTCATGCAGCTCGCCGACGTGTGTGCCAGGGTGCCCGAGCTGGAAAAGCGGGTCGACGGCCTTACTGACCGGCTGACCGAGTTGACAAACAGGGTCACTGACCTGCGCCGCCGAGTGGACTCAGAGGTTTCGCGCCTCGACACCCGTGTGGATGGCGTGGCCAGTGATCTTGCGGAGCTGGAGGCGAGGCTTCTCAGCGTGTTGTCGGACGTTGCGGGACTGCGCGAGGACGTGAAGAGCTTCTCCTCGCGACTTTCGGACCACGAATCCAGATTGAGCAAACTGGAGGAGATGGACCTGGGTTCACTGCATCGCCGTGTGCTGGGTTTGGAGCAATCGGTACAGGCCCTGCAGATCAAGATCGACAACAACCGGAAGAAGATCGAGGGCGTGGAGGCCACTCTGTCTGGGCTCAGCGCTGACATCTCCGCGCAGAGGAGTCTCATCGCGAACCTTGACGGGCGCGTGACCGATCAGGAAGCCCGCTTGGGCGAGGTCGAGCAGATGGTTGAAGATCTGGATGTTGCTGCCCTGAGAGAGGCACTGGGGACAGCGCAAGTGTTGGGGATCCTGGGCCTTTTGTTGGGTGCCGGAGCGCTGGTGCTTGTGTTGCTCAGCGGCTGACAAGTAGCAGACAGGGCGCGGACAGACCGCGCCCTGTCTTTTGCCTCCATGTGTAGCAAATGTTATATTCGTTACAGGGAAGCGAGAAGGGGGGCGGATGGACAGGCTAGGTCATGCTCTCAGGCAGTACCGCCTGGAACGGGGGATGAGCAAGCGGGCCCTGGCCGGGCGCTTGGGAGTATCCATCCCTACAGTGATGCGGTGGGAAGCCGGCGAGGCGAGTCCCAACGACTATAACCGCCACAAGGTGGAGATGTTGCTGCGGGACTTGTCCCGCTGGGACGTGCGGGAGAGCCCACGCCGCCGAGTGGTCATGCTGGAACTGTTCGACTCTCTCGTATGAGCGGTACCATTCAGCGGCTGACCGTCACCGGGTTTAAGTCGTTTCGACGACGGGTCGTGATCCCGTTTCACGAGGGGTTCACCGCCATCATCGGCGAAAACGGCACGGGAAAGAGCAACATCTTCGACGCCTTGACGTTCGTGATGGGCCGCCGCTCCCGCGCCCTGCGGGCGGAGAGAATGGAACAGCTTCTACACGCCCCGCCCAACGGTGAACCGGTTTCCGAGGCTCTGGTCGAGATCACCCTCGATGCGCGGAATGTCCCTCTGGGAGAGCTTGTGCCAGAGGAAGGCGACGAACTGCTCCTTGGGCGCAGGATCTCGGGAGGCGGGTCCACCTACCGGTTGCAGGGGAAGACATGCCCGGCTCGCTCTGTGGAGGGCGTGTTGAGCGCTCTGAGTATTGAGCCCGACGGCCACCACATTGTGGAACAGGGCATGGTGGTGGACGTACTGGAGAGATCACCGCGGCGCCGCAGAGAGATCTTGGACGAGGTGGCCGGGGTTTCCGCCTACGAGGAGCGAAAGGCCAAGGCGATCGAGGAGCTGGGACAGGTGAAGGAGCGTCTCAACACCAGCCGTATCATCCTCGCCGAACGGCGGCAGCGGCTGGCCGAGCTACATCGTGAGCGACAAGCAGCGCTGGAGTATCGCTCCCTCACCGAGGAACGAGACCGCTTGAGCGCCAGTCTGCGCTGGCGACGCTGGGAGGCGCTCCGTTCGTCGCGGGATAAGGCGCAGGCCCAACGTGATCGGGCCGAGGAAGAAGCCCGCACGCTGGAGGAGGAAGTCCAGAGGCTGGACCACGAAGTGGAGGCCAGGGAACGCACCCTGTCTCCCAGCTCCTCCGAGGGAGACGACAAGGGGCTGGACCTCGTCCGGAGGGTGGAACGCCTGCGGGGAGAGCTGTCGGCAAGAGAGGCGGAAGCTCGCTCAGCTGAGCGGGAGCTAGCGTCCCTGCGGGATACGTTGAAGGAGCTGAGCCGCTGGACTGGCGGCAGCAAACGCGTCCCCGAGCCCGTGGAAGCCTTGCTGAAACGTAACGCAGGTGGGGTGCTGGGTACTGTGGGCTCTTTGATCAAGCCCACTCGTGAGCTGGGCAGTGCGCTGGAAACTGCACTCGGGGGGCACGTGCACGATTTGGTAGTGTCCACCCGCGAGGTGGCTCTGGAGTGCGTGGACTTTCTCAAAGAACACAAACTGGGGCGGGCGCGTTTCCTTCCGCTGGACAAGCTCTCCTCGCCGGCCATATCCAGCCGTGCGCGGGGAGCACTCCGGCTTCCCGGAGTCATCGGCCTTGCGGTGGAACTTGTGGACTGTCCGCCGGAGGTCAAGCCCGCAGTCGCTTATGCGCTCACAGACACTGTAGTGGCCGAAGACCTGGAGAGCGTCAAGGACCTTCAGGGTGTGCGGGTCGTGACGCTGGGAGGAGATCTACTGGAGCGAGGCGGGGCGATTGTCGGTGGCTCTATGCAGGGGCGCCGTCGGAGCCCGGATCTTCAGGAGCATAAGGCGCGCATAAAACGTATGGAGAGCGAACTCAACAAAGCTCGAGAGGAAGTGCAGCGCATCTCTGGAGAGCTGGTTGGCGCCGAAGCGGAACTGCAAGAGCACAGCGCGGAGACTGCCCGCAACAAAGCTTCGCGGGCAGCGGGCCAATCAGAGCTGGCCTCCATGCGCGAGCGAAGGAAGGAAGCGTACCTTTCCCTGGAGCGACTGCGGGGCGCCCTGTCGCGTCGGGAGCGCGAGTTGGCGGAGTTGGACGGCGAGCTCTCCGCGTTGGGCGAAGTGTCCCCGCCGGCCGGCGGTGCCGAGGAAGGGAGCCCCGAGGTGCTGCAGGGGCGCCTGCGGCAGGCTGAGCGCCGGTTGGGCGAACTCGGCGCAGTAAACCTGAGGGCGATCGAAGAATACGATACCTTCCTGGAGGAGTTTCAGCTGTTCAAGGAAAGGGTGCACACCCTGGAGCGGGAGAAGGCGGAGATCGAGCGCTTCATTGGCGAGGTGGAGACCAGGAAGAAGGAGAGATTCTTCTCAGTCATGGAGGCAGTGTCGGCAGAGCTGAACCGTCTGTTCTGCCAGTTGTTCCGCGGAGGAGAGGCGGAGCTGTCCTTGGCCGAGCCGGGGAACATTGAGTCGGGTCTGCTGATCAGGGCCCGCCCGCCGGCTAAGGAGACCCGTTTGCTGGATGCCCTGTCCGGCGGCGAAAAGACATTGGTGGCTATCGCTTTCGTGCTCTCGCTGGCCGCCGGTCGGCCCGCACCCTTCTATCTGCTTGACGAGGTGGATGCAGCGTTGGATCAGGCAAACTCGGAGCGGTTGGCACGGCTGCTCAAGGAGTTTGCCAAAGAGGCTCAGGTCATCGTCATCTCGCACAATGAAGAGGTTGTGCGGTACGCCGACCGCGTATACGGGGTGACTATGCGCCAGGGAGCCTCACAAGTGGTAGCGCTGGAGTTGGTGGGTCATGAGTGAACTTAAGCTGTTAGAACCAACAGAGCTCACCCGAGCCGATTGGGATGCGCTTCTGCGCCACATGGCCGACGGACTTGACCCGTGGGCGGTAGATCTGGTGGAGCTGGTGCGCAGGTTCCGCGAGCACATGGCAACCTTTGCCGCTCTGGAACTGGAAGTCCCCGGCCGAATGATCCTGGCTGGAGCGGTCCTCCTGCGGATGAAATCTGACTGGGTCAGAAACGGCGATAGAAACGGCAACGGCGGGGGCCCAACGCTAGACGAGGTCGTGGACCAGGTGAGCGAAGAGTCTGCCTACGAGCCCGAAGTGTATGTTGCGCCAGAGATCCGACTACCGCTGGTGCGGCAAAGCGTGGGCCGGTCCACTGTGCGGGACCTACAAAGGGCACTACGCGCAGCCTTGGGCCACAGCCGTCGAAGAGGGCAGCAGAGGGCTGCAAACACTGACTCCGATGACCATCTTGTTGGACTGGATCTGGACAGAGAGCCGTTCACCAGCCGGGCGGTGGGCCTACTGCAGCGCCTGTTGCGCATGGTCAACGGTGAGCGGGTGGTGCCTTTCAGGCGTCTGTTGGGCAGGCGTAACCGCCGTGAAGAAGTAGTCAGGTTCATGGAGCTTCTCCATCTGGATGCCCAGGGCTCTGTACGTGTCTACCAGGAGGAGTTCTTGGGGGAGGTTCTCGTGGAGGTAGTGGGAGATGGACCAGGCGCTGATTGAGGCGGCGTTGTTCGTCGCTGCTGGACCCGTGTCGCTGGCCAGACTGGCCCAAGTGCTGGATGCGGACTCGAGAGCGGTAGGAGCCGCTCTTCACGCCCTGGCCCAAGACCTGGAGGAGGAAGGACGCGGAATCGAGCTCATCCAGGAGGGGGGTGGCTACCTCCTGCGCGTCAAGGCAGAACTCGCTGAGAGGGTACGCCCCTTGGCACCGCACCAGGACATCCCCGAGCCTGTGCTGCGCACGCTGGCGGTGATCGCGTACAACGGTCCCCTCCTCCAATCTGAGTTGGTGCGTGTGCGGGGACAGCGGGTCTATGGCCACGTGCGTGAGCTTCTAGCCCGGGGATTCGTGGAAGCTGAGGACGAGGGGACAAGCAAGCGCCTCTCTGTTACAGACGCCTTTCTACGCTACTTTGGAGTGTCCAGCTTGGCTGAGCTCCGGCCGCCGGGGGATCGTTCAGCCGGGGCAGATGCGGGTCCCGCGACCGACGAGGACGTTCTGTAGTTTCACTCCGTCGAGCTGAGTCCCTTCGTCCACCACACAGCCTGTAAGCTGAGCGCTCTTGATCTGTGCAGGTCCCACGACTACGCATCGCTCGAGCGCGGACGCTTCCACCACGGCTTGGGGGTGCACCCAGGACCTGCCCTCGGTGAACTGCAGGTTGGCGGCAATATACGTTTCGCGTCCGCCGATATCGAACCACCCTTAGGAGAAAGGATAGGCCTCCATGGGCTCCCGCGCTCGCAGCCACTCCAGGAAGTACCCTGGGGCGTCGTGTCCGCGCTCGGCGCGTTCCAGGAAGGCGGAAACCAGCGGCAGCACGCGCCGCGGGAACAAGTAGCAGGCGGTCGCCGCCAGCGCCGACGCCGGGCGCTCCGGCTTCTCCTGGAACCCTACGATCCGCCCTCCTTCGACCACTGCCACTCCGTACCGTCTCCTGGCCAGTTCGGGGTCCCCCAGGTCATACACGGCCACGAGCGGGCGATTCCGGAAGGCGGAGATGAAGTTTCGCAGGTCGAAGCTGAACAGGTTGTCTCCCCCGATCACCAGGAGGTCGTCGTTCAAGCTGTATGTGTGGATTAGGTGCGCCAATGCCCCTACGGCACCGAGCTTCTCCTCTTCGCCCCTCGTCTCTTCCACGGCGAGGGTCACTCGGCCCTGGCGCTGTTGGGCCCACGTTTCAAACTGCTCCGCAAAGCGCCGATTCACCGAGAGCAGCGGAATGGAGTCCGCCGGCAGTTGTCGTACGATGTAGTCGAGGATCGGTACGCCGGCCACGGGGAGGAGCGGCTTGGGCCGCTCCAGAGTTATGGGCCACAAGCGCTTTGCGTATCCACCGGCCAGGATGATGGTCTGCATTGTCCTGATAATGTACTCGCAGGGCTTGCGGTGCTGCAAACGGGTCGACAAGAAGGGAGAGGACACCAGCGCCAAAGGCAGGTGAGCACGGCCCAACAGGCCGCCATGCACCACGTCCAGGCCATACTCTGACGCCACCTGCGCCGAGCTCAGAGCGCGTTATAATGGCCCTCGGCATGGCAGAATACTCACAAGAAGCAATAACCGTTGTACGGCGGGATAGAGTAGAAGAGCCGCAAGAGGCCGTACGCTGCTGGCAGATATACCGCGGCGCGTTCGCCCCTTTGGCCGATCGTACTCCCATGCGGCACGGGAGCTACACTCGAGAGCAGTTTGACCGATTGCTGCTGGACGCTGACTTCTCCAAGTACGTAGCTTATGCGGGGGACGTGGTGGCCGGCCTGTGCCTGATCACCGCCGTGCTGGGCAAAGTCCCCTGGGTCAACGCCAGCTACTACCAACAACGCTATCCCGATCTCTACGAGAAGGGCAAGGTGTTCTATCTTCCGGCTGTGGTGATCGACCCGGAGCACCAAGACTGGAGACGGATAGGCGCCTTGCTGCTCGCGGAAACGCTGGGTTCCTTGGGAGAGGAAGGGGTTCTCGCTGTGGATTACTCAGAAAACCTGCGTTCGGGTCTGGCCGGCTTTGTCTCCCGCGCGCTCGGTCGCAGCTACCACCAGGAGATACTGGAGCGGCAGATCTACGCAGCCTACGCGTACACCGAGCCGGATGGCTCCATCTAGTAGCAGCCCAGCCGTTCGGCCAAGTAGCTTGTCAGCTCCTTTGTGGACACTCGTATCTGAGTTGTGCTATCACGGTCGCGCACGGTAACGGTTCCTGCGGCAAGGGTCTCTCGGTCCACGGTCACGCACAGGGGGGTACCGCTCTCGTCCTGGCGCCTGTAGCGACGTCCGATGGACCCTTTCTCGTCGTAGGCAACGTTCCATTGGGCTTTCAGCTGTCGGTACAGCTCCTGAGCCGCCTCGGGCAGTCCTTCCTTGCGGATCAGGGGGAGGACGGCCGCTTTCACCGGGGCGAGGCGTGGATGGAGCCGCAGCACCACTCGTGGTTGTGGCACTCCTTTTTCGTCGGGGATGTTGTCCTCAGTGTACGCCTCGCAGAGGAAAGCAAGGGCGGCCCGATCTGCGCCGGCGGAGGGCTCGATGACATGGGGAATAAACCTCTCTTGTGTTTCCTCGTCGAAGTAGGAGAGGTCCTTGCCCGAGCCGGAGTGCCGCGGTCGTCCGCGATCGTCCAGCTCAACCGCCAACCCTTGGTCGTCTCGGATGAGCTTCCCCTCCATGTGGCTGCGAAGGTCGAAGTCGCCGCGGTGAGCGATGCCCTCCAGCTCTCCGAATTCTCCTCGGGGCAGAAAAGGGAAGGCGTACTCGATGTCCGCAGTCCCGCAGCTGTAGTGGCTGAGCTCGTCGGAGCCATGGTCGCGGAGGCGCAGGCGATCGCTGTCCAGCCCTAGTGCCACGTACCAGGCGAAGCGCCGGTCCCGCCAGAACGTGTACCAAGCATCGGACTCTTCGGGCCGGCAGAAGAACTCGATCTCCATCTGCTCGAACTCACGCGAGCGGAAGGTGAAGTAACGGGGCGTAATCTCGTTGCGGAAACTCTTGCCGATCTGGGCAATGCCAAACGGGAGGCGCACTCGCGCGGTGGCGAGGACGTTCTTGAAGTTGACGAAGATCCCCTGTGCTGTTTCCGGGCGAAGATAGCTTTCGGACTCAGGATCGACCAGGGCACCGATGTAGGTCTTGAACATCAAGTTGAACTCGCGTGGTTCGGTCAGATCGCAAGCATCGTGTTCTCCCGGTGTCTTGCTCGGTTTGAGGGGGCAGCGGCTGCTTGCGAGTTGATCCGCGCGGAATCGAGCCTTGCACCCTTCCGCTCTGCAGTCGACCAGCAGATCGTGGAACAGGTCGTAGTGACCAGATGCCTTCCATACCTGCGGATGCATGATGATGGTGGTGTCCAACCCCACCATAGCGTACGGACTGGGAAGCCCGGCCGGCGCCGTGGTGTCGTCGTGGCCGGTGACCATGTCCCTCCACCAGGCGTCCTTCAGGTTTCTCTTCAGCTCTACACCCAAGGGACCATAGTCCCAGAACCCCCCCAACCCTCCGTAGATCTCGCTCGAGGGGAATATGAACCCTCGCCGCTTGCACAGTGAAACCACTTTCTCCACGAGTTCTCTTCCTGTGGCCATATCCATGCCCCTTCTTTTCGCGTGGCTATCGTGCGACCGCAAAGCCTACCTACGTCCGCCGCCCCCCACAAGGAACTGCCGGCCTTGGCCCTGTGCTGAGCAAGTGCTAACCTAATTCCTCTGGGGTGAGGGTCACGCGGGAGGGAAGAAAGGCGAACATGTCCACTGGACTACAGGACCTATAATGGACGGGAATCTGGTTGCCACGCTGGCGGTAGTGGTGGTGGCCATGCTCCTTCTCCTCAGCGATCGTTTGCGCCCTGACCTGGTCGCGCTGGCGGTGGTGGTAGCC
>PWTL01000008.1 GCA_003562845.1 Candidatus Acetothermia bacterium
CCTGCGAAGCGCGTGCACTGCGAGCTTGCCGAAAGCGTTTCCCATGGCTTCCTCCTCCATGTACGCTTCGGCAACCGGGCGGCCTCACGGAGGCCCACGGCTTTGCGCCCCGCCCTCACGGGTGGTTCGCCGTTATCGGCGTACTGTGCTTGTTACCTAAGTGCTAACTGTCTTTCCGAAACCGGCCCTGTATCGTCAGGGCCCGATCCACGTGCGATGCGTCAACAAGACCCTCTTCGACCAGAATCTCACCGAGCTGGCGATTGCTATCCTTGGAGCGCTGGCGTTCCAGCGCGGCTTCCAGCTCCCTGGCGTTAAGCGTCCCCAGGTCCATCAGGATCTCGCCAATCCGTTTGCCTTGCTCGAAGTGCTCCTCCAGAATGGACAACACGACCGAGGAGCGGGACTTGCGCTCGCGCAAGGCCTTCTGGTCCACAAGATCCATCAAGTACTGGTCTTCATCGCTGTAATACAACGTTACCTGCATGTTCTCCCCCAGCTATCTGTACGGGCGGCCGGCAAGACAGCAAAAAACCGGACCACCGGTTTCGTCCCGGCAGCCCGGCAGCCCGATCTGGGTCCGCGGCTTTGCGCCCTCACCTTCCAGTGAGTTTGCCCTTTACAGGACCTCTAAACCCTACAATACATCATATGGGCGCAGGGGAGACCTGTCAATGGGACACATGTCTGTGATGGACGCTACCGCGAAGTGGGACTTCCAATCTGTCACTCAAGACGCGCCCTACCGGTTCACCGCCCCGCCGCAGCGCCAGTGGCGGCAGCCGTGTCCACAAGACCTGCCCCGGTGTGCTGGTCGCCGGGGGAACGTCCCACGTCAGCAGCGGTGGACTGGAGCATGGACCTGAGTTCGCTCGGGGAAAGCTCTGGGTTCAGCGACAGCATCAGCGCGGCAGTGCCCGAAACGTGCGGGGCGGCGAACGACGTTCCCGATCCCGTGCGGACACTTCCTCCTGGGTAGCTGGAGAGAACGTGCACTCCGGGAGCTGTCAGATCCACCTCAGGCCCCCAGTTGGAAAACGAAGCCGGCTGGCCCTCCTGGTCCACGGCGCTCACGGTGAACACTTCTGGGTAACGTCCGAAGTACCCTACTCTGGCGCCATCATTTCCGGCTATTCCCACGATGAACACGTTTTCTTGCGCTGCTCTGTGTAGAGCCTGGCGGACGATGGTCGGAGGCTCTATCTTCGCGTAGATGGACAAGTTGATGATGCGGGCACCGTTATCCACAGCATAGTCGATGGCCTGGGCCAGCTTCGGCCAGTCCGAGGCAAAAAACAGCCCCCGCGAGTCCAAAAACCGCAAGTCCATTATCTTAATCTGCGGGGCGACTCCGCCCGCGCCGGACTCCGCATCGAACGCCGCCGCGATGAGGCCGGCGACGAACGTCCCGTGCCAGTTCAGCCGCGAACCCTCCAGCGAGTCGGCGTTCCCGTCCCGAAAGTCCCAGCCGTGGACGTCATCAACGTAGCCGTTGCCGTCATCGTCACGACCAGTGCCGGCCTGTTCGCCGGGGTTTATCCACATACAGTCGGCCAAGGCCAGGACGGTACGATCGATGCCAGAGTCGATCACTGCAACGACTATCTCCTCCGTCCCTCGGGTGATCTCCCAGGCCTCCGGGGCGCGTACTGCGGACAAGCCCCAGCTTGGCTGCGAACCAGACGGGAGGATGAACCCCGCTGCACCGCCTGCCAACCGCGGGCCCTCACCTACACCCAGACTGAGAATCAGAAGAACTGCTGCGGCTAGCACCCAGAACAACCTGTTCATCGTATTCACCCCTGCTAACGGATGGTTGCACTTATGTTATGCCTGGGGTGAGACTCGCCTAGACAGGCAGTGCGGATGTGCAATAGAGAAGACGCCGCACGGCCAGTGCGGCGTCAGCATCGCTACAACTTCTGGCTCTGGGAGAGGTGTGCTTACTCTTCGGAGGGGAGAGGTCTTCCTTTCTCTTCAAGAAGCCGGCGGGCGTCCTGCTTAGCCAGGGCATTCCACAAGGGCACCGGCTCCAAAGGCGCCTGCAACACATAGTGGAGGAGACCGTCGAACAGCTCCCACTCATTGCGGGGACCGGCAAGATGATTGGCGTATTCTATGTAGTTCATCAGGTACTCAGGCGCGAGCTCCAAAGCCCTCTCCAAATGAGCCCGTGCCTGTTCCACAGTGCCCCCGAACATCCAGCGGGCGATAGTATTCAACGATACGTTAGCCTCCAAAGCACCCAAAGAACGGTGGCCTGCCGCTCCGAAGAAATGCTCATCCACCTCCACCAGACGCCCGTACAGCAGCCGCAGCTTGGAGACGGAGCCCACTCGGAAGGCGTGCAGCTGGTGATCGGCCAAGATCTTCCCCCACGAGTCGCCCGCCCACAGAAGCGCCCCCGGATTGTTCACCCCCGCCAGGTGTTCTTCCAGCTGAGAAACGGTCATTCGTTCCAGGGGCAGGTAACTATCCAGGCCCATGGCGCGGCAGGCATGATCCGCGGCTTTCTTCAGGGAGGCCAGTCGCTGTGAACCGTTGTGTTTCCCTCCCTCGACCAAAACAGCGTGCTCGTGCCACAGCTGTGCAAGCAGAACCAGAATATCGGGGTCGCCTGGGGCGAGAGACAACGCCTCCTCTCCCAGGGCAAGGCACCGTTCCAACACGGGCAGCTCGTCCCGATGAGGGAGAAGCTCTTCGATCTGTTCCCGAATAGGGATCACTGGCTCGGCCGCTATTGCCCCCGCCACCGCCGCCCAGCTGAACAAAACGAGAAACAGCTCGCGCACGATTCCTCCTTTTTGCCCGCTCCACGCAGATGATAGCGGACAAGTCGCATGCTCACGACAGTAAAGGATCCGTCGGCGGGCCCGAGGTTGAGCACACGTACAGGAGGGGGCTATAATCGCCGCGTACAGGGTCCCGTCGTCTAGCGGCCTAGGATACCGGGCTCTCATCCCGGCGACACGGGTTCAAATCCCGTCGGGACCACCAGAAAGGGAGCACCCTCTAACCCCGCCTCCTTGTTGACCCTGCCCCTTTTGGAGGTAGACTGCGAACTAGGATGCGCCTGTGGAAAGCCATATCTCTTGCTCTGGTTGTTCTGGTCTTGGATCAGCTGACCAAATGGGTGGCGCAGTCCTATTTGACGACGGGAGAAACGCTGCCCGTACTCGGCAACGTAGTGCGTCTTGCGCTGGTGCACAACCCTGGGGGAGCGTTTGGGCTGTTTGCGGGGTACAGCACAATACTGCTCGGGCTTTCCTCGGCAGTAACTGTGGCCGTGGGCTGGCTGCTGCTCAAAGGAAGACCTCGGTGGGCGCCCCGAACAGGGATGGCTTTGCTGTGGGCGGGCACTGCAGGGAATCTGATAGACCGTGTTCGCTGGGGCTACATCTTGGACTTCGTGCAAGTGCCTTTCTGGCCGGTGTTCAACGTGGCCGACAGCGCTATCGTGATCGGCACCGCGTTGATCGCGTGGGGACTTGTGAGGAGGGCGAACTAGGCTCATGTTCATTGTGCTGGAAGGACCGAACGCCTCAGGAAAGAGCACCCAGCTGGAGCTTCTGGCCAGTGCTTTGCAGGAGCGAGGGATCTCCCCGCTGATCACCCGCGAACCGGGAGGGACAGCACTTGGAACGGAGCTTCGCCAGCTCCTCTTGTCCCCGAGGAGCAAGATGAGGCCGCTGACGGAGCTACTGCTTATGGTCGCCGACCGCCACGAACATGTACAGGAGGTCATCCGGCCTGCCCTTGCTGAGGGCCGTTGGGTGATCTGCTCTCGGTACACCATGTCCAGTGTGGTGTACCAAGGAGCCGCCCGAGGTCTGGGGGTGCACAGAGCTCGTGAGCTGAACCGCCTGGCCACGGGTGGATTGGAGCCCGACTACACGTTCCTGTTGGATCTCCCTGCGAAGATGGCTTACGAACGCACCTCGCACCCAGAGCGCATTGAAGAAGAGGGGATGGCCTTCTTCGGCAGAGTTCGCGATGCCTACCTAGAGCAGGCTAGAGAGAAACCCGGTGCTCACATAATCGACGCCACCCTGCCCCCGCAACAAGTGTGTCAGGCCATCCTGGCCCGCCTGCCGCTCCCCTGATATGATCCTTCCAAGCTCACAGTGAGGGCAAAGCTTGCGAGGGCCGGGGGACGGGATCGCAAGGAGGCTTTGGTGATGACAGGAGGGGAAATGGAGATTGTTTGCGCCCGTGAAGACCTAATCTTCGGCGTCAGGGCAGTTGGTTATGCACTGGCCACTCGGAGTTCCATGCCCATCTTGGGAGGGATCCGTCTGCAGGCTCAGGGAGGGGGCTTGGAATTAGGGGCTACTGACCTCGAGCGTTCGATCCGCTGCCAGGTTCCGGCGAAGATCTCCTCGGAGGGTACCGTGGTCTGCCCCGGACAGGTCCTGACACAGCTCTCCAGCCGCCTGCCTGAGGACGCAGAGATCACACTGACTGAGAGCGACGGCCAGGTGCGACTGCGCTGTGGGGAAGCGGACTTCGAGCTTCTGTCCTTCCCTGCCGAGGAGTTCCCTCAGCTTCCTCAGCCTCCGGAAACGCCACGCTGCCGTATTCCCCGCGACCGCCTTATGCAGGCTATCACCCAGACCTCCTTCGCCGCGCTGAAGGCCTCGGAGACCACACGACTGGCCCTCACTGGAGTGGATCTCCTGTTCTCTGGAGAAGGGCTGAAACTGGCCGCTACCAACGGGTACCGCCTGGCGGTGAAACGCGTCAGCGCTTCTGACCTTCCAGAAGACTACGAAGGGTCGTTCCTCGTCGATGCCCAGATCCTGGGCGATCTGCAACGCGCGCTGAGCAATGTAGGCACCGACGAAGTGGTACTGTACGAGGATCAAGGGCAGCTTCACTTTGAGGCCGGTCCAGTAGTTTTCTCCAGCCGGCTCGTACAGGAGCAGTTCCCGGATTTCCAGCGAGTGATTCCCAACGACTCCGATCTAGGGTTGTTCCTGCCCCGGGAGCCACTGTTGGAGACTCTGCGGCGCATGGAGATCACCGCGGCCGAGGAATCGGGGGCCGTTACTCTCAAAGTAACGGCAAAGGAGTCCGCGGTGGAGATCTCGTCGGCCTCCAAGGAGAAGGGGACAGGAAAAGAGCGCGTAAGGCTGGCCAAGCCCGCGGAGAAAGATCTGGAGATCGCGTTCAAGGCGGAGTACCTGATCGACGCCCTGCGGCGCATGAACTCCGAGCAGATCGCCTTGTGGCTGTCGGCTTCCGATCGAGCAGGCCTTGTGGAACCCTCAGGGGAGATCGCCGCCAGCGATGAGGGGTTTATCTACGTGTGCATGCCTGTCAGGCTGATCTGAGCTGCGCCCGCGCGTAGTCCAGCGCGCTCTCCACAGCTTGGGACAGGGCTGCTACCTCGGGACCGCCCCCTTGGGCGAACGTGCGCCGGCCTCCTCCTTTGCCCCCTACGGCCTGAGCAGCGACGCGCACGAGGTCCCCGGCGGAAAGAGCCGGAACATCGGCTACTTTGGCTACCAGCACCGCACGCCCCCCCGCATCCGTCCCCAGAACGACAGCACAGCACCCCAGGCGAGCCGCCAACGCGTCGGCAAGCATCTTCGCCCGTTCCGCTCCGCCGTCCACAACCGCCCCGAGCAGGCTCACTCCGTCCACTTGCTCGACTTGGCCGGCCAGCTGCTCAGCTTGGATAGCGCTCATTCTCTCCTCTAGAGCAAAACACTGCTTTCGCGCCTGCTCCAGCTCAGAGATCGTGCGCTCCACCCCTGCCTCGACCTCTCCCTCGGGGACTCCCAATAGTCGGGACACACGTATCCTCTCCTCCCTGACAGAGACGAAGTGCTGCCGCGCCCTCTCTCCGACCAGCGCACGGATCCTCCTCGTACCGGAGCCCACAGCCTCCTCGCTCATGATGACCACGGGCCCGATCTCCCCCGTACGGCGCACGTGCGCCCCTCCACACAGCTCGCAGGAGACTCCCGGCACTTCCACCACCCGCACCTGGCTCTTCCCCCGGTACTCCTCCTCGAAGTGGGCGATGGCACCGGCGGCAACCGCCTCCTCCAGCGGCATCCACCGCTTGCAAAGCTCCAAATCTTCCAGGACGGCAGCGAATGCCCTCTTTTCCACCTGCTCTCGCTCCCCTTCAGACAAGGCCGCGAAGTGGGTGAAGTCGAACCGCACCTCCTCGGGGCCAACCCAGGATCCGGCCTGGATGGCGTGCTCTCCCAGCGTCTCCCTCAACCCGGCGTGAAGAAGGTGAGTGGCCGTGTGGGCGCGCTCGATAGCCCTCCGCCGCTCCTCGTCAACCTGAAGACTACAGTTGTCCCCCTGTCGGAACTCCCCCTCGACGACCCGCACAAAGTGAATTGTCCCCTGCGGCGTCCGCTGGACGTCACCGACTTGGGCTCGGCCGGAGCGGGACAGGTTCTCCACCAGTCCTGTGTCCGCAAGTTGGCCTCCAGCCTCGGGGTAGAATGGCGTCTCCGGGAAGAAAAACTGCCACTCCCCCTCCCCGGCCTGCTCGTGCGCCGAACCGGTGGCGGCAGTGATCGCCGCCAACTCGGCCTCGGCCTCCAGTCGGTCGTAGCCGACAAAGACAGTCTCCACTACCACTTTCGCCCCGCCCGTTGCAGCGGACGCCCCATCTACATGTGCTGCCTGTCGCGAACGAGTCCGCTGCCGCTCCATCTCTTGCTCAAACCCAGCCCGATCTACTGCCACTCCGGCCTCGGCAGCGATCTCCTCGGTCAACTCGACCGGGAAACCATAAGTATCGTACAGCTCGAAGACGACGTCCCCCGGGAGTCGGGCCCGTGCCTCAAGCTTCTCTAGCTCACCGCGCAGCTGCTCCTCGCCGCTGCGCAGCGTACGGCGGAAGGCCTGTTCCTCGCGGGAGATGACTTGCTCGGCCAACACGCGTCGCTCCACGATCTCCGGGTAGGAGTCGCCCAGCGAGTCGGCAACCGCGGGCACCAGCTCCGCCAGTACTCCGGGGGGAAGCGACAGGCGGTCCGCCGCCCGCACGGTCCGCCGGAGGATCCGGCGCAACACGTACCCTTGCGCCTCGTTCGCCGGGAGCACCCCATCGGCTACCAAGAACACCAGCGCCCTGAGGTGATCGGCGACCACGTTGCGCGGGGTCAGCTTCTCCCCTCGGCAATCCCCGCCGGCCAACTCCTCCACGGCCGCCACCACCGGAGCGAACAGATCCGTATCGAAGTCACTCAACACTCCCTGCAGTACAGCGGCAGTACGCTCCAAGCCCATTCCGGTGTCGATGCCCTTCTGTGACAGGTCGGCCAAAGTACCGTCAGGCTGAGCATCGAACTGCATGAACACCAAGTTCCATATCTCGCTGAACCGCGCACAGTCGCAGGCCGGTCCGGAGCAACCGGGCCCACAGGAGAGCTCCTCCCCCCAGTCCCAGAAGATCTCGCTATCGGGACCGCACGGCCCACGGTCCCCGACCGGACCCCACCAGTTGTCCTCTTTTCCCAAGCGGACTACCCTCTTCGGCGGCACTCCTACCCCGTCCACCCAGATGCTCCGGGCTTCGTCGTCCTCTTCGTACACAGACACCCACAGTTTCCCAGGATCCAAACCGAGCTCTCCAGTGAGGAACCTCCAGGCACGCTTTATCGCTCCTTCCTTGAAGTAGTCCCCAAAGGAGAAGTTCCCCAGCATCTCGAAGAAGGTGTGGTGATAGGCCGTGGTGCCCACCCGTTCGATATCGGTGGTACGCATGCACTTCTGACAGGTCACAGCCCGGGGGTAGCGGGGGGAGACCTTTCCCCAGAAGATATCCTTAAACTGCACCATCCCTGCCGACGTAAACAGCAGAGTAGGATCGTCCGGAACCAGACTGGAAGAAGGGACGATCTCATGCCCTTCACTCCTGAAGAACTCCAGGTACTTCCTGCGCAACGTGTGCCCGTCCATAGAGAGGATTGTAGCGACGAACGCCGCAGGGCGCAGGTCAGCCCGCTGTGCAGTGCTAGTAACTGTTCCTGCTATCTCATCTTGTCTTTCGAAGTGCCCAGGCTCTATAGTGCTTGAGTTGTGAGTTGCGGCGTGGGCCTGGGTGAACCGCTGACCTGGGTTAGCTGCTGAGTTGAAAGGGGGTGGTCAGAGGGCGGACACCGATAGTTAGGTTAGTTCTGTACACACGTTATGTTGCCCAAAGTAGGAGGTAGCACATGAGAGTGAGATTATTGGTTGGATTACTATTGTGCGCGGCCCTGGCGAGCGTCGGTGCCCTGGCCGCGGAGCCCCAGTACGGGGGCCGGTTGGTGATCGCCATCGGTGTGGAGCCGGAGTCTTTGGACCCCATCGGGATGTCCTCCGCTCCGGCGGCCACGGTTAGCGAGCACATCTCCCAGCCTCTGATATACCTCGATGTGGACGGGACACTTCAGCCCAGCCTGGCTGTGGACTGGGAAGCGTCCGAGGACGGTCGGGTGTGGACGCTGCATCTCAGGGAAGGAGTCACCTTCCACGACGGGACGCCGTTCAACGCCGAGGCCGTGAAGATGAACCTGGATCGGTTCCTCGATCCTGCCAGCGGTGCTCCCTTCCGCTTTTTGATCGCGCGGGTCACCGAGGTGGAGGTAGCGGGCGAGTACACTGTGAAGTTGTACACGGATGAGCCCTTTGCGCCGATGCTTGCCCATCTATCTCACAGCTTCATCGCCATGGTCAGCCCCGAGCAGCTCCGTGCCCTGGAGCCGGGCGACGCGATCACCCATCCTATAGGGACGGGGCCGTTCAAGCTCGAGCGGTGGAACCGCGGAGAGCAGGTCATCTTGACGGCAAACGAGGACTACTGGGGCGACCGGCCGTACTTGGACGAGGTAGTGTTCAAGTTCGTCCCTGAGGACTCGGCGCGCGTGGTCATGCTGGAGACAGGTGAGGCGGACGCCATCATGCGCGTACCCCCGCTGGACGTGCCGCGCCTGGATGCGCACGCTGACGTTGAGGTGGTACATGCCACCAGCGTCCGTGTGATCTACATCGGCTTCAACAACCTGCGTGAGCCGTTCACGGACGTGCGGGTACGCCAAGCGCTCAACTACGCCATCGACAAGCAGGAAATAGTCGACGTCATCCTGGGCGGAGCCGGCGAGCCCTCCACCGCACCGATCGTGCCGGCTGTGTTTGGCTACTACGAGGCCGGACCCTACGAGTACAACCCGGAGAAGGCTCAGGAGCTGCTGGCCGAGGCCGGCTATCCGGACGGCTTCAGCGCTACATTGTACCATCCCACCGGACGGTACATGATGGACGCCACCATCGCCGAGACCGTGCAGAGCTATCTCATGGACATCGGCATCGACGCCGAGCTCATCACTATGGAGTGGGCAGCTTACCTCGCCCATCTTCAGGAGCCGCCGGAGACCGCCGACTACGACATGTACATGCTCGGTTGGGGTACGGTAACCCTCGACGCAGACTACGGCCTGTATGCGCTGCTCCACTCCTCGCAGTGGCCCCCGGCAGGTTGGGCGGTGGGCTTCTACAAGAACGCAGCCGTCGACGCCGCGTTGGATCTGGCGAGAGTGACGCCGCCGCTGGACGTGCGCCAGGCGTTGTACGAAACTGCTGTCAAGGGCATCTGGCACGATGCACCTTGGCTGTACTTGCACGACGAAGTGCAGATTAACGGCGTGCGCGAAGGCGTACACGGCCTGATCCACCACCCGCTGGAGAACATCTCCGCCTGGGAGGCGTGGATCGATCGGTAGGATACTTCGCAGGGGCGGGCCCGGCGCGGACGCTGCCGGGCCTGCCTCCTGTTTCGTCCGGACAGTGGGAAGGTTGACACATGGTGTGGTACTTTTTTCGCAGGCTGTTCTTGGTGATCCCCACGTTGGTGGGAGTGTCCATAGCCGTGTTCGCCATGGTCCGTCTGATCCCCGGTGATCCCGCGCTGGCGATGGCCGGGCCGCACGCCACGCCGGACTATGTGCAGCAAATCCGCCTCAGGTTGAGTCTTGATGAGCCATTGCACGTGCAGTACGACCGGTTCATGTCAGGACTGCTGCAGGGCGACCTGGGGAGGTCCACGCGAACCCAACGTCCGGTGACCGCCGAGCTGTGGGACAAGTTCCCCCACACCGTGGAGCTAACCTTGGCCAGCCTGTTGATCGCCACAGCGTTCGGCCTTCCGGCGGGGATCATCTCCGCGGCCAAACGCTACAGCATCTTCGACAACCTGAGCATGCTGATAGCACTCCTCGGAGTGTCCATGCCCGTGTTCTGGCTGGGACTGATGCTGATGCTCCTGTTCTCGGTGACCCTGGGCTGGCTCCCTTCGGTGGGGAGAGGATCGTTGCTGCATCTCATCCTCCCGGCTCTCACCCTGGGCGCCTCCTCCATGGCGTTCGTGGCACGGATCACCCGGTCCAGCATGCTGGAGGTATTGAGGCAGGACTACGTGGTGACAGCGCGAGCCAAGGGCCTACGGGAGCGACGGGTCATCTACGAGCACGCACTGAAGAACGCGCTCATACCAGTGGTGACCGTAATGGGATTGCAGCTGGGAATTCTTCTGGGTGGAGCGGTGCTCACGGAGACCGTGTTCGCCTGGCCGGGCGTGGGACGGTTGATGGTCGACTCCATCCAGGCGCGGGACTATCCAGTGGTCCAAGGAGCTGTACTCCTTCTCGCCGTGTCGTTCGTGTTGGTCAACTTGTTGGTGGACATGACGTACGCGCTGCTGGATCCACGAATTAAGTACAACTGACGATGTTGCTGAGAGGGAAACGATGAGAAGATTGCTGGCCCGCGTCCGTTCGTGGGAGTTCGTGCGACAGTTACGTCGGAACCGCATGGCCGTCTTTGGTCTGGCCATAGTCCTCATCTTCCTGCTTGCCGCGCTGTTCGCCCCCTACTTGTCCCCGCACGATCCGCTGCAGAGGTCGTTGCGCCAAGCGTTGGACGGTCCCTCCTGGGAGTCGCCCTTCGGCAGGGACGAGCTGGGCCGGGACATACTCAGCCGCGTGCTCCACGGGGCGAGGATCTCCCTGACAATTGGGCTCGTGTCGGTGGGTATCGGAGCTCTTGCGGGAGTTCCCGTCGGCGCTGTCTCAGGTTACTTCGGCGGAGCGGTGGACCTTCTGGTGCAGCGCCTTGTAGACATCATGCTCGCCTTCCCTGGCATCCTGCTGGCCATCATCGTGGTTAGCACCCTCGGGGTGGGCCTCACCAACGCCATGATCGCCGTGGGAATCGGGACCATCCCCACCTACGTACGCCTGGTGCGGGGCTCAGTTCTGTCCATAAAAGAGTACGACTACATTTCCGCCGCCCGAGCTGTGGGAGCAGGGGATTTACGGATCATCTTCCGGCACGTTCTGCCCAACTCCATGGGCCCCATCGTAGTGCAGTCCACCCTGCAGTTCGCCGTGGCCATCCTCTGGGCTGCCGGCCTGGGCTTCCTCGGACTGGGGGCGCAGCGACCGACCCCAGAGTGGGGAGCGATGCTGGCCAACAGTCGCATGTACATCCGGGTGGGCGCGCACGCCACCATCTTCCCGGGAGTGGCCATCCTGCTCTCGGTGCTGGGTTTCAACCTGTTCGGGGACGGGCTGCGCGACGCCCTCGACCCCCGCCTGCGCGGGCGGATGTAACCCTCGCAGAAGGACACCTTTCCTTGGCCGCCGCTTCACCCGACGAGTACACTGTGTCACGGGTGAGGTGATGGGATGAACGCCATTCAGGACATTTGGGCGCGGGAGATACTGGACTCGCGGGGGAACCCTACTGTGGAGGTGGAGGTAGCTCTTGAAGACGGCACACTGGCACGGGCAGCTGTCCCGTCCGGGGCGTCGACCGGGGTCCACGAGGCGGTGGAGCTCCGCGATGGGGGGGATCGTTACGCAGGCAAGGGCGTGCTGCAAGCCGTCCGCAACGTGAACGAGGTCATTGCGCCCGAGGTCCTGGGCCTGGACGCCCTGTGGCAGGAGGAGGTCGACGATCTCCTCTGCGAACTAGACGGGTCCCCCAACAAGTCCCGCTTGGGAGCAAACGCCATTCTCGCTGTTTCCTTGGGGGTGGCTAAGGCCGCCGCCAAGCACTTAGAACTCCCGCTGTTCAAGTACTTGGCCGGAGCACGCACAGGCCGCATGCCCATCCCGCTGATGAACGTCCTCAACGGCGGGGCCCACGCAGACAACAACCTTGCCGTTCAAGAGTTCATGCTCGTACCGTACGGAGCGGACACCTTCGCCGAAGCCCTGCGTCGCGGGGCCGAAGTCTTCCACACTTTGAAGAAGCTCCTCAAGTCAGCCGGGCATTCAACCGCCGTCGGGGACGAGGGCGGCTTCGCCCCCCGTCTTGGGTCAGACCAGGAAGCGATTGAGTTTCTGGTGCGCGCCATCGATGAGGCGGGATACGCCCCGGGAGAGGAAGTCGCTCTGGCCTTGGATTGCGCGGCATCGAGCTTCTACAACAAGGACACGGGGAAGTACGCAATCCTCGGCGAGGAACTTGAAGCGGCCGGCCTCGTCGACCTGTACGAACGGTGGCTCGGCAGTTATCCGCTTGTGTCCATCGAAGACGGCCTCGACGAGGAAGATTGGGGTGGATGGAAACTGCTGACTGAACGCCTCGGAGAGCGGGTCCAAGTCGTAGGGGACGACCTGTTCGTGACGAACGTTGAACTCCTGCAGAGGGGCGTACAGAACGGCTCTGCCAACTCCATACTCATCAAGCTTAACCAGATCGGCACGGTCAGCGAGACGCTGGCAGCCATGGACCTCGCAGCTCGATCGGGCTTCACCTGTGTGGTCTCACATCGCTCGGGAGAGACGGAGGATGTCTCCATCGCTCACCTAGCAGTGGGCACGGCCTGCGGGCAGATCAAGACCGGTTCGCTCTCCCGTTCGGAGCGAGTGGCGAAGTACAATGAGCTCCTGAGGATTGAAGAGATCTATGAACCACCAATGGCGAGGTGGCCGAAGAGCGGAGCGGAGTAGGCCTGCCGTTCGCAAGTGGATGGCGCTCGCGGGCGTGCTGGTCGTCGGGGGGTTGGGCTGGCTGTATGGCAGCAAGATCGCTGAACTGATCAGCGTAACAGCTCACGTGCAGTCTTTGCAGCAGGAGGAGACAGCCCTCCTGCGCCAGCGTGCCCAGCTTCGCGAGAGCCTGGAAGTGGTGGACGAGCCAGAGGTGGTGGAAGCGGAGGCTCGCCGGGTGCTGCGTTGGGGATACGAGAATGAAGAACTGTTGATCCTCGTGGAGGACTGAGGATGGGGTTTGTCCACCTGCATGTGCACTCTGAATACTCTCTTCTGGACGCCACTTGTCGGGTAAGAGATCTCGCCCGCCGAGCGGCGGAGCTAGGAATGCCCGCCGTAGCCCTCACCGACCACGGGGTGGCCTCCGGCTTGGTGAAATTCGCCAGCGCCTGCCGCAGCCACAAAGTGAAACCCATTTTGGGCTGTGAACTCTATGTGGCAAGGGGAAAACGCCACGAGCGACGCAGCGGCACCGGAGAGGAGGCTTACCACCATCTGGTGGTGTTGGCGGCGGACCGTACTGGCTGGCGAAACTTGACGACCCTCGTCAACAGAGGGCACACGGAAGGCTTCTACTACAAGCCACGCGTTGACCTAGATCTCCTGGAAGAGCACGCTGGGGGGCTCATCGCCCTCTCTGCCTGTGAATCAGGGCAGGTCCAACGGCGCCTCCGCTCCGGCGTGGACAAGGCGGCCCAGGCAGCAGGGAAGTTAGCGGAGATCTTCCCCGATCGTTTCTACCTCGAACTCCAAGAGCATGGTTTGGAGCGCAACCACAAGCTCATCAAGGGAGGCCTGGAACTGGCCAAGCGGCTGAACCTGCCGTATGTCGCCACGTCGGATGTGCACTATCTCCGCCCTGAGGATGCGGAGGCTCACCAAGTACTGATCAACATTCAGGGTGGCAAACGAGTTGATGAGGACAGCGCTCGCTCCCTGGACGGCGACGGGTACCACTTCCTCACTGAAGAGGAGATCCGCGAGAGGTTCCGCGAGATCCCCAAGGCGGTAGAGCGCACTGTGGAGGTGGCTGAGCGCATAGAGTTCGATCTAGAACTGGGAGCCCGCTGGCTGCCTCGCTTTCCCGTGCCCGAAGGCTACCCTGATGCGCAGAGCTTCCTGGAGAGGCGCGCACGCGAAGGGGCGCAGCGCAAGTACGGTGACCCCCTGCCGGAGGCGGTCCAACAGCGCCTGGACTACGAACTGTCAGTCATCGGGCACAAGGAGCTCGGTGCCTACTTCCTCATCGTGGCCGACTTCGTCGATTACGCGCGGCAGAGTAACATCCCCGTCGGCCCGGGGCGGGGCTCTGCGGCGGGATCGCTGGTGGCCTACGTTTTGGGGATCACCAAGGTCGATCCATTGGAGTACGCGATTCTATTCGAGCGCTTCCTAAACCCCGATCGAGTCAGCCTTCCGGATATCGACATCGACTTCTGCATCAGGGGGAGAGATGCGGTCATCCGCTACGCGGCGGACAAGTACGGCCGCGATCACGTTGCACAGATTGGCACCTTCGACCGCATGGCTTCGCGCTCTGTCCTCCGCGACGTGTCCCGTGTTCTGGGAATCCCCTATGAGCGGGCCGACAGGATCGCCAAGCTCGTCCCGTTCGGCATTCCTTTGGGCAGGGCTCTGGAACAGGTCCCCGAACTCAAGAGCGCAAGTGGAGAGGACGAAACGGCCCGGCGGTTGTTCACCATCGCCCGCAAGCTGGAAGGGCTTCTCAGAAACGCGTCTACCCACGCCGCCGGAGTGGTCATCACCCCTGAGCCCCTGGAGCGGTTTGTCCCCCTGCTGCGCCTGACCGACGGCGAGTACGTGACCCAGCTCGACATGCATGACCTGGAGGCCCTCGGGCTTCTGAAGATGGACTTCTTGGGGCTCAGAAATCTGACCCTGCTGGACGACGTGCGCAGACTGGTGACCGACCGCGAAGGTTCGGCCCCCGAGCTAGAGGAGATTCCGCTGAACGACGAGCCTACGTTCCAGCTCATCCGCGAGGCGGACACCACAGGAGTATTCCAACTGGAGTCGGCCGGAATCCGGGCCTTGGTTCGGCGCTTGGAACCCAGCGAGTTCCGCGACTTGATTGCTATTCTGGCGCTGTATCGTCCCGGTCCTCTGGAGTCGGGAATGGTGGAGGACTACATTGAGCGCAAACATGGCCGCCAAGCTCCTTCCCCTCCCCACCCCTCAGTAGAGGAGATCCTCGAGGAGACGCACGGCCTGCCCATCTACCAGGACCAGATCATGCTCATGGCGCAGAGGGTGGCCGGTTTCTCCCTGGCCGAAGCGGATAAGCTGCGAAAAGCCATGGGCAAGAAGAAACCACAGGTGATGGCGGAGATGGAGGCTCGTTTCCTTCAGGGGTGTGCCTCCAACGGCATAAGCGAGGCGGAAGCAAAGCAGCTGTTCGGCCACATCGAGAAGTTCGCCGGGTACGGATTCGTCAAGGGCCACGCCGCTGCCTACGCGTTCGTCACCTACTGGACTGCCTACTTCAAAGCCCACTACCCCACGGAGTTCATGGCGGCGCTTCTGTCGAGCGTCCTCGGCAATACAGACAAGCTGGCCTCGTACATCGGGGAGTGCCGGGACATGGACATCGAGGTGTTACCCCCAGACGTGAACGAGTCAGACGTCGACTTCACTCCAGTTGAGGCGGGTAAGATTCGTTTCGGCCTGGGAGCCATCAAACACGTCGGTAGAGCGGCGGTGGAGGCGCTGCTCGAAGCCCGAGGGACGGGGTTCGCGAGCTTCTTCGATCTAGCCAGGCGAGTAGACCCTGAACGGGTGGGGCGCGAGGCACTGGAGTGCCTGATCAAGGCCGGGGCGATGGACGCTCTGGCCGCTTCTCGCAAGGCCCTCCTCTCTCAGGTGGAAGAGGCGCTCAGGTTGGCCCACATATCCCGACGCGAGCGCCTCAGCGGACAGCAGTCCTTCTTCGGAGCGGACGAGCTCACACCTGCCCTTCGCGTGGACACTGAGGAATTCCCCAAAGAGACTATGCTGCGCTTCGAGCGGGAACTCCTGGGACTGTACCTGTCCGGACATCCCCTGGACGAGCACCGGGAACGACTACACGCAGCCGGGGCGGTTCCCCTAGCTGAAGCCCCGGAACGTGAGGGGTCGTTCATCGTCGCCGGCCGAGTGAAACGAACCAAGGTCATCTCCACCTCCGGCGGGGGAAGGATGGCCTTTGCCACGCTGGAGGATCGCACAGGAGAACTGGAAATCGTCGTCCCTCGCAAAATATTCGAGAACGCCCCCACGTTGTTCGTTGAGGATGTCCTCCTCATGGCAAAGGTCAAGTCCTCCACTCGCAACGGGGGACGACGCCATGCAGCGGTGCACGTGGAGCCTCTAGGCGAAGCCCCCGAAAGATCGGTGACGGCATGCACCATAGTGCTCCCGGCAGAGCTCGCCGAGAGGCAGACACTGGAGAGGCTGGCCGAGCTCCTGGCTGACCATCCGGGACCCCTGCCCGCCCAAGTGCGAATATGCGAAAACGGCCGCACAGTGACCATTATGGCGAGCCCCCGTTACGGAGTGCGTCAGTGTGGCGAGTTGGCGGAGGAACTGGTCAAGCTGGGACCCGGCATCCGGTTAGACTGGCAATGAGAATACGTCCGGCGCTGCGGCTCCTCCTTCCGGGGATCAGGGTCAAGCGCTGGATGGCCTTGTCCCTCGCTTCAACAGCGCTCATCGTGTTCGGGGCTCTGTGTCTGGTGGGGCAAGAAGGCATGCGTGGCCTGTACGCGCTCCTCCTGCGCCATTTCCCGTTCCTGTGGAGGCCGGTGCTCGGAGGGGCGGCTCTGGCCGTGGGCGTAGGCGGAGCAGTGTTAGGTATGGCCATGGCAGTCCGCTCCATCACCGCTGCCTTCTCCACGGGGAGAGCCGGCTCATTGGCCGAGGCAGTGTACCAGGCCCGGGTGCTTCCGGCCGCCCCCAATGTAGTGGCTGTGGGAGGAGGAACCGGCTTGCCCACCGTCCTGCGCGGCCTGAAACACCACACCGCCAACATCACCGCCGTGGTCACGGTGATGGACAGCGGTGGGAGCTCAGGTCGGCTACGTCTGGAACTCGATGTGCTTCCCCCTGGAGACGTGCGCAACTGTTTGCTCGCTCTGGCAGAGGACGAGGAGCGCATGAGTCGCTTATTCCAGTTTCGGTTTCACTCTGGGGAAGGGTTGGCTGGTCACTCCCTGGGCAACCTCCTCCTCGCCGGACTGGATCAGCTCTCGGGGGGACTGGACAGGGCAGTGGAGGAGGCCAGCTACTTGCTTAGCGTCCGGGGTCAGGTCCTGCCTGCTACACTCGATAGCACCAACCTCACTGCGCGGATGCATGACGGAGCACGAGTCGAGGGGGAGGAAGCCATCGCCGAGGATCCCCGGCGCATCGAACTCGTCGGCTTGAATAGCCCTGCCCGTCCCTATCAACCTGTGCTCCAAGCGCTCGACCAAGCGGGGCTGATCACGCTGGGCCCGGGGAGCCTGTTCACAAGCGTCGTGCCCAGTCTGCTCGTGGAGGGAATGCCGGAGGCCATCGTGTCCTCCCCCGCCGAACGATTTGTGATGATGAATCTCATGACCCAGCCTGGGGAGACGGACGAGTTCACCGCACACGACCATCTGCGGGTGCTCGGCGATTATGTCGATCTCTCCCGCTTCCACGCGGTGGTGATTAACAACCAGGAACCCCCCGAGGAGCTCCTCTCCCGATATCGTGAGGACGGGAGCATCCCCGTCCAGGATGACCTCGCCGGGGGACGCGCATTCGACCTGCGAGTGATCCGGGCGCCCCTACTTTCGGTCACAGAAATCTCCGGCAAACCTACCATCAAGCACGACTTCGCCGCCCTCGCCCGGGTGCTCACCTCCGAGGCGCGCTGCTTTCGGCGCTCCTGGACCCGCTGGTTCAACCCGCAACCACCCAACTAGCCCTTCACACACACGAGGGGAAATACACGAGCAACTACGGCGTTCAACCCCGCTCGGACAGCCGCGTCGACCACGAGTTCGACGTCCTTGTACGCCCCGGGCGCCTCCTCGGCCACCCCCGGGGCCGAGTGGGCGCGCAGCTCGATTCCCTGCCCCGCGAGATCCTTCGCCACCTGGTTGCCCCGCCACTTCTTCTTGGCCTTGGAGCGCGAGAGGGCACGTCCGGCACCGTGCACACCGGACCCAAACACCTCGGCCATGCCCTTCTCCGTTCCGCGCATGATGTAGGATGAGGTTCCCATGGTCCCTCCGACAAAGATCGGGTGGCCCACACTCTTGTACCGCTCAGGGTTCTCCGCCCGCCTCGGGCCGAAGGCGCGGGTGGATCCCTTGCGATGCACCAGAAGCTCGATCTCTCGGCCGTCCACCATGTGGCGTTCGAGTTTCACGTTGTTGTGGCCCACATCGTAGACGGTGCGGATCTGCTCGTGGGGAAGCGAGAACATGGGCGCCACGACCTCGCGCACCAAATGGCCAATCGTTTGCCGGTTGGCAAGCGCGCAGTTCACCCCGGCGGCAACCGCGGACAGGTAACGCTGCCCTTCCGGCGAACGGATAGGCGCACAGACCAGCTCTCGCTCTCTTATGGGGATCTCGTACTTCTTGCTGGCTCTCTCCAATTCCTGCAGGTAGTCTTGCCCGATCTGATGGCCCAGCGCCCGCGACCCACAGTGAATGGCCACCAGTATCTGGCCCTGTTCTATGCCATATGCTTCTGCTGCGTCCTGGTCCAGGATTTCCACTACTTCTTGAACCTCCAAGTAATGGTTCCCCGAACCCAAAGTGCCCACTTGCCGGAACTGTCGTTGCTTCGCCTTCAGCGATACCGCCTCGGGGTCAGCGCCCTCCATGCACCCCCCCTCTTCGGTGTACTCGAGGTCTTCCGGGACCCCGAATCCTCGTCCCACAGCAAACCGCGCTCCCTTGCGCAACACCTCGTCGATTCCCTCGACGGACAGCCGCACCTTCCCCTCGGAGCCCAGCCCCGCCGGGACCCCGCCGAACAGGCGATCGGCCAATTCCTCTTTCCGGGGGCGAACATCGTCCGCTGATAGCGGCGTAGCGAGGACGCGCACCCCGCAGTTGATGTCGAAACCCACCCCCCCCATGACCACAACCCCTTCGTCAAGCGTGAACGCCCCGACCCCACCGATCGGAAAGCCGTATCCTGGGTGTATATCGGGCATGGCAATGGACGCTTTGACAATGCCCGGAAGGCAGGCCACATTGCGCACTTGCCCGAGGGCGTTCCACTCCTGCCCACCGCGCGATTCTTCGAGCAGGGGAGCTAAGAGCTCTTCCGAGGCGTATATACGCCCGGGAACCAGCATCTCTCCTCTCCGCGGTATCTCCCATATGTAATCGCTTATCTTCCTATATTCCATGGGACGCCTCCCTCATAAGTCGAGAACACACTGGGCGACGGCGCAACCTTCGTCCATCTCCACACGTACACCGCAGTAGGTGGCGGCTTTCACCTCCACCTGAGGACTATGTCGCCTCACGTCCAACGGTTCGCCCCAAGCCCTCCCTCTGAGCCGCCACGTTGCGCCAGCCGACTCGATGTCCACCTCGAAGCGGGAGAACACCATGCCCTCGATGTCGCGCTGGGCGAGCAGTTCTCCCAGCCAAGACACCAGCAAAGACTCGAGCGTATCTCCCTCAAGTTCTACCTCAACGGCTCTCTCCGGGCGCACAGCGGACAACGACACCATCAAGGAGAACATGCCCCGAGCAGCCTCCGCAAAGGCCTCGTCGAAGTCGGCACCGATACCCCGCACGCCTGCATCGGCAATGTGTTCCAGAATCTCGTAGGGCAAGCTCATCCTCCCAAGGGCAACCGGGCAACCGGCCTGTACGTGGGGCCTCGCGGGCCGAGAACCGAGCTCATGAGTACCACCTCGTCCACCGGCACCGTGAGCGGGCCTCGGGGGAGGGGGGCGATCACGTGCGCCACGTCACAGGGGCTGCGGAAGCGGGCTAGCGTTGCGTGCGGCGATGGCCTACGGCGCTCGGGGGGAAGCCCCACCGCCTGCGCAACCTCCTCGAGCCCCTGCGCGATACTAGTGAAACGCTCGTCCCCTTCCGCAGCCCCGGCCCACAACACGCGGGCCCGTTCTGGGCGAGGGTAGGCGCCCAGGGTCGTCAGCTTGAGGTGAAAGGGCTCGAACTCCCCGGCTACGCCTGCGGCGAGCTGTTGAGCCTCCACGGCTGCGTCTTCCCCCATCTCTCCCAGGAAACGCAGCGTGATGTGTAAGTTCTCCGGGTTCACCCACTTGGCGCTCCCCAGCTTGCGCTTCAACTGGTTTCCTGTCTCCGCCAGTAGCCCTCTTACCTCATCGGGAAGCTCTACGCAGAAGAACAAACGCATGACGCCTTCATTATATCCGTTGGCGCTGCCCTGCCTTCCCCATTACCATGATACGGTGGAGCGTAAACATGGCTGAGGACAAGAAGACAGTCGCGTTGAAGGTCGCCGAGGCACACCAGCAAGATGTGGGCAAGGGGATTGCTCGTATCTCCTCGCAACATCTGGCGGAGCTCGACGTCTCTCCCGGTGAGCCTGTGGAGATCAGGGGACGCAATTCCGCCGGCGCCATAGCGGCCCCCGGCTATCAGGCGGACGAAGGGCTGGAGATCATCCGTGTCGACGGACTTGTGCGCTCAGCTGCCGAGGTGGGCGTAGGACACACCGTAGAGGTGGCCAAGGCCGAGTGGCGCCCGGCCGCGCAGGTGACGCTGGCCCCGGCCCGCAAAGGCGTCCGCCTCGTGGCCTCACCGGAGAGCCTGCAGAGGGCGCTGATGGGGCGAGTGGTGCAAACCGGGGACATTGTGTCCACGGCTGCACGGGTCCCCCAGACACCTCTCGGTGGAGACCTCCTCACCGAACGCATCTTCCGCGAGTTCTTCGACGTAGGGCAGCAGTTCGGACTGGGCGAAGTCAGGCTGCGCGTGGTGAAAAGCAGCCCCAAAGGTCTGGTGCGGATTACCGAAGACACTGAGGTTGAGCTCCTTCCCGAGCACGTGGAGGCAGCCGAGAGCGAGCGCGACGTCCCCGAAGTGGCCTACGAAGATATCGGCGGCCTGCACCCCGTGATTCAGAAGATCCGAGAGATGGTCGAGCTACCGCTCAAGAAGCCCGAACTTTTCGACCGCATGGGCATCGAACCTCCCCGCGGAGTACTCTTGCACGGCCCGCCCGGCACCGGTAAGACCCTGCTGGCGAAGGCCGTGGCCCACGAGACCGACGCACACTTCATATCTCTGTCCGGTCCCGAGATCATGTCCCGTTACTACGGGGAGTCCGAACAGCGACTGCGAGAGATCTTCGAAGATGCGGAGAAGAACGCGCCGTCGATCGTGTTCATAGATGAGCTGGACTCCATCGCCCCCAAGAGAGCAGAGGTCACCGGCGAGGTGGAACGCCGGGTCGTATCCCAGCTACTCACTTTGATGGACGGGCTGCAAGAACGTCGCAATGTCATCGTCATGGGCGCGACAAACCGCATAGAGGCCATCGACCAAGCCCTGCGCCGGCCCGGCCGCTTCGACCGCGAGATCGAGGTACGTGTGCCTGACCGCGAGGGACGCAGCGAGATCTTCATGATCCACACCCGAGCCATGCCGTTGGCGCAGGACGTCGATCTGGCCGAGTACGCCGAGCTGACCCATGGATTTGTGGGCTCGGACATCGAGGCTCTGTGTCGCGAGGCGGCCATGAACGCCCTGCGCCGGGCCCTCCCCCGCATCAACCTAGAGGAGGAAGGCATCCCTGCCGAACTCATGGAGGAGCTGGTAGTACAGCGTACAGACTTCGAGCAGGCGATGAAGGAGGTACGCCCCTCGGCCATGCGGGAGGTGCTGGTGGAGGTGCCCCGAGTAACCTGGGACGATATCGGCGGTCTGGCGGAAGTGAAGCAGCTTCTCAGCGAGGCAGTGGAACTCCCGCTGAAGCGGCCCGAAGTTTTCCGTCGCGTGGGGATCACCCCACCCAAGGGGGTACTCATGTACGGCCCTCCGGGAACGGGAAAAACACTGCTGGCCAGGGCCGTGGCCAACGTGTCTTCGGCGAACTTCATCTCCGCAAAAGGCTCGGAGCTTCTGTCCAAATGGTACGGGGAGTCGGAACAGCTGGTGGCCGAAGTGTTTCGTAAGGCCCGTCAGGTGGCCCCGGCGGTGATATTCATGGACGAGCTCGATTCCCTGGCCCCGCGGCGGGGGTCGGCCGCAGGGGAGCCCCATGCCACTGAGCGGATAGTGAACCAGCTTCTGGCAGAGCTTGACGGACTGGAGGAGCTCCGCGGGGTGGTCGTCATCGGAGCCACGAACCGGCCCGACCTCCTGGATCCGGCTCTTCTCCGCCCGGGACGGCTGGGAGAGCTCATCTACGTGCCGGTGCCCGATGCAGAGGCTCGTCTGGCAATCTACCGCGTGCACACGCGGGACATGAGCCTGGGAGAGGACGTAGCGTTGGAGGAGCTGGCCCGGCACAGCGAGCGGTTCTCCGGAGCCGACATCGCCGAGGTTTGCCGCAAGGCAGGGCGGTTGGCCCTGCGGGAGAGTCTGGAGACGGAGAAGGTGGAGATGCGGCATTTTCGCGAGGCACTGCAGGACACGCAGCCCTCCATCACCCCCAAGCTCGAGGAGCGCTACCGGAAACTACGACAAGAACTACGTCACGCCACGCGACGGATCGGTTTTTTCGTGGAGGATGAACAGACCCCTTGACAGCGGGTCCCCCCCGTCGTATATAAGGAGTGTGGCCCGCAGTCGCGGGCCTTTTTGTTTGCTCGGTCAGAATAGAGACCGCAAGCGATAAGGTCCGTGCGGACCGCCGTCGCGGGAGGGCCGCCGGGCGCACCCAGATCGCGGGCTCAGGCCAAGGTTTCCCCTATCACCCACAGGGACCGGCTTACCGCTGCTCCCTTCCGGGTCTGACGGGATTCACCAGTGTGTGTCGCAGGGGGCTCAGCCGTCAACGCCCCGGTTTCCAGGCCGCTTCCAACTCCCGCTCCCTCTCGGGCAGTCCATCGGCCCCACATATAGCGGGTTTTGGGTGCAGGGGACCGCTAGCCCCCCGCCGTGCACGGACCCACCAAGGAGTTTATGGACCGAAGAGCTCGGCGTCAAAGATGCCCCTCGCCAGCGGTACAAAGAGCCGCGCACCCGGGCCAAGAGGGAGAAAACCGATCGCGTTGTTGGTCTATAAACCACGAACCACCAACCGAACTCTGGCGGAGGGGGTGGGATTCGAACCCACGGCACCCTTGCGAGTGCACCGGTTCTCCAGACCGGTGGTTTAGACCGCTCGCCCACCCCTCCGTAGTCAGGAATTCTAAGTCCCCGCAAGCATGCCGGCAAGCAGTCATCCGTACTAACCGGGAAGAGCCCAGCCCACGGCCAGCCAGAATAGCGCCCCCACCACACCCGCGAGGACAGGGGTCAACACCCAACCCAAACCGATAGAGGCCATCTGCCTCACGTTCACCGTCTGTACGCCCCGTACAAGGCCGATGCCCAGCACAGCACCCACCACAGCCTGGGACGTGGAAACGGGGACACCCACATAGGCGAACAGCCGCAGTATGGCCGCCTGCGAGATGGCGGCAAACAAAGCTGGGAGCAAACCCAGATGCACAAGCCTCTCCCCCACCGTCTCCATCACCCGTCGGGAGTAGGTGAGGACACCCAGGGCAATGCTCGCTGCCCCGATAACCGCCGCCACAGGAACAGAGAGCAGCCCCGCCCCCACGTAGACGCCGGTGACGTTGGCTACGCTGTTGGCTCCCAGAGCATACGAGCCCAACACGCCGACCAACACGATCCCCCAGCGCAGCACGGTATTGTACACCGCCAGGCCGCTCAGCCAGCGTTCAAGAACTGGGCTCAAGAAGCGGTGAAGGGTGTAGGCGATGATGAGGCTTCCCAAAGGAGAAGTCACCCAGGAGGTGCCTATTCGCACGAGCACCCCCCACTCCACCGGGCGCCCCGCTACAAGTGCCACACCGATAATCGCCCCCACTGCCGCCTGTGTGGCTGATACCGGGATGCCTCGAACGGTCATCAGGGTTACGGTGAGCCCGGCCGCCAGACCAACGCAGAACGCAGTCGCCAGATCGTGCCCCGCCAGTGCCCCGTAGGTAGCCATGCCCCGCGCTCCCCCCAGGTACGCTCCGAGGATGACGAACATGCCTGTCAAGACCACTGCGGCACGGTAGGAGATGGCACGCGCACCTACTCCGAGACCAAACACGTTGGCCGCGTCGTTGGTCCCTAGAGACCAACCCATCAGGATACCTGGCAATAATGCCCACATTTCGCGCCCCCAGCGGTAGTATGGAGGAGTTTATACGCCTATGTATACTGGCGGTCAAGGCCGAGAGTGGCTTGTGAAGCGAGGTTCTGGGGCACCCTTTCAGTTTGGGGCCCCGTGCTCGGTACGGCTGATAATCTCCTCCTGGAGGTCGCGTCCGAGGTCACAGAAGTAGTCGCTGTAGCCGGCCACCCGCACAAGCAACCCCCGGTGCTCCTCCGGACGAACCTGTGCCTCTCTGAGAACCTGCACGCCAACTACGTTGAACTGGACGTGATGGCCGCCCAGAGCGAAGTACCCCCGGACAAGGGCAGCCAGCCGCTCTATCCCCTGTTCACCGGAGAGCGCTTCCGGGGAAAACTTCATGTTGAGGAGCGTCCCCCCGGTCTTGGCGTGGTCCATCTTCGCCGCCGAGTGCATCACGGCGGTCGGTCCGTTCCTATCGGCACCCTGAACGGGGGAGATCCCTTCGGAGAGAGGATGCCCCACCCTCCGCCCGTCCGGAGTCGCCCCAGTGAGCGACCCGAAGTGAATGTGGCTGGTCGTGGGGAGCATGTTTATGCGGTAGGTGCCCCCCCGCGGCGCAGGCCGCTCGTCCACGAGGCGAAAGAACGTCTCGAACGCCTGCCTCATCAGCTCATCCGCCCGCTCGTCATCGTTTCCGTAGCGAGGGGTCCTGTTCACAAGGAGCTGACGCAGTGGCTCCCGTCCGCGGAAGTCCTCGCGCAAGGCAGCGAGGAGGTCCTTCATCTCCACCACCCCGCGCCGGAAGACGTGTTCCGCCAGCGCCGACAGGCTGTCGGCCAAGGTGCCGATACCTACCCCTTGGATGTATGTGGTGTTGTATCGAGCACCTCCACTATTGTAGTCCACTCCCTTGGCAAGGCAGTCATGTATGAGAAGTGACAGGTATGGTGCCGGCATCTCCGAGGCGAACAGGTCCTGGATCAGCGCATTCCCCCAGATCTTGACTTCCAGGGCATGCTGAAGCTGGGCCTCCCATGCGGCCAGCAGTTCCTCAACCGATGAGAACCGCTCAGGATCACCAGTCTTCGGCCCACACTCAACGCCGGTGTGCGGATCAACGCCGTCGAACAGCGCCAGCTCGAGGGGCTTCACCAAGTTGAGGTACCCAGACAAGATGTACGCCTCCTTGCCGAACGCTCCCGTTTCCACACAACCACTTGTCCCGCCTTGGCGGGCGTCCTCCAGGCTCTTCCCCTGCCGAAGCAGCTCTTCCACAACGAGGTCGGCGTTGAACAGCGCCGGAAAGCCGTGGCCCTGGCGTACAACGCGGCACGCTGCCTCAAGGAGCCCCTCCGGGGTGCACCGCGAGAGCTGCAGGTTGAACTGAGGCTGCAGAAGACACATCTCCTCGGCCACCTCCAGTATCAGCTCTGACACTTCCCCCGACCCGTCGCTCCCGTCCTTCCGCACCCCTCCCAGGTTGATATTCACGAAGTCGTTGTACGTACCGCTCTCGGCGGCCGTCACTCCCACCTTGGGGGGAGCGGGCTGGTTGTTGAACTTGATCCACAGACAAGCCAAGAGTTCCTTGGCGTCGTCCCGCGTGAGCCGCCCCTCGGCCAGGTCTCGCTGGTAGAAGGGCTCCAAATGCTGGTCCAAATGCCCCGGGCTGAACGCGTCCCAACCGTTGAGCTCCGTGATGACCGCCAGATGGTGGAACCAGTACGCCTGCAGTGCCTCCCAGAAGTCGCGCGGAGGATTCGCCGGCACTCGTCGGCACACCTGTGCAATGCGCTGGAGCTCTCGCTGACGCCCCGGGGCCTGCTCCTCCTGAGAGAGAGTCTCCGCCAAGTCGGCGTGACGCTGCGCCAGCAGCACAGCTGCCTCAGCGGCGATGTCCATGCCCCTAAGCTGATCGTTCTTCCTCGCCGCAAACGGGTCCCCCTCCCAGTCCAGCGAAGCTCGCCGCCTGGCGATCTCGGACCTGAGGTCCTCCAGCCCCAGGCGGAATGGCTTGTCATCTGCGGCTGTATGTCCCGGGGCGCGCTGTTCCATGAACTCCGTGAACAACCCCCCCTCGTAAGCTCTCCTCCAGGACTCGCCGAGTTCCTCGAATAGACGGTCACGCAGTGACCGGCCCCGCCAGTAGGGGATCACCTCTTCTTCGTAAGCCCTCAGGACGTCCGCCGACGCCTCATACCTCGTCTTCTTGCGGTCGGCCAGCGCCTGCAAGTCATCTAGGCTGTGACAGGTTAGTTCAGGATATGTCGGGCAGGCTTTGGGCGCTGGACCTCGCTCCCCGACGATGAGCTCGCGCGGGCCTATGTACAGGCTCTTGTGCCGGCAGATATGCCGGAAGCAGAGCGCCCGCAGAACGGCCGGGCCGTGCTTTCCTGCGTTCTGCTTGTAGAAACGGGTCACAAGCAATGCACGCTCGGCCGAAACGCTCGGCTGCGCAGTGACTGATCCTTCTCCAAGCAAGCGCACTCGCTCGCGCATCCTGCTCACCCCCCAACTTGCACGTGCAGCCCGGCTCCCCGCAACCGCTCGGCCAGCACTTCCACAGCGGCCGCCTCAGGCGGGGATGCGTCCTGTAAAGGATAGCCCCGCCCCAGCCGGGCGTACTTGGCGGCGCCCGCCCGGTGATACGGAAGAAGGCACACCAAAGGACGCCGCCGCATTCCCCCGAGAAGACTCGCCAGCTGTTCTATGGTAGCACGATCGTCGTTGAACCCCGGGATCAGGGGGATTCTGATCCACAGTTTCGCTCCCGCTTCATCTAGTGCATACAGGTTCTCCACGATCGGCCTCAGCGGGACTCCGAGAGTCTGCTCATGACGCCTTTCGTCCACATGCTTGATATCCAGGAGCACAAGATCGCACAATCCCGCAGCCCGAAGAACCACTTCCTTCGGCGCATATCCCGAGGTATCCACCGCCGTGCGAAGCCCGGCCTCCCGGCAGCCTCGCAGTGCTTGCATTAGGAAGTCGGCCTGCATGAGCGGTTCGCCTCCGGAGAACGTCACGCCACCGCCCGAGGTCTCAAAGAACACGCGGTCGCGGGCGAGCTCGCGCACAAGCTCGCCAGCACTCACAGTGAATCCCACGATGGTTCGTGCCCCCGCCGGGCAGACATCGACGCAACGGCCGCATACAGTGCACAAACCGCGGTCGGGCAAGCGGTCGCCCCGCGTCCCGGGGGCAATGGCTCCCTCGGGACAAGCCTCAACACAAGCCCCGCATCCTATACAGCGCAAGTGAAGGAACCAGACTTCGCTCTCCGGAGAGACCCCCTCTGGGTTATGACACCATGGGCACTGCAGGGGGCATCCCTTCAAGAACACAGTGGTCCGGAGCCCCGGCCCGTCATCCACCGCGCCCCTCTTCACCTCGAACAGCATTCCTTCCACTGCTTCGTCCGGAATTGCCTTTGCTCCCTGGCCCATTTTCCTCCATTCACCAGTACAGCATACTCCCCAGAGCTGCGCACCGGACAGGGTGCTCGTAGCGTTTCTCATCTGCCCGTGTGTGGTTGTAGTATTGGGGGATTGAACACAGTCTCGCAAGGAGAGTGAGGCGTCCTGATGACGAACAAGAGCCCGGATCTGGTAATGAAGAGGCGCTGGCTGTTCACGGCGATCATGTGCGCGGTTGTGGCTTTGGCGTTTTCCCCTCGAGAAAGCGCAGAGGCGGCAGAACAAAGCGCTGAGCTCTACTTCACCATCCTGCACACCAACGACGAACACTCCGCCCTGCTTCCCCACTCCCCTGCTGTGGACTACCACCAAGAGAAAGAGGACTCCACGGTTGGTGGGCTCGCACGCTTGGCCACCGCAATCGAAGGCATCAGGAATGCCAAGACAGAGGAGAATGAGCCGGTGCTTCTGTTCAACGCTGGCGACTTCCTGGGGGGGAGCGCCTTCGGTTGGCTCGCCCCCCAAGGGCACTCCGCAGAACTCTCCCTGCTGCAGGCCATGGGCTACGATGCAGTAGCCATCGGAAATCACGAGTATGACTATGGTCCCGATGTCCTCGCCCAGTACTTGGACGGAGCGGGCTACCCGGACGCCCACGAGGACATGCTGCTCCTGGCCACCAACACTCTGCCCCCTGATGATCACCCTCTGGCAGCCAAGGGACTGTTCCGCCGCACGGGCCTTTTCAAACTGGAGAACGGTCTTACAGTGGGGGTGTTCGGGCTGATCGGCAAGGATGCCATCGAGGTGACCCACGACACAGGCAGGCTGGAATTCCTGGATCAGCATCAGGAAGCGCAACGGGCAACTGCTCAGCTGAAGGACGCGGGAGCCGACGTCATAGTGGCGATCACCCATTCCGGCGTCGAGGAGGACAAAGCCCTGGCCCTGGCGGTGCCCGAGATCGACGTGATCATAGGCGGACACTCCCACGACGCCCTCCAAGAGCCTGTCGAACAAGGGGACACCCTCATCGTCCAGGCGGGTTCACTTGGACGCCATTTGGGGCGGTTGGAGTTAGCGTACAACCCCGAGACCGGCAGGACCCGCACGCGCAACCACGAAGGAGATCACACGTTCTTGATCCCCATCGATGGGCGGTTCGCACCCCATCCGAAGATCGAATCAATTGTGCGAGAGTACACTACGCTTCTGAACACCTACATCAGCGAGGTGACCGGCGGAGACTTCGACGACATCATGGCTACAGTGGCTCTGTCAGAGTTCGTTCTGCCCAACCACCCTCCTCTCAAGGAAACCCCCATGGCCAACTTCGTCACCGACGCCATGCGGCTGGTAACCGAGGAGTTGACCGGAGAGAAGGTGCATGTCGCCATTCAGGCAAACGGCAGTATCCGAGACAGCATAATTCCCGGATCGTTGGAGCACTCTGAGGGCGAAGTGTCTTTCTACGACATTGCCGAGGTGGTCGGGCTAGGCTACGGCGGAGACGGACACGCGGGGTACCCCATTGTCTCTGCCTACCTCACCGGCGAAGAACTGTACCGCCTCCTGTACGTAGCGGTGGCGCTGGAGGTTTTCATGGGGGACAGCTACTTCCTGCAATTCTCCGGGCTGCGTTTCCGCTACCGGCCGGCTGCTTTGTCGGTGATCGCCGGCGAGCTGTACACGGGCGAGGGTGTCCAGCCGGCGGACGGGAGTGAAGGTTTTGTCTCCTTAAGGCGTGGCGATCGAGATCTGTACCACGTCGTGACAGACGCTTACGTTTACTCGTTCCTCCCTCTGGCCGCAGAACTCCTTCCTCACCTCACTATCTCTCCCAAGAACGCCGCCGGTGAACCTATCCCTCCGGAGAGGATGCACGAGCTCTTCGTCCGCCACGACGACGCCCGGGAGCTGAAGGTCTGGGAGACGGTCATCACCTACGCTGCCAACCAGCCCCCTTCCGAGGTAGGGATACCCCAGATCCCCGACTACCACGCGGACACCTCCGGGCGCATCGTCCCCGAGAGGTAGGGGCAAACGCTGGAGGAGAGCTTCACACAATCCAGCGGCGTCGTATGTTGCGCAGACTCACGAGGAACAGGACTGCACAGAAAGCGGCCAGCACTCCGAAATTCAGCGCGAGCGGGAGGGCCTGCTGTGTGCCAACGGCACCGTGCAGTATGTCTACCCCGTAGGTGAGGGGAAGCGCATAGGACAGCGGGCGCAAGAACAAAGGAAGGCTGGCGATGGGAAAGAACAGGCCACAGAGGAAGACCATAGGGAACCGCAAGAAATTGGAGAAAGTCTGCGCTTCGAACACCTCGCTCACCGACACGGCGATAAACAGCCCGAGGAAGGTGGAGGTCACAGCGATGAGGACCACAGCCGGGGCAAGGGCTGCCCAGTTTACGCTGGATACATCTGCCAACAGCGCCGCCAAGCCGATGGGCACGAGCGCGTTGGCCGTTCCGAACATGATGGCTCCGGCTGTCTTGGCGAGCATCAACAGCTCGAGCGGTAACGGCGCCAACAGGAGCCGCTCAAAGGACCGGTGACGTTTCTCGAAGGTGACCGTGACTGCGAGCATGGAGGTCGTCCCGAACAAAACAGAGATCGCCACAACACCCGGGAGTAGCTCGAGCACGCTGTCCATACCCCGGCCGGAGCGGATGAAGAACATGCCCGTCCAAGCAATGGGAAAGATGAGCCCCCAGCTAATGTTGGGCGGCTTGAGGTAGTAAGCGCGCAGGTCCTTGACGATAACGGCCCAGAAGGCGATCCACCGAGTCATGAGGTTCCCCCCGCGTGGTTCCTGTTTCCCCCCATGCCCTCCTTTTCTATACCGGTTATCTCTACGAAAACGTCCTCAAGAGAAGGGCGAACAGCTCGCGCCTCGACCACCGTCAACCCCTGCTCCTCCAGAAACTTCACAATTGGGCCGATGCGCACCGGCGTGGATGCCGTAACGCGGAGCCTGTCCACGGCCCATTCGCAGCGCGCCTCGGGAAGCGAAGCCCTCAGCTCGCCTATGTTGGGACGGGGCCCCCCGCTCACCACGAACTCCAGCACATGTTTCCCCGCAACGGGACGCATCAACTCCTCCACCGTGTCCAGCCGGACGACTACTCCCTCTACCAAGAACGCGATTCGCTCGCACAGGCGCTCCGCCTCTTCAATGTAGTGTGTAGTGAGGAGTACAGTGGTGCCTTGATGATTAAGGGTGGAGACGAGCTGGCGAATTTGCCGGGCGCTGGCGACGTCAATCCCAGTCGTGGGCTCGTCCAGGAACAGAATGCTGGGTAGATGGACTATTCCTGCTGCAATGGTCAGTTTACGCTTCATGCCTTTGGAATATGTGGAAAACTTGCGGTCGGCCGCCTCGGTCAGACCGAACTGAGAGAGGAGTTCGTCGGCCCGTGTGCGGCGCGCCCTCTTGCGCATCCCGTAGAGCGCTCCGCAGAATCGCAGGTTCTCCCGTCCGGAGAGCTCCGGATACAGGTTGCTCTCGTCCGGAACAACACCTAACAGGTACTGAGCGGCTTTCGGACGGTCAGTGCAGTCGACACCCCCGACATACATTCGGCCCCTGTCGGGCCTGGCCAGCCCGGTCAGCAGGTTGATCGTGGTCGTCTTTCCCGCACCGTTGGGCCCCAGGAGCCCGAACAGTTCGCCGGAACCGATCTGAAAGCTGATGCCGTCCACAGCGGACACCTCTCCAAAGCGCTTGGCCAGGTCTTCTACGACAACTGCGTCAACTGCCATGCAACTCCCGTCCTTCCGCTTCCCACGCCCTATACCCAGCGGAGTGCCCCCGCCGTCCGATCAGCAGGGTGTTCTCCTCTTGCGCCCCTGTGCGTTAGGATAAGCGCGGGCCCCGAGGAAGGCAGCGCTCCGCTCGGGGCCCGCCTGTAGATCCAGAAGCAGTACAAGCCTACTTCTCCTGCTTCACGCAAGGATGGCTCTTGTCGGAGCCGTGGCACTTCTCTATTTGCTCGGGAGTGCACTCACTGGGCTTCCCCTTAAGGCTCTCCGGCTTCTGACAGCCTTTCTTGTCCACACTCATGGTCCACCTCCTTTCGTTTTCTGGCACAGGATGCAGCCGTAGTCGACGGCTCCTGCAGTTCCCGAAACAGCGAGTCCACTGCGGCCCACCACTGGCTGAGGGCCTCGTTGTTCAGGCTATAGTGGACGAAGTGCCCCTGCCTGTTTGCCGTAACCAGCTCCAGGTCGCGGAGCACGCGCAGGTGTTGGGAGACCGCGGCAGCAGTAATCCCTAAGGAGCGGCCTAATGCCCCCACACACATGGACCTTCCCCTCAACAGCAAGAGCATCCGCACCCGTGTATCCACAGACAGCGCCCTGAACAGCCGCGCCTGCTGTTCCACTCCCGCTGGTCCCAGGCCGAAATTAAGCATCTGCGCATATACTTTAGCACTCGCCCCGCACCTGGTCAAGCGCCGTCTTCCCCGACCGCGCCTTCGTGGCTGGGAGGTGTTCGCCAACCACACTGTCCACGCATGCACGCCACGATGACTGTCGCTTGTGCGTGTTCTTGTCGAGTCACTGCCCCGGCTATACTTGCCCCATGCCTCGTCCTCCGAAGCGGCGCTGGTGCCAGGGGAAGCCCCCGCAAGAGGTGTTCAAACCAGCTGGTCTACCCATGGCCGAATTGGAGCGGGTGGTACTCCATCTGGACGAGCTGGAGGCCCTACGTCTGTGCGACCAGCTCGACCTGGACCAGGAACAGGCCGGCGTGCGCATGGGAATCTCCCGCGGAATCGTACAGCGCCTCCTGGCTAGCGCGCGGCACAAAGTGGCAGACGCGTTGGTGAGCGGGAAAGCCTTGGCAATAATCCGACCTGATCACGTGGAGCTTCATCCGCACTATGGCCGGCATCGGCACGGGCAGGGCATGGCTGACAAGCAGGGCGAATGAACGCCCGCCGCGGCCTGGCCTCCTTCCCCGGACCCAACCAGAAGCGCTGACAAGCTTGGTGCCCCCTTGCCCACATAGCGCACAGCGTTCTGCTCGAAGCCAAAGACGGCGACCGAGTCTGCCAATACTGGACCTGACTTGCCCGACCTGTTAGGCGCGACCCCCTACCGGCAGAGCTCCTCGAACCTCGACACCCGCCCCTCGAGCACGGCCAGTCCGCCCTCCCAGAAAGCTCGCGACTCCAGGTCAAACCCGAACTGAGCGGCCAACTCGTCCGCAGGCGACACGCCGACGGAAGCCAAAAGATCATCGTAGCTGCTCACGAACGCCTCGCCCTCGTTGACATAGCGCTGGTAAAGGGCAAGACCGAACAAAAGTCCGAACGTGTAAGGGAAGTTGTAGAAGTTGGTACTATAGTAGTGCGGCTTCACGGCCCACATGTAGGGGTGGTAGGTCGCGAGTGCCTCCCCGAAGGTTTCCTTCTGAGCGTCGAGCATCAACGAGCAAAACTCGTCGGCGGACAGCTCTCGTTTGGCCCGCCGTTCGAACACGGCGTTCTCGAACAGAAACCGTGAGTGGATGTCGACCACAACCTGGGCCGCTCCTTGGAGGTCGGCTTCCAGGATCGGCAGCTGCTCTCGTTCTGGAAGCACCCGCAACGCGGCCTGCACGACAATCGTCTCGTTCATGATGCTTGCCGTTTCGGCCAGCGTCATCGGGTACATCCGCAGCAGCGGTGGCTGCTGGCGCAGGCAGTGGTTGTGATAGGCGTGACCCAGCTCGTGGGCGATAGTGGACACAGAGTCGAAGCTCTGTTCGAAGTTGGCAAGGATCCGGCTCTTCCCTTGGCCGATGGGCATGCAATACGCGCCGCCGCGCTTGCCCTTGCGGGGATCGGCGTCGATCCACCTCTCGCGGAACGCGGTCTCGGCCACCCCAGCGGCGGACCGAGAGAAAGTGCCCAACTGTTCGGTCACAAAAGAAGCGCACTCCTGCCACGTCCACTTCTTCTCGCTCTCACCCACCGGGGCAAAGAGGTCCCACCAATCGAGTCTTGCCTTCCCCAGGAGGCGTGCCTTGGCCTCAAAGTAGCGTCTCCAGAAGGGGAAACTCGCCACCACAGCGTCTTGCATCACGCTGAGGACCTTAGAGGTGATCCGGTTTCTGGCCAGCACGGGCTCCAGATCGCTGGCCCAGCTGCGCTTGCGGTTGAGCGTAGACGCCTCCCCCTTGACCCCGTTCAGCGCGGCGGCCAGGGGCACAGCGTTCTCCTTCCAGGCGGCGATCTCAGCGTCGTACGCTCCTTGTCGCACTTTCGGGTCAGGGTTGTGCGCGCGGTTACGAACAGCAGTTATAGGAACCTCCTTGCCCCCTACGGTCGCCGTAATGAGGCTGGAAACGTTCCCGTGTAGCTTCGCCCACGCACCGCCTCCTGACAGGCGCAGCTCGGCAGCAAGAATCTCCTCGGGCTCGCTCATCATGTGTTCGGCCTGGACACGGGCCTCGTCGAGCATCAACTTGTATGGGCCGGCGTTGACCTCACCGGGGTCCAAACGAGCATACCACGCGGTGAGCCGAGGGCGGAGGCGCTCCACAGAGAGGAACATCTGTTCCAACTCAGAGAGCCGCGCCTGAGCCGCCTGGTTCGTGCTGTCCGTGTCCACCTGGCCAGACACGAACGCCCGAACCGGGAGAAACGCGTCCAGCATATCGTTCATGGCACCGGTTACTTCTTCGAAAGCAACCTGATCCCCGTCCCGCATCGGTCGCGGGCCAACCTCGTGCCTTTTCAGAAGAGGTTCCAGTGCTTGAATACGGGCCTCAAGGTCTTCCCACGCCGCCCGGAGCTCCTGAGAGTCCAGACTGGGGAAAAGGGGAGATAGATCCCAGCGCGGCAACTTGTTATCGTTCATGGGGCTAGTGTATCGGAGTTCGCGTTCCCCGGGAACCCAGAGAGTTGTCTCGTGCAAGATGAGCATGAAGGCTACCCGTGTTTCTCGTAGTAAGCGACGCCCTCACCTTCTGTTTCCGACCACCTACAGCCGGGTGCACCAGGTGCCGCTTGCCAAGGTGGATCACGGGTCCAGAGAGGACTGCAGTTACTGCCTTTCCCCAACGGCGACTGCCGTGCTCCAGGCGTGATTGAACCAGCTTTAGTGCTCTCTCGTGCCATGACGTCTACGGCAATCTTGAAATGCGAAAGCACGCGCAGCTTCGTGTTGAGAACAAAACGCAGAAGCATGCTTGCCTATCTCGTGCATATGTCTATAATGTGCGCGGAGGTGGTTTCTGTGCGGTGGCGAAATATGTACTACATGACCGGGCAACCTGGATGGATGCGCTTTGGGTATTCCCCTGGCTGGGGCTGTATGCCCCCGGGTGCCCAGTACCTAGCCCAGACGGGCCAGGTTCCCGCATTTCAATCTTGGATGGGAGGGCAAGCGCCGATGCCGCCCTGGGGCGCCGCGGCCCCCACGTCGTGGGCAGCTCAAGGCGTGAGCCGGGAGGAGGAGCTGACCTGGCTGACAGCACAAGCAGAGAGCTTGGAAGCCCAGCTGGCCGATATCAAGCAGCGAGTAGACGAGCTCTCTCAGGAGGAGGCATGAGCGAGCGCCTGGTGGCGGCGACGGGAGAAGGGGGGCTCGAGGATCAGGTGTCAGCGGTGTTCGGCCGCGCTCCCACATTCACTGTTGTAGAGCTCCAAGACGGCAAGATCGCCAACGCCTCAGTCGTCCCCAACCCTCACAAGGATGCCCCCTCCGGAGCCGGAATACAGGCTGCGCAGTTGGTGGCAAGCAAGGCGCCGCGCGTAGTGCTGGCGGGGAACTTCGGTCCCAATGTGTCCGGAGTCCTGTCGCAGGCGGGGGTAGACATGCTCCCCTTTTCTGGAATGACCGTTGCTGAGGCAGTGGACGCGTATGTGGCCGGACGGTTGTCTTCCTCAGCGGGCCCGTCGGGGGCCGTCGGAAGTGGTCCGGGAAGCACGGGAAGCAGCCCTGGCAACGCCCAAGGTGTGGGGCGCGGCGCCGGCCGCGGCATGGGCCGTGGAGCGCGGAGGGGACAAGGACTGGATACGCAGGGCACTACGTGGAGCAGCGGTGGCGGCCCAGCAACACAGGCGCAGCCAGAAGCCCCACAGGACCTCACGTCGAAGCTGGTGCAACTGCAATCAGACCTTGAGCAGGTCAAGCGGAGGCTCGCACAGTTGGAGGGAGGTGCATAGTATGCCTTGGGATTCCTACGGTCGGGGACGAGGATTTTCGGGGAGAGGACGCGGTCTTGGCAACCCGCGTCCCTTCTGCCGCTTCTACCCATGGCTTCCTCGGGGGTGGTGGCGGTTTGGTTCCGCTCCCTATGGCGGTTATGCGGGCTACCGTCAGCCGCCGTTTGGTCGACAGCAACGGCGCACACCGTACGGACCACCCATGGACGATCCGTACGCCTATCCGCCGCACTGGTGAGGAGAGGAAAATGAGGCTATGCATTCCCACCGCTGGGAGAGGGGGCTTGGACGACCATGTGGGGGAGCACTTTGGTCGCGTCCCCACCTACACAATCTACGACACCGATACCCGACAGGTAGAGGTCCTCCCCAACCATTCGGAGCACATGGGCGGAACGGGACTTCCCGCGGAACACTTGGCTGCAGCGGGCGTGGACGTGGTTCTGTGCGCCGGGCTCGGCCGTCGGGCGGTCGCGCTGCTTTCCGAGAGCGGAATCGAGGTGTGTAGCGGAGCTTCAGGCACAGCAGGCAACGCAGTCCAGGCATGGCAGGAGGGGCGTCTCGCCGGAGCCGAACCCTGTACGCGGCATGCCTTCCATGATCGACACGACTGAGAAGGGCGTGCGCATCGCCATCGCCTCGGGCAAAGGGGGCACGGGCAAGACCACCGTGGCCGTGTCCCTAGCCCTGGCCTTGCGAGAAGCAGGACCGGTACAGCTTGTGGACTGCGACGTGGAAGAACCAAACGACCATCTGTTCCTCAGCCCCGAGCTCATTGAGCGAGAACCAGTAGAAACCATGGTCCCTCGGGTTGATGAGGACAAGTGCACCCGTTGTGGGGCCTGCGCCGCCGCCTGTCGCTTTGGGGCGTTGGCTGTAATCGGAAAGGGCGTGCTGGTTCATCCCGAGCTTTGCCACGGCTGCGGCCTCTGTGCCATGGTCTGTCCGGAACGGGCCATCACGGAGACCCCGCGGACCAGCGGATGGATAGAGCGGGGGCGGGGGAAAGGTATCGATTTTCTGCGCGGTGTGCTCAACGTGGGAGAACCGATGGCTGCGCCGATCATCGAACAACTGAAGGATCGGAGCAACCCTGACCAGTTGACGGTCTTGGACGTGCCCCCGGGGACTGGCTGTCCGGTGATTGCTGCCCTAAAGGGAGCCGACTTTGTCTTGCTCGTGGCCGAGCCGACGCCTTTTGGCCTTCATGACCTCCAGGCCGCAGTGGAAGTCAGCCGTGCCTTGGCGCTCCCGGTCGGAGTAGTAGTCAACCGATATGGAATCGGTACCGACCAGGTGGAGCGCTATTGCGAACAAGAAGGGCTCCCCTTGCTCCTACGTATCCCCATGGACCGCCGCATCGCCGCCGCTTACGCTCGAGGCGTGCCTCTGGTGGAGGCGTTCCCCGAGTGGAAAGCGCCGCTGGCCGAGCTCCACCGTTCCATCATGAGCCACGTGGCTGTGACGCGATGATCGAGCTCGTGGTGATATCGGGCAAAGGAGGCACGGGCAAGACCACCGTAGTAGGCTCCCTGGCAGCGCTGGCCGTGAACAAGCTGACCGCCGACTGCGACGTGGACGCGGCAAACCTAAATCTACTGATGAGAAACCAAGTTCAGGACATAGAGCGCTACGAGGGGTCAGAGCTCGCTGTGATCGACCCGCTGAAATGCACAGACTGCGCGATCTGCCAGGAGGCCTGCCGCTTCAGAGCGATCGCCCGTGTAAACGAAACCTGGGCGGTGGATCCCCTGTCCTGTGAGGGATGCGGGGTGTGCGCCTACGTGTGTCCGGCCGGGGCGGTCACGCTGACACCACGGCTGTCCGGTCACGTCTACGTCTCCTCGACGCCCTACGACACCTTGGTCCACGGGGAACTCCGCCCGGGTGAGGAAGCCACCGGAAAGCTCGTGGCTCAGGTAAAGCGGCGGGCGCGGGAGAGAGCCGCCTCGGAGGGACGGAAACTCCTCCTGGTCGATGGTGCCCCGGGTATCGGCTGCACGGTCATCGCGTCGTTGGCCGGGGCCACGGCCGTGCTAGTGGTGACCGAGCCTTCGCTGTCGGCGCTCCACGACCTTGAACGCGCCGTCGCGCTCGCGCGACACTTCGGTCAACAGATCTACTTGGCCATGAACAAGGCCGACCTGGAGACGACCGCCGCTCAGGAAACGCGGAGGTGGGCGGCGGAGCAAAGGTTGCCGCTCCTCGGGTGGATCCCTTACGACGAGGAGGTCACGCGCGCACAAGTAGCCGGGTGCCCGCTCGTGACATGTTCGCACGGGCCGGCAGCCCGTGCGCTGCGAAGCCTGTGGCGGCGCCTAGAGCGCGACCTCATTTTCGCAGCAAAGGACGGATGATGAAACAAGCCAAGCACGTGCTCCTGGTGATGTCCGGGAAGGGCGGCGTGGGCAAGACGACGGTCGCCGTGAACATCGCGACAGCCCTCGCCAGGTCTCTGCGCGTAGGGTTACTCGATGCTGACCTGCACGGCCCTAACGCGCCCAAGATGCTGGGCATCGAAGGGGCGACAATGCCCGTCGAAGACGGGAAAATCATGCCGGTGGTGACGCCCCAGAACCTGTCCGTGGTCTCCATAGCCTTCGGACTCCCTGATGCTGACGCTCCGGTGATCTGGCGGGGCCCGCTGAAAATGAAGGCCATCCAACAGTTCATCGAGGAGGTAGCGTGGGGAGAGCTGGACCTTCTGATCGTGGATCTCCCTCCCGGAACAGGCGATGAGGCGCTCTCGGTGGTCCAGATCCTGAGCGCGGTCGACGCTGCCCTGATCGTCACGACTCCACAACAGGTCGCGCTGCTCGACGCCCGCAAGGCCGTGCGCTTCGCACGGCAGGTGGGAGTGAAGAAGACAGCCGTCGTGGAGAACATGTCGGTGCTCACCTGCCCGCACTGCGGCGGGGAGATTGAGCTGTTCGGGCAGGGAGGGGGGAAGCGTATGTCATCTCAAGTCGGAGCAACGTTCCTCGGCACATTGCCAATTTTCCCCGATGTAGTGAAACAGGGGGACGCCGGCAAACCCCCCGTGCTCGGAGGGGGCGTGTCAAGTATACCGTTCGCCACCCTTGCTGAGCGTGTATGGGCGTTCATCACGGGCCCGACGGGGGCATCCACATCTTGAGCCCGCGCCCAGCCACACCGATCTGACCAACTCCAAACTGCTGTCACTGCCTGCAGATTGAGCCAACAGAGAATGGCTCGAAATCCTCGCGGTATGTACGCGAGTCTGCACCAGCAAGCAGAAGAAGGAAAGTCGAGCTGGTAACGGTTGTTGGGCAGGCCTTCCACGGTGTCGTAACGAGCGTTGTACCAGCCTCAGTTACAGGCAAGCCCGCTGCAAGCCGGCCTGGTTCAACCGCCGAATGCGCGCCTCCTGAACCAACGCACGCTCCACTATGTGCCTCGACCCTTCCCCGAATCTGTGATCTCCACGAGTTTTTGGGGGTAGGGGGCGAACACAGACTGTTGGGCCAGGTACGACACGTCGAACCTGGCGACCCAGGAACCCAGCAAGGTCAGCGGCACGCTCTGCGGGAGTTTCCCCACGCGAAATGCCTCTAAGACGTCGAGGAAGTGCGCCTTCTCTTCCTGCACAAGCTCGTCGGAGACGTAACCGAAGGCATGCAGGCAGACGTTGATCATGGAGGTAGGACGGGCCGGCCGGGAGAACAATCGCAGCAGGCCGTCGCGGTAATCAGCGATGATCTCCGACCAGGGCCGACCCTTGGCGTTGGCTACGATGCGCCCCAACGCTCTGAGTCCTGTTTGCCCGTAGGCCATGAACAGGAGTTTGTGGCGCGCCTGAAAGGCCACAAGCTCCCTCATCTGCTCAGAGGCTTCCACTCGGCGCAGCGCCGCAAGGGTGAAGACTTTGGTGAGGAAGTGCTCGCGGATGCGGAAATTGGTGAGCCGGCCTTCATCTTCGACGGCGCGCTCACCGTAGCGGGCGATGACCTCTCTTCCGAACAGCCCAGCCGTCTTCCCGAGAGGAGGAACCTTATCCATGCTGGGGTACGCTTTCGCATCCGTGAGGCCGCAGGAAGGAGAACGTCCCTTGAGCACAAAACCTTCCACGGGACCCAGTTCACCAAGAAAGCGGTCGGCGAAGAGTCTAATCTCCTCGGTGACGTCTCGCCCTGTGGTGTACTGGACCAACCGATCGTCTTCACCCAGCCGAACGATGCGCACAGGAACGCGAGGGACGCCCAGGCCGATCTCCACCTCCGGGCAGACGGGCACAAACTCCACATGCGAACCCATCATGTCCACCGCCTCCGAGCGGATTGTCAGGCCGTTGTACCGACAGTGGTCAAACCCCAGACAACGGCTTACTACAATGCACGGACGCTCATACCCTTCCAATGTCGGCCTCCTCCTATCAGCCACCGCCTACCGTTTGCATCAAGGCAACCAGCCCCGCCCTGTCGCGATGCGCTCGGCAGCATGGCCTCTTTCCCTGGCACCGTGGGGCGCGCCCGCGAACATGCGCCTCCCGCCGTCGGGCTCAGCGGAGCAAACCCAAGTGTCCCCGCCATCGCCACCACGTCTTCACCCAGGTCATGCCCTCTGGCGTTGAGTTCACGATTCGGCGATTAGATTATACTAGCATACATATGCATAGCCTAATAGGTGGCCACGTTGATCCGTAGAGTGGCAGTGCTCATCCTATCGTTTGTTTCGATGCTCGGTGTTGTACACGGCTCCGACTTCCAGCAGCCCGGACCCGTGGGAGGTGGAGATCCGGCACGAACACCTGCAAATACCGCGAGAACGTCAGCCACTGGAGATCATACTGGCACTCCCCGTGAAAGGCGATGCTGGCGCTGCACCATTGGTTGTGTTCAGCCATGGCTACTTGCTAAAAGGGAGCGACTATTTCTCGTACGGGGTACATCTGGCCTCCCACGGAGTAGCTGTCGCCCTACCCACCTATCCTATGACCTTGCTGGGGGCCGATCACCTTGTGTGGACTCACCTTCCTCAAGCGCATCCCGATCAGGGTGCCCGGGCCTACCGGCACCCCAGCAGTAAGCGCCGAGATCCACAGTCCCACAGGAACGAAGTAGAAGAACATCCAAACAATAAGTAAGGCGATCCCTGCTGCTACAAAGACCATCGCGCTCATCTGTTTGCTCCCTGGTTATCGCTCGCTCCCACCCTGTGGCAGCCCCCCTTACGGTAGCCCCTCTCTCGGACTGTCTTGCGGGGTGTCCCCTTGGGGAAGGATCTCGCTTCACACCAGACATCAGCCCCACAGGGGGACCGATCGGAGAACGCGTCTCGGATCCCCTCATGCCAGACTCCGCCGGGAAGCTTCCCGTGCGCCCGACCGCGCTTCGCTCGTGCCCGAACTCCCGTATCAGCCGTGCCCATCAGACAAAGCCCATCCTCCCTCTCCTCGTCCCATGGGAGAAGGGGGAATCGCTCGTGCGGATTCAGTTCAACCGCCGGATCTGATCAACGTGGAGCTGTGAACCCACGACGATGCCCATGCTGGAGAGCATTCCCTCCTTGGCCGCCAACACCCACCGGTGCGGGTCGGTCACCACAACAGAAATAGCGTCCTGGGCCACCACCTGAACGGAGGACACCGTGCCATCGGTCTGTATGACAGCAAACTCCAGCGGGGCACGCAAGCCGCGCATGTTGTAGGTGGTGCGCGTGGTTACACCCCGACGCTGGTCGTACAACAACACGGTGGTGGCCAGTGCTGCTGGACCCACCTCGCGGAGCCCCCAGGTGCGCGCGTCCGCCGAGTCGGCGACGCGCACCGCAAGCACGGCAGAGGTGTCGTCAGGGTTGGTGACCGTGATCAGAAAGGCAGGCATCTCAGCCAGCGCCTCAGGGATGTACGTGTCCGCACCTCGCTGGAAGTACGGGGAGATGGCGTACAGCCCTACCAGGAACGCCACCCCAGCGGCCACTAGGGCGAGGGTGCTCAGCTTGCCGATCTTCCGCCAGTCTCGTGTTTTGTTAGCCTGGTCAGTCATTGTACCCTCCTGATGGCCGTGTTTTTGTACCCTTGCACAGTCAGCCATCTGCACATATAATATGGCGTTGGGTATCGTTTGTCAAGAAGCTCTGTGATAGACGGCGCCTCGCACGGACGCGTTGCTCGAGCTCGGGGATTAAGGAGGGGACATGCCAGAGCAATACGCTGCTTTCTTCAAGTGCTTCAGTACCTCGTCGCGCAATCGCATGCTGCAGTTGTTGGCTCAACAGGGTGAGCTCTCAGTGGAGGAGCTGGCGCGGCGGATTGGGCTCAAAGAGACCACCGTTTCCCGGCACCTGCAGCTCCTGGGGCAGCAAGGCATCGTGAGGGTCCGGCCCGTGCATCCGGCGCGCTACTACTCCCTCAACGAGGATCTTGTTGCTCGGAAGTTCGCGCAGTTCCTTCAGTTCTTGGGGACAGCCTCGGATGATGCTCGGCTGAACCTCGGCCGCCGGCCTGCAGCCAAACCGGATGGCCTGCCTGTCAAGTCCAGGGCGCAAGGATGATCATCCATCCGAGGGTTTAGCGGATGCAACTACGCGTACAGGGGGTGTTATGCGGACAAAGAATGATACACAGTGCATAACCAAACTAACGCTTGACAAAGGGCAGATCGGAGGGTCCCCGGAAGAGCTGCTCGATACTCTACCCCTTCTGGAGAGGCTGGCCGAGTCCAGCGATCCGGAACCCCACGAATGGGGAGATGATGAGCCTCAGGAGAGGGGACGAGACCTTGAATGTGCCTACCTCCGAGAGATCGGACGTGTTCCGCTTCTCTCCCGAGAGCAGGAAGTGGATCTGGCCCAGGCCTTTGAGGCAGGGCAGGAGGCTGAAGCGAATCTTAAGCGGGACGAGCTATCTCCGGATGAGACCGAA
>PWTL01000007.1 GCA_003562845.1 Candidatus Acetothermia bacterium
GGGCTGTTGTATGTTCAGTTCGGCCCCCACGGCGAACTTTTCCTGGTCCCCCAGCGAGCCCGTCTCCAGGACCGCCGTGCAGTTTTCGGACCAGTCGACGGGCACGAACATCACTTCTTGGAACTGGGACTTCGGCGACGGCGGCACCTCGAGCAGCCAGAACCCGAGCTACACGTACGCCTCGGGCGGAAGCTTCCAGGTGCGGCTCACAGTGACAGACGCTTGCGGCAAAGTCAGCACCACACAGAGGACGCTCAACGTGGGAACCAGCTTGACCGGCATGTGGCAGGGCACCATCTACGATCAAGGAGGACAACCCCTCGAGTTGAGATTGCAGCTGAACCAGTCGGGAGGCTCCGTTGTGGGAACTACCTACGTTTCGATGGCCAGTTCACCGGGAAGCGGCTCGTTCATCGGAGGGCAGTTCCGCTTCACCTTCCAGTGGCCGTACACAACGGTGACCGTAGAGCTCGTTGGGACCTACAACGCCGCAGCTGACCAACTGTCGGGAAGCTGGTACGTGGGAGGCAACAGCTTTGGAAACTGGGTCGTCTCCCGCTAGGCAGTTCACCATGAGGTGTTAAGTGGGGCCTGCACAAAGTGGGGATCGCTGGCGGAGACACACCTAGAAACTCGGCTCGACCCCCAACAGGGCGCAGGCGTTGTGCCAGCTGATCTCCGCAAGTTCCTCCGGAGGGATCCGCCTGAGCTGGGCGAGTTCGGTCACGACCAGCCGAACCTTGAGCGGGTCATTGCGCTTGCCACGAAACACCTGTGGAGGAAGGTACGGGGCGTCGGTCTCCACGAGCAGCCGTTCCAGGGGAACCGAGCGCACTGCCTCCCGCAGCTGCGCGTTCTTGGGATAGGTGAGCGGCCCGCCGATGCCCATGTGCAGACCCAACTCCACTACCTGCTTGGCGGCGGCGGCATCACCGGAGAAGGCGTGCACCACGCCCCTGACTGGTCCCTCGTCCCGAAGGACCTCCAGAAACTCCTCCCAGGCGTCCCGTTGATGCAGAATCACCGGTAGGTCCAGCCGACGCGCCAGCCGGAGCTGGGCGCGGAACGCCCGCCCTTGTGCTGCCCGAGGGGAGAGGTCCCGGTAGAAGTCGAGGCCGCACTCCCCCACCGCCACAGCTTCCCCGCGCAGGAGATCGACGAGCTCCGCCTCCACCTGCGGGGTGTAGTCCTTGGCCTCGTGAGGATGAACACCACAGGCGGCAAGCACGTGGGTATTGGCGCAGGAAAGCTCTACTGATGCCTTGGAGGACGGCAGATCGGCGCCCACGTTCAGCGCGGCCACACGCTGAGCGCGCATCTCGCTTAGGAGGGCGACACGGTCGTCCTTGTACTGGGGGAAGTCCAGGTGCGCGTGGCTGTCGAACAGCCTCATGGGTAACGGCGCTCCAGGCGCGACATGACCCGGGGGACCGCACTCAGAAGCTCTGTGGGAAGCACTCCTCGTGGAGAACGGATCCGTGCGAGCAGCTCCGCTGCCTTCCCGTGCACGTACACGCCGGCACAAGCCGCCTCCACTGGATCGGCCCCGCCCGCCCACAGTCCGGCGATCATCCCCGCCAACACGTCCCCGGAGCCGCCGTGGGCAAGTCCTGTGTTGCCGCTCAGGTTCAAATACAGCGGCCCCTCTGCCGAGGCCACCGCCGTGGGCGCCCCTTTCAGAACCAGCGTGGCGCCCCACCGCCGCGCCGCCTCTCCAGCAGAGCTGATCTTGTCGCTCACCGCCTGGTCCACCTCCACGCCGGCCAGGCGTGCGAACTCCCCGGGGTGCGGAGTGAGGAGCCACTCTCCCTCGTGCGGCCCGAGGAGCTTCCGCTCGTGGGCCAAGGAGTACAGCCCGTCCGCGTCCACCACAACTCGGGGGTGTCCCGCGGTGAGCAGGGCGCGTACCACCTCGCTGGCCCCGGGGCTTCGTCCTATTCCGGGCCCTACTACCAGGACGTCCGCCTCCCCAGCGAGCTCCACCGCCCGCTGCGCGGCGTCCGGGGAGAAGGTACCGTCAGGGGCTGCGCCTCCCGGATGGACGAGCGCCTCCAGAACAGCCCCCTCCAACACGGGGTATACAGGCTCCGGGCACAAGACGTGTACCAGTCCAGCGCCTGCACGCAGAGCTGCGGAAGCGGCCAACCCTGCGGCCCCGGACATGCTCACCGCACCACCTACAATCAGCACTCGTCCGAAACTTCCCTTGTGGCCGTGGGGCGATCGCGGCGGAAGACACGCGGCGCAGAACTCGTCGGACATGATCCGAGCCGCCGGCTCCACATCGTCCCACGCCGCCGGGGGGTAGGCCACTGGCACCACTTCCACCTCCCCACACAGTCCCACCGCCGGGGGGAGGAGGTGACACGGCTTGAGCGCCCCCATGGCCAACGTCAGCTCCGCGCTCACCGCGGTTCCGGGAACAGACCCGCTGTCGGCGCTGAGCCCTGAGGGAAGGTCCACGGCCACCACCGGCAGTGGATGGTGCGAGAGGACCTCAACCGCCTCCTTCACCGCACCGCGAGGGACGCCGTGTGCGCCGACACCGAGTAGCCCATCCAAAACCAAGTCGGCGTTCGCCAGCACATCTGCGAGCAGTTCCCCCTCCTCGCCGGAACCCTCGTCTCCCAGCTTGTGGGTGCGCTCGGGGAAGCTCGCCGCGAACGCCCGCGCCTGCTCAGCTGCCGCCCCATCGGGCTCCCCGAACAAAACGGCCACAGGATCTGCTCCCCACAGCCCCAGCCAGCGCAGCATGCCCAGCGCGTCTCCTCCATTTCCGCCGCGGCCACACAAAGCCACGACCCGTTCGCCGACGACGGAGCCCGCCCACCCCAGTACGGCGGCCGCCGCGCCGTGGGCCGCCGACTCCATGAGCAGAACTTCTGACAGGCCAAGCTCCTTGGCCTTGGCGTCCAACTCGCGCACACTTTGCGACCACAGGACAGGTCTCATGAGCCGAATTCTAAGCCTCCTCCGGCCTGCTCCCAAACAGAGAGCACCTCGCAGGCCACATCCTCCGGGACGCGGTCAGAAACGTCTATCCAGTGTAGCTTCTCCCGGCGAAACCAGCTGAGCTGGCGGCGGGCGTAGGCCTTAGTAGCGGCCACGATTCGTTGGCGCGCCTCCTGCCAGTCGATCTCCCCTCGCAGGTAAGCGAACAATTCTCGATAGCCGATCGTCCGGACCGCAGGCATCTCCGAGGGGAGCCCCGCCTCCCACAGCGCCCGCGCCTCCTCCAACAGCCCCCGGGCCAGCATGCGCTCCACACGCGCCTCTATTCTCCGGTAAAGCTCGTCGCGGTTCAGGGTGAGTCCCACACCGACGAGGGGCCAAGGAGCCGGGCTCTTTTCCCCCCACAGAGAGGAGATCGGATGGCCGGTGAGCTCGTACACTTCCAGCGCACGCACGATCCGCACTCGATCGCCGGGGGCGATGCGCACTGCAGCAACAGGGTCCACTTCCTGCAGCTCAGCGTACAGATCTTCGCCAGGCCGCTCATCCAGCGTTCGTCGAAACTCCCGGTCTGCGGGAGGCCCCTCGAACAGCCCTTCCGTCAACGCCCGGACATACAGTGTGCTCCCCCCGACTACCAGCGCGCGGCGCCCTCTGTCGTGTATCTGCGCTACGAGTTTCTCGCAGTCACGGCGGAACTGGGCTGCGTCGTACGTCTCACGAGGATCCAGCACTCCCACAAGATGATGGGGAACGGCGCGCAGCGCTTCGGAAGAAGGCCTGTCAGTGCCGATCTCCAGGCCCCGGTACACAGCACGGGCGTCGGCGGAGATGATCTCCGCCCCCGCCTTGCGGGCCACCTGCAGGGACACAGCGGTCTTCCCCGCGGCGGTCGGCCCCACTAGGAGGAGAACGCTCACTCTTCTGCGGACAGAAGGTCCCGGAACCTACGCAGGGTTTGCTGGCGGGAGGGGTGCTTGAGCTTCTCCAGGGCCTTTATCTCAATCTGGCGCACGCGCTCGCGGGTGACGTCGAACATGGCGGCCACCTCCTTGAGGGTGCGCGGATGGCCGTCGTGCAGGCCGTAGCGAAGCTCGAGGATCTCCCGCTCCCGCCCGTCCAGGCCCTGTAGTGCCCGGCGGAGTTCCTCCTTCAGCTTTGCCCGCAGCGCCTCGCGGGACGGCGAGGGAATCGACGTGTCGGCAAGGAAGTCCCCCAGGGTGTCCTCGTCGTCGTCAGAGAGCGGCCTCTCCAACGAGGCCGTGTACGAGGCCGCCTGGTCGATCTTCTTCACCCTGTCCACACTGGTGCCCAGCTGTGCGGCCAGCTCCTCGTATGTGGGGGCGATTCCGTGCTGTTGGATGTGCTCGCGCCGCAAGCGTCGCAGCTCCTGCAGCGCTTCCACAGTGTGTACGGGGACACGGATGGTGCGCGCTTGGTCGGCGATGGCCCGGGTGATGGACTGCCGGATCCACCATGTAGCATAAGTGGAGAACTTATAGCCCTTCCGCCAATCGAACTTCTCCACCGCGCGCATGAGCCCCATGTTCCCCTCCTGGATCAGGTCCAAGAAGGACACCCCGCGGTGCATGTACCTCTTGGCGATGGACACGACCAGCCTCAAGTTGGCCACGGTCAGTCGCTCTCGCGCACGCTGTCCGTGGTGTGCGATGAGTTTGAGCTGTTCGAGCTCATCGGAGGGGACGTGGTCGCCGTTCAGTTTCGCTTCAGCTTCCTGCCCGGCCTCAAAGGCTTGGGCCAGTTCCACTTCCTGCTCCCGGGACAGAAGAGGCACCCTCCCGATCTCGCGAAGATAGGTGCGAACGGGGTCCCGTCCCCTCTCCTGGGGCTCCTCATCTCCCCACTCTTGGGGCTCCGGTTCAGTGGACTCGGCCAGCTCCTCCAGCAAGGGCAGCGTATCTAGCAGCTCCTCCGGGAAACCTTCCTCTTGGCGCCCCTGATCAGGATTCGCTCCGGGAACGTGCTGTTCATCCGTTGGCTTTCGCACAACGCCCCCCATACACGCGCAGCCGCTGGCGGCAGAGCTCCTGGTACTCGCGACTCAACTCCGCCACCTCTTCCCGCCTGCCGGCTGCCTCAGCGTCGGCAATGGCCGCGCCCAACTCCTCAATACGACGCTCCAGCTTGGGAAGATGCACAAATCGGTTGACGGCATCCTGCACTGCGCGATGCTCGTCGCGCAATTGCACGTCCAGCAGCGCGCTACGCACGGCCCGGGACACCGCCTCAGGTTCCAGTTCGCCGGTCAGATCCTCAACAGTAGGTGTGTCGCCTGCTCGCCAGAGCTCCAACCACCTGTCCACGATAGGTCGATATTCAGGGCAAAATTCCCTTGCTTCAAGCTCGGCCAGCGCAGAGGCGGGAAGCTTCCCGCAAACGAGGAAGTGGAGGAGGAGCTCCTCCAAGCCCAGCTCCGCCGGCTCCGCCTTCTCCGGAGCCTCGCGCCCCTTTCTCTGTCCTGAGCGTAGGACCCGTTGTACGTCCTCTTCCGGAAGGTCCACAAGGCGCGCCAGTCCCCGGGCGATCTCTTGCTTGAGCGGTACGCTGCTGATCCCTCTCCACAGAGTGCGCGTCTCCTCCAGCGCTTCCTCTTTCCCCTCCACAGTGTCCAGGTCCAACCGCTCGGCCAAGGAATCCAAGAAGAACACGTGAAACGCCCGCGCTTCATCCAGCACAACACGGACGCCCTCGCCCCCCAACGAGCGCACCAGAGAGTCCGGATCTTCCCCAGGAGGAAGTTGCGCCACCTCCACCCGGAGGCCTGCCGACCGTAATACCACCATCCCCCGTAGGGCGGCAGCAGACCCAGCGGCATCGCGATCGTAGGCGATGACCACGCGGTCGGTGTATCGCGACAGAAGGCGCGCCTGGGCCTCAGTCAACGCCGTGCCCATAGACCCCACCGCCTCCCCGATTCCCGCGTAGTGCAGGCCGATAACATCAGTGTACCCTTCCACGAGCACTGCCCGGCCCTGCCTACGGATGGGCTCCACCGCCGCGTCCAAACCGTAAAGCAGAGTTCCCTTGGTGAAAAGTGGGGTGTTGGGGGTGTTCACGTACTTGGGGTCCTCGGAGAACGAGCGCCCGGCGAACGCCACCACCCGGCCACGTGGATCGCGCAGCGGGAAGATCACGCGGTCGCGAAAACGGTCGTATGGCCCTCTCTTTCCTTGAATAACCAGCCCCAGCTGTACTAGCGTCTCCACTCCGTGGGCGCGCAACGCTCTCAGCAGGCCGTCCCAGGCCGGCAGAGAATAGCCAAGGCCCCAGCGCTGCCAGTCCTCCTCCGCGATCCCCCGCTCGACGAGGTACTGCCTGGCCTTCTTCCCCGCGGAGGCGCGTAAGGTCCGGGCGAAGTACTGTTCGGCCTCGGCGCACGCTTCCAGGAGACCGCCCTTTTGCTCTTGTCCCCCGATCTCCACTCCGACCTCGTCGGCCAGCCGGGCCAGGGCATCGGAGAACTCCAGCTTCTCCACACGCATGAGAAAGCCGATGACATCACCCCCAGCCCCGCAACCAAAGCAGTGCCACAAGCCCTTCTCCGGCGAGACCATGAGAGAGGGGCTGCTGTCGGCGTGAAACGGACAGCGGCCCTTCAGTCCCTTGCCCGAGGGGGTCAAGGTTACATAACGGCCGATCACCTCGACCGTGTCCACTCGGGACTTGACCTCCTGAACTTCAGCCCGCGCCACTTTGTAGCCCCCGCAGAAATGGGTTGCTCCTCCGTTCTTCCCCAATGGTGCTGGCCGGCCCGTGCCCGGGGAGCACCCTCCAGTCGTCCTCCAACTCCAAAAGACGGGTCAAGGAGCGCTCCAAGGTATTCCAGTCTCCGCCCGGCAGGTCGGACCGGCCGACGGACCCAGAGAACACAACGTCTCCCACCCAGACAGTCTTCCCCTTGTGCCAAAGGTAGGCCACCGATCCCGGGGAGTGTCCCGGAAGGTGCCACACTACGAGCTCTTCCTCCCCCAAAGCGAGGCGGTGCCCGTCCGCCACCTCCAACCCCAAGGGGGGAGGTTTCTGTCCCATAGCCCAGAACACATCCCTCTCTTGGGAATGGTAGGCAATGGGGGCTTGCGTGTGTTCGTGGGCTGCCAGGGCCCCGTCGGCGTGGTCGAAGTGTCCGTGCGTCAGCAGAACATACCGGACCTGAGTTCCGTCCACAGCCTGCCGCAATTCCGGGGGGAATCCTCCCGGGTCCAGCACCGCCGCTTCTCCACCGCTCACAAGAACATAGGCATTGGCCAAGAGCGGCCCTACGGCGAAAGCTTCAATTCGCATCGTCAAAAGTATGCGCGACGGCAAGGATCAGCACGTCCCCATATCCTCCAGCGCGCAACGCCCGGGCCGCCTCGGCGGCCGTTGCTCCCGTCGTATAGACGTCGTCCACTACTATCACTCCCTCCTCTCGGCCGGGACGCAGGGTGGCGAAGCGTTCCGCGAGGGCTACCGTCCGCTCCCGCCGGCTGCGCCCCACCTGCGGCGGCGTGGAACGTGGCTTGTACAAAAGCTTTCGGTACGGGAGCCCCAGTGCGCCCGCTGTCGTCCGCGCCAGCTCTTCCGCAGCGTGGTGCTCCCGCTGGCGGAGACGACGCGGGTCGGGCGGGACGCAAGTGACCCAGCGTGCGGCGTCCGCCTCCTCCCCAGCAAGCTGCGCCAAAAGCTCTCCCAAGGGACGGGCCAACGCTCGCTCACCTCCGTATTTCAGGGCGCGAATCAGCACGAGCAGCTCTCCCTCGTACGGCCCCAGAGAGCGCACCGCGCTGTACCATCGTGGGGCCACGGAACACTGCGGGCAGATCTCGCGTCCTGCCCCCACGGGACGACCACACACCGCACAGCCGGGCTCCTCCCAACGCGGAAGGGCGCCGGTACACGCAGAGCACAAAGGCTCCAACAGGTCAACGGGCCCTGCGCACAGAAAGCAACGCGGGGGGAACAGCAGCGCCACTGTTCCCGCCACCGCCCGGTGCAGCCTAACCGGCGATGTACCTCGCCACATCCAGCAAACGGTTCACGTAGCCCCACTCGTTGTCGTAGAACGAGAGGACCTTGATCACGTCTTCCACCTGGGGAAGGGCCATCGTGTACGCCAACGCAACCACCGCGGAGTGAGGTTCGCCGATGACGTCGGTGGACACGATCGGATCGTCGGTCACCAACATGACCTCACCCAACTGCCCCTGCCCCGCCTTGCGGAAGGCGTTGTTCACCTCGTCCACCGTCGCCCGGCGACGGAGCTTGGCGGTGAAGTCGGACACCGACCCGCAGGGGACAGGCACGCGAATGGCCACACCATCCATCTTCCCTTTGAGGTCAGGAAAGACCTGCGGGATCGAGCGTGCGGCTCCGGTGGAAGTGGGCACAATGTTGGCCGCCGCAGCGCGGGCCCGAGCCAAATCCTTGTGCGGAGCATCCACCAGACGCTGATCGGCAGTGTAGGCGTGTACAGTGGTCAAGAACCCATGTTCGATGCCGAACTCATCGTGGAGCACCTTCACCACAGGGCCAAGCGAGTTCGTCGTGCAGGAAGCCGCAGAGACGACGGTGTGCACTGCAGGATCGTACTCGCCCTCGTTCATCCGCCACAGGATCTGCGGAACCTCGCCCTTGCGCTCCCCACTGGGGGGCGCCGACAGGAGAACTCTCTCCGCACCCGCCTTGCGGTGCGCCTCGGCCTTGTCCGGATCCCGGAACACGCCGGTGGCCTCCAGGACCACCGTCACCCCCAGCTTCCCCCAGGGGAGAGCGGCGGGATCCTTCTCCGCCAGGTAAGCGATCCTCTTGCCGTCCACGACCAGAGCGTCACCGTCCGCCTGTATGTCGAACGGAGCACGCCCATACACCGAGTCATAGCGTGTCAAGTGGGCGGCCTGGTCCACGGGCAAGAACGGGTCGTTCACCGCCACCAACTCCAGCGGCCACCCCCGCTCGGCAAGCACACGCATCGTAACCCGTCCAATCCTTCCGAATCCGTTGATCGCCACTTTCGTCGCCATCATCACTCCTTCCGACACATATTAACGAAGTACTGGTGCACCCGCGCGTCCCCGGCTAGCTCCGGGTGGAAGCTGGCTGCGAGGAGATGCCCCTGGCGGACCCATACCGGTTCGGTGCCCAGCTTTCCCAACACTTGTACCCCCTTTCCGACCCGCCGCACCAGGGGAGCCCTGATGAACAACGCCGCGAGCTCGCCCAGTTCGCCGGCGTCCACCGAGGCTTCGAAAGAGTGCTGTTGGGGGCCGGTAGCGTTCCTCTCCACTGCAATGTCCACAAGCTGGAAGTAGCGCTCCGGCCAGTTGGTGATCTCTTGGGCCAGAAGGACCATCCCCGCACAGGTTCCAAAGGCGGGTAACCCCCCGCAAAGAGCTGCTCGTAGTTCTTCGGCCAGTCCCCCAACGCTCATGATGCGCCACATCGCGGTGGACTCCCCGCCCGGAAGGACGACTCCCGCCACACTCGCCAGGTCTCGCGGGCGGAGCACGGGGACAGCACGCACGCCCAAGGCCCCCAGCACGGCCAGGTGCTCGCGCACGTCCCCCTGGACGGCAAGCACCCCGACTGTCACCGCTGTTGCATCCGCTCGTGCTCTGGGATCTCGTCTATAGAGAGGCCGACCATGGCCTCCCCAAGGCCGGCGGACACCTCAGCCACCAGCTGCGCATCCTCGTAATGCGTGCAGGCCATGACAACTGCCCGGGCCCTCTTCTCGGGATCCTGTGACTTGAAAATTCCCGAGCCCACAAACACCCCGTCGCAGCCGAGCATACGCATGAGGGCTGCATCCGCCGGTGTGGCAATGCCCCCGGCGGCAAAGTTCACCACGGGCAACCGCCCCTGCTCGGCGATCAGTTTGAGAATCTCGGCCGAGGCGCCGATCTCCTTGGCGAAGGAGACGAGCTCCGCGTAGTTCAAGCCCTGAAGGCGTCTGATCTGGCCGTTGAGCACCCGCATGTGCCGCACCGCCTCGATCACGTTGCCGGTGCCGGCCTCCCCTTTGGTCCGGATCATGGCCGCACCCTCGGCGATACGGCGGGCGGCCTCTCCCAGGTCGCGGCATCCACAGACGAACGGCACTGCGAACTGCCACTTGTCGATATGGTGGAAGGGATCAGCCGGGGTCAGTACCTCCGACTCGTCGATAAAATCCACGCCCAGCGATTCCAGTACACGGGCCTCGGCCACGTGGCCGATGCGGGCCTTGGCCATGACCGGGATGGAAACAGTATCCTGAATGGCCTTGATCCTGCTAGGATCGGCCATTCTGGCCACTCCTCCTTGGCTGCGGATGTCAGCGGGGACCCGCTCCAAAGCCATTACCGCCACCGCCCCCGCATTCTCTGCAATACGGGCTTGGTCGGGAGTGGTGACGTCCATAATCACTCCCCCTTTGAACATCTCCGCGAACCCCGTCTTCACACGGTAGGTGCCCTTGTCCATATGTCCTCACCTCGAGTGGGGAAGAACGCTCCCTCAAGAAGTATACACACCACGGCAACCGCTTTTCACCGGTAGAAGATCTGGCAGGGAGTCCCGGGGCAGGATACCATCAACTCGGCCGCCGGCGTAGCTCAGCAGGCAGAGCAGCGGTTTCGTAAACCGCAGGTCGGAGGTTCAAGTCCTCCCGCCGGCTCCAGCATGTTTTTCCCGGGACTACCCCCAGCGTTTCTCGGCAATGAGCGGGGAGGGAACTTTTGGAAGGAATTGAGCTGCATGTTGCCCTAACAGAGGCCGCCCATTTGGCGGGAGCGCGCCTGGGTCGCGTACACCAGATCGGCGACGTACTCTTGCTGCGCACTTTTAGCCCCAGCGGCGGACTGGCTCTGGATCCCCGAGGGAAGGCCTTTCACCTGACCGGACTGCGTCCGGCAACCCCGACTAATCCCCCTTCCTTCTGCCAGCTGGTGCGCAAACTCCGCGGACAGCCCCTCGTGGCCCTGGAACAGGCAGGCTACGATCGGGTTTTGAGGCTGAGGTTCCCCCAAGCAGACCTCCTCCTCGACCTCCGGCCCCGGCGCGGGGAGTTATTCCTGCAGTGGAGGGAAGGGCGTACCGACGCGCTGCACGGGAGTGAGCCACGGCCGGCCTCCTTCAACGAGGGGGGCCTCCTGTCCCAGGGGATAGGCCCAGAGCTCCGCCGGGCAGCCGAGGCAGCAGCGCTTCCTGCAGAAGAGTTCGCCCGCAAGCTCCTTGAGCGTGGCGCCGCAGGCTACCTGTACGAAACTCCCCGCGGACTCTTGGCGTCCTTCTTTCGCCGCGACGATCTGGGCGAACCAGTGGAGGAAACCCCCACATTTGGGGAGGCCCTGGATCGGACTCTGGAGCGGCGACTCGTAGACCCGGCCGCCCACTGGCTCAGAGATCGGCTCCGCGTGGCCAGGGAGCGCCGGCAGCGAGCGCTGCGAGGGCTGGAAGAGGGCCGCGTCCAGGCCGAGCGATGGCCGGAGATCCAGTCGAGGGCGGATCTGATCCTCGCCCGTCTGTCGGACATCCCCCACGGGACTTCCGAGGCAACGGTGCAGGGTTTCGACGAAACTCCAGTGCGTGTGCCTTTGGACCCCAGAGTTCCGCCGGTCGTACATGCCCAGGCCCTGTACCGCCAGGCGAGGAAGCTCCGGCGCAGGCTGGAGCACTTGCCGCGCCGCCGGAAGACCTTGGAGCGCGAGCTGCGCAAACTTGACACGCTCGCCACCACTCTGTCCGACCGGCCCGACCTCGCCCCGTATCTGGAGGAAGAGCTGGCCTCCTTGGGGGAGGAGAAGACGCAGCGCGGGAGAACCAGTCCGCAGCCTTCCCGATCCCCCCCGCGGGAGATCCTCATACAGGGCTATCCCGTGCACGTGGGCCGTTCGGCCAAGGAGAACGACGTCCTGGTCCGGCGGGCCCGGGACGAGGATCTATGGCTGCACGCCCGCGGTGTGCCCGGGGCCCACGTCCTCGTTCCCGCCAAGGGAAGGGAGGTCCCTCCCGCGGTCTTGCAGCGGGCAGCCGAGCTGGCCGCGTGGCACTCCCATGCACGGGGTGAGCGCAAAGTCCAGGTCAGCTACACTGAGGGCCGTTACCTGCGCAAACCCAAAGGGGCTTCTCCCGGCGCAGTGGTGCTCCTTCAGGAGAACGTGCTTTGGGTGCGGGGAGACAGGGGGCCGTGATGGACTGGCTGATGCATGGAATACTGGCCATAGCAGCGCTTTTGGTGTGTGTGATCCCCCACGAGGTGGCGCACGGGTACGTTGCCTACAGGTTAGGGGATCCCACAGCCAAGGCGGCGGGGAGACTCACCGCCAACCCGATTCCCCATCTCGATCCCATCGGATCGTTGCTCTTGCCGGGGATGCTGCTTGTTCTGGGACGGTTCACCGGCTTTCCGGTGCTGTTCGGCTGGGCTAAACCTGTTCCGGTGAACGCCCACCGTCTGCGGGGCGACCCGTGGCGCGGGATGTTGTGGGTGAGCCTTGCCGGTCCAGGAACCAACCTGGCCATGGCCGGGGCTGCGGCTCTCCTCGGGCGGGGCCTTGTGGCCGCGGGGCTGACCATGGCCGTGCCGCTCGCCTTCCTGGCGTTCGTGGTCTTGTACTCGTTGGTACTGGCTTTCTTCAACCTGGTTCCCATCCCCCCCTTGGACGGATCGCGGGTGTTGGCCTACTTTCTCCCCCCCAGGTGGCGGATGAGCCTGGCGCAGCTGGAGCCCTACGGCATGTTCATCGTGCTCGCTCTGCTGGTGGTTGGCGGGCTACAACTAGTGTTCCGCCTGGCGTCGACATTGTGGGTGCACCTCGTGGGGATTGACTGGGCTCTGCTCTCAGGGCTCGTCTAGCCCGTTTTGCTCTTCCCGGGGGGTTGAGGCCCCGTGGCCCCGAGTTGCAGTTTTGCGCCTTGTGCTGAGCGGGAGGCGCGCGGCGAGAACACGGGTACAATGGACGAGGATATGTACTACACAGATGCCATACAGCTCCAGCGAGACGGTGCGTCGGTTAAGCTCACAGTAAGCGTGCCCAAAGACGCTTTGCGCACAGCGGAGCAAAAGCTCAAAGAGGAACTCCGTCGATCTGTACGCATTCCAGGTTTCCGCCCAGGCAAGGCGCCCACGCATCTGATCCTCGCTCGCTACGGACAACAGGAGTACGAGGCCGACCTCAAGGAAGACCTGATAAAGGAATGGCTGGGCAAGGCCCTGGACGAGCACCCCCTCCGGCCGGCAACTACTCCCCAGGTGGATGTGTTGACCTTCGAGTCCGGAGAGAAGCTGGAATTCCAGGCGTCATTTGAGGTGTTCCCACAGCTGGAGATCCCCGACGCCCCCCAGGTCGAGGTCCCGGAGCCGCCTGCACCCGAAGTCTCCGACCAGGAGATAGACGACGTGTTGCAGGATTTGCAGCGGCGCTCTGCCGCGCTCAAGCCCCGCGAGGGATCGGCCCAGGCCGGAGACGTAGTGCGCATCAGCCGTGCCGGCCACACTTGGGAAGCGGAAGTCGACCCCGAAGGATCGCTGGGGGCGCAACTCGTGGGTACGGAACCCGGGCAGGAGGTAACCCTCAAGCATGAGGACAGCGAGGAGTCCTTTTCCGTAGAAGGCGTCTACCAGATGCTACTTCCGGACAAAGAGGATGTGGCCGAGCAATACGGCAAGGGCACCTGGGATGAGTTGCGGGAAGAGGTCAAGGGAGAACTACTCAAACAGGCCCAAGTCGATGCTGAGCAACGGCGGCGGAGCGGGGCGTTAGACGCTCTGGCCGACTCGCTGGGGGTGGAACCTCCGCCTGGTTTGCTGGCGGAGATGGTCAGCGAGGAGCTACGCCGCTTCGGCGATAAGGAAGAACTGCGCGGGGAGATCGAGAATGCTGTTCGTCGCAGGATTCGGCGGGAGCTCGTCGCGCGGATGGTCTGCGAACAGAAGGGCCTCCTCCCCCAGGAGGACGAGGTAGCGGCCCAAGCTGAGGAAACAAAGCAGGACCCCGAAGCTGTACGCGCGAGGCTTCTCATCGAGCGAGCGGCCGACTGGGTACTGGAAAACAAAAGGAGGGACTCGTGAAGGGGCAGATCCCATGGGTTATCGACCGGGTCGATCAAACTGAGCGAACGTATGATATATACTCCCGACTCCTGGAAGACAGGATCATCTTCCTGGGGCGTCCCGTCAGCGACGAAGTGGCAAACGTTATCATCGCTCAACTGCTGTTCTTGGAGGCCAAGGACCGGGAGAAGGACATCTACCTGTACATCAACACTCCCGGGGGCTCCGTGACCGCCGGGTTGGCGGTGCACGACACGATTCAGTTCGTCAAGAGCCCAGTGCGCACTATATGCGTTGGCCTGGCTGCATCCATGGGAGCGCTGCTCCTGGCCGCGGGGAGCAAGGGAAAGCGTTTCGCCCTTCCCAACTCCAAGATTCTAATCCACCAGCCCTGGGGAGGGATGGAAGGTACGGCCATTGACCTCAACATCCACGCCCGGGAGATCATGCGCACAAGAGAGCAGGTGAACAGGCTACTGGCCGAGTACACCGGACAACCGCTGGACAGAATCGAGAGGGATACCGATCGTGATTTGTTCATGACCTCTGAAGAGGCCAAGGAGTACGGTCTCATCGACGATCTAATCAATCCCAGAAAGTAAGTGAGGGGAGAGGTGTGAGGCGTTAGATAGCAGCTTCCCCTAACACCTCCCCCCTCACAGAGTCGATGATGAGCGACAGCGGGGCGGGGGCCTCATCGCCAATGGTGTACGCCTCACGCAGCAGCCGTTGCGCCTCGGGCAGATGCGCCTCCCGCGCCACGTGGAGGACGGCCACAGGCTCACCCTCCTCCACCTGCGTTCCGACCTTGGCCAGAAGTTCCACTCCCGCTTCCGGAGCCACTACACCGCCCTTCTCCGCCCTCCCTGCGCCCACAAGCCCGGCGGCAAGCCCCACATTCCTGGCAGCAAGGTGCTGTACGTAACCGGAGCGTGGGGCCTCAACCACCTGTTTGTGCTCGGCCTGGGGGAAGAGCTCCAGGTCCTCGATTACGCGGGCGTCTCCTCCCTGTGCCCGGACGAGCTGGGCGAACTTCTTCCCCGCGTCCCCTCTCTGCAGAAGCCTCTCCAAGGTGCCCCGCGCTTGTTGACTGTCAGCAGCTTCTCCGGCCAGGATCAGAAGCTCCGCACCCAGGGCGAGGGTCACCTCCCGCAGATCCGCGGGTCCTTCTCCGCGCATAACCTGCACCGCCTGTCGCACCTCCAACGCGTTTCCCGCCATCCGCCCCAGGGGCTGATCCATCCCCGTGATCAGCGCTGAAAACCGCTTCCCCATCTGGTTTCCCACTGAGACGAGGATCTCA
>PWTL01000045.1 GCA_003562845.1 Candidatus Acetothermia bacterium
CCAGCGCGATCTCCTTTTGCCGCCCCATGCCTCCGGTGGCTTGGGTGAGGACTCGACAGGCGTACACCGAGCCTCGCCAGAGGGCTCCCTCGCCGTAGAGATCGCGGATGCGATCCATCGCCGCTTCCAGCTGCTCGCGGCGGCGCTGTTCGGGAAGCAGCGGGCGCGGCGCTTCCTTGCCGGAAATTACCGATCCTACTCTTACCCCGACCATGGTAGTTACCTGGGGGAACCCTCCATGGTCGCGCGCCAGGTCGAGCGCTGTTTGGAAGATGGTTTCTTCATCGTTGGTGGGGACTTCCAGCGCCCGCTGGCCGCCCCGGTGACGCATGCCGGCGTCACGCAGGTCCAGATGTACCACTCGGCCGGCCAACCCTTTGGCCCGCAGGCGGCGGCCAGTACGTTCGCACAGGTAAAGGAGCACGCTGCGTGCCCCGCTCGGATCGCGCAAGGCTTTGGGAACGGCGTGTGAGTGGCCGACGCTTTTGAGCTCTTTCTCCCTCCAGTAGGGGGTCAGGGGGGTGGGATCAAGCCCCCGGCCCCACAGGGCAAGCACGGTCCCGTACACCCCGAACCGCGCTCGTAGGTACTCTTCTGGATAGCGGCCCAGGTCGGCCAAGGTCCAGACGCCCATGTGGGAGAGGCGCCGGGCGATACGGGGGCCGATACCGCATACATCTTCCACCGGGGTCCGGGAAAGTACCCGGGGCACATCGCGGAGACTGATCCAGTGCACTCCGGCGGGTTTGGCGCGCTCCACGGCCAGTTTGGCCAGGAGCTTGCTGGGGGCGATGCCGATGGAGCAGGTGATCCACTCTCCCAGCTCGGAGCGAAGGTGTTGTTGAATCTTGTGCGCCAGGGCCTGCGGGCCTTCATGGCGCTCCGCCTCTTGGGTGACATCCATGAACACCTCGTCGATGGAGTACACCTCCACCATGGGGGTGTAGCCGACGAGGACGTCCAAAAACCGCCGGGTGACAGTCTCGTACTTGTCGGGATCGCCAGGGACGAAGGTAATGTGCGGGCATAGTTTCCGAGCGTCCCAGGTGGACATGCCCGCTCGAATCCCGTACAGCTTGGCCTCACGCGAGGCGGCGGCCACCACCGAGTGAATATCCGGCCGGCCGGAGACCACAATGGGCTGACCCCGCAGGGCGGGATTGGCCTGCTGTTCCACCGAGGCGAAGTAGGCGTCCATGTCGATGTGGAGGATGATCACAGCATGTCCTCTTCCCACTGGATTCCGTCGAGGAACCAGCGTCCCTTCGTGCCGTCGAACCGCAAACGCAACAGGCTTCCCCCGGCGCTGACGGAGTACAAGAGGAGGCGGGTGCTGCCTTCCCAACGCTCGTGGACCAGGTGGATTTCCTCAACCGGGAAAGGGCGGCCCTGCCACCGGAGCCGAAGGGGCTTGGGGTAGGGGGCACGGGCCGGAAACAGGGCCTCCATGTCCACAGGGTCGTCCACGGGCTGCACCACGACCGCCTCCTCTCGATAAAGAGTAGCTCTTTACCGAGATGTGGGCAACGGGACATCCGTGACCAACGGCGGCATGCCCCGCACATCGCGCTCCACTCCGTCAGCAACACAAGTTCGGCAGCAGGGACAGAGCCCTGTTCTGCCGGCCGCCCATAGGCCGGGCCTCCGGTTCCTGGTGCAGCAGGCGCAGCTTGGCCAGCGCGGCCAGGCGCACTGCCGCCCCTTGCACCGACAACGCCAGCTCGCTTGCCAGCTCCTGACTGGTGATCGCGCCGCGCTCGTGCACCAGCTGCAACGCCTGGGCCAGGTACGGCGGGAGGTGCCCCAACACGTGCGGCTCAGCGCTGAGCAAGGCCAACAGGGCCAACTTGCGCTCCCCGAGGCGGGCCCCCAGGTCCTCCACTGCCTCAGCTCCGGAGGCCTGCACCACTAGGTATCGCCCCGGTTTCCCGTGCTCGACCAACCAGGCGACGGCCTCTACCAGCGCCTCATCGGCGAAGGATCCGCTCAGCACTTCCAACCCCGACAGGTCAATCACAAGAACACCGCGCTCGGGCAGCGCCTTGACGATCTCTACAAGCTCCGAGCGCACGCGACGACCTTCTTGCCTTGTTCCGAGGCGCAGCCCGTATGTGGCCAGCGGGAACGACCTGGTGCACATGCGGTCCATGTTCGTCTCCTCCTAAACTTCGAACAGCGCTCGGGGCAAGCGTATGGATACTTGCACGCCGGGGAAAGGGGGCACCTCTCCCACCGACCATTCTACTCCTCGTTGTAGGAAAGCTCCCCGCCCTGAACGCACGTAGAACTCCCCACCTTCGCGAAGCACGAGCTCCCGGATGCGCCGCAGGGCTCCCCCCCGGCCGGGCTGCGCGAGGCGCGACACACCGTCCACCAACGCAGCCTCCAGTGCCCCAGCGTGGTCCGTGGGGCAGATACGGGCGCTCTGCGCGAGGCTTCCCAGGAGACCTACCCCCTTGTCCGCCACCACCAGATGAATGTGATCACAAAGCTCTTGGAGGGCACCAAGGCCGAACGGATCGAGGCGGGCGCCGCGAGGGTTCGCGTGCTGGGGGATGTTCTGAAACAGCTCCAGCATGGCCATAGACAATACCCGCACGCTGGTTCCGGCCAACGGAAATCTGCGATAGAGACGCCCTGCCAGCTCGTCCACCAGGTTCTGGACTCCCCCTTCCTCTACTGTGCGCGCTATGGTCATGAGGGGGCCGTGCACCGGCGGAGGAAGCTCTCCATTCAACCACACTGCCCCCTGTAGATAGGCAAACGGATCAGCCCGCGCCAGCGTCTCCCGTACGGCGACGTCGTCGGGCAAGAGCACCCGGACCTGCCCCCCCGCCTCTCGGCAGCGACGTCCTTCCAGCAGGAGGAGCGCTAGCCCATACGGGTCCAGCCGCTGCAAGGAGGAGAGATCGACCAGGGGCCGGGGAAAGCCTGCCCGCCAGGAGGCCAACGCGCGCTCGGCAGTGTGTAAGTCCAGGGCAGTCAGGGGCACGAACGCGCCTCCGGCGTCTTTCCCCCAGTCGTGCTGGGCACTGTCTCTGTCGAACACCAGTTGCGCTCCGTTGTCGAGCGAATCCCGGGCATGGCCGATTATAGACGATCGTCGGCCCCTGCTCCGGGCCTGTGTAGTGTGTAGAATGCGGCCATGTCCAAGGCTTACGTGATCTTGAACCCGGCGGCCGACCGCGGACAGGCGGGCCAGCGGGAGCGCGAGCTGCGGGAGACCCTGGCCGCGCGAGGCGTTGTCGCCACAGTGGACCGTACTCTAAAGCCCGGCCACGGTGCCGAGTTGGCGAAGGAGGCCGTGCGTGATGGTATTCCGCTGGTCGTCGCTGCCGGGGGCGACGGCACGATACATGAGGTCGCACAGGGAGTCGTGGGGTCAGATGCTGCGTTAGGAGTGCTCCCTATGGGGTCGGGGAACGACTACATCAGAATCCTCGGCATACCCCATGATCTCCCCGGCGCGGTGAGCGTCCTCGCCCGCGGCCGGACCCGTCAGGTGGACGTCGGGCTCAGCGGAGACCGTTACTACTTGAACTCTTTGGGGATGGGGATCGACGGTCAGATCGCCCGCGACTACAAGGCGAACCGCTGGTTGAAGGGAGAGCTGGGATACTACCTGGCCGCCCTGCTCGAGGTGGCCCGCTTTCGGGCGTTCCGCGTGGAGGTCGCTGCTGATGGTTGGTCCCATAATGGGCTTCAGCTCGCGGTGTCTGTGATGAACGGTCCCTACGCCGGAGGGGGATTTGTCCTGGCGCCGGGTGCGGCAGTGGACGATGGGCACTTGGACGTCGCTTTGACCGGAGACTATCCGCGGGCTGTGCGTTTGTGGATGTTGCCCAAGACCCGCGATGGAAGCTATCTGCAGCTAGCCCGCATGCGCAGGGAACGCGCGCGGCGGCTGACCATCAACACTGACCGGGCCGTACCTGTGCACATGGACGGGGAGCTGCTCCCCCACCTTGTGCGCGAGCTGTCCATACAGGTCATCCCCGGCGGTCTTACTGTGCTCGCCTGAGCGGAGGGAGTTCAGCGGCCCACACGCCGGTCGAGCTCCTCGCGAGGGATGAACAGCGCCACCGGACGGCCGTGCGGGCAGCGGGCAGGTTCGCGGCAGGCCTTCCATTCCCTCACTAGTGCTTCCTGTTCGGCCGGGGAGAGTTCCTCCCCGGCCTTTACTGCCGCCCCGCAGGCCACTTGGCGCCACAGCTCCTGCAGTGGCGGCTCGGCGGAGGAGAGGTATAGCTCTGTGGCCGCAAGGAGCGGCTCGCGAAAGCCCACCGCCGCCTGACGATCGGCAAGGGGGGCCGGCCAGCCGCGCAGCCGAAAGGAGTTTCCTCCGAACGGCTCCACCACCACGCCCAGTCGCGACAGGCGCGGTATGGCCCGCTCGAGGGCTTGTGCACGATCGAAGGGAACATCCACTTGCACAGGCACAAGAAACGACTGCGCAGGCACCTGCCCTTCTCCGTCGAACCTCTCGAACAGCACCCGCTCGTGTGCCGCATGCTGGTCCACCAGCTCCACTCCCCCCTCCGTCTCCAGCACCAGGTACCCACTGCGCAGGCGGCCGAGTAGTCGCCAGGAGGCCTCCTCGTGTCCAATCAGCTCCAGGCCGGGACCGCTATCCGCCGCCCGCGCCGCGTCGGCCACCCACCAGCCGGGCCGCCCTTCGGCGGGCTGCCGGTCAGGGCTGACAGGCGCTCCCGGGGCGAAGCTCTTCCCCCCCACAGCGCGCACCGCCGCACGGCGGACCAGGTCGGCCACGGCTCCCTCGGCACGGAAGCGCACCTCCTCCTTCCGCGGGTGGACGTTCACGTCGACGAGCTCCGGATCCACATCCAAATAGAGAAAGTACAGAGGATGGCGCCCCCGGGGGAGGTATCTCCTGTAGGCGTGGTACACGGCCGCCCCCAGCGTGCCCGGGCGTACCGGGCGCCCGGAGAGGAACAGGTGCTGGTCGGCGCGGGTCGCCCGGACCATCTCCGGAGGCCCGAGCAGGGCCAGCAGGCTCAGGCCTCCCTCGCTCATCTCCACGCGGAGGAGGCCCTGGCGGACATCCTCACCGTAGATTGCGGCAACCCTGTCCGCCGGGTCGGGGGTGGGGACTGCTGCAAGCACTTCTCTTCCCTCCGAGGTGACTGTGCAGCGGATCCCCGGGCGGGCCAACGCCAGGCGGCGTAGAGCCCCCAGGCTGTGGCGGGCTTCGGAGGAGGAGGCTTGCAGGAACTTGCGTCGGGCGGGGACGTTGAAGAATAGATCCTTTACCGTCACCGTCGTTCCCACGGCCCTGGGCGCAGGCCCCTCTTCAATGATGGTTCCCCCCTCCACGGTCACGCGGTGAGCGGCCTCCGCCCCGCGTGCTCGCGACAGGAGGACTGTGCGCGATACCGCGCAAATGGCGGCGAGTGCCTCACCGCGGAAGCCGAGAGTACGGACGTGGCGCAGGTCGTCCTCACGCGTCAGTTTGCTCGTGGTGTGGCGCTCTATGGCCAGCCGCATCTCCTCGGGGCTCATTCCCAGCCCATCGTCCGACACGCACAGCCGCTGCGCCCCTCCCCCGGCGATGTCCACCGTAAGCGCGCCGGCGCTAGCATCGAGCGCGTTCTCCACCAGCTCTTTGGCTGCCGACGCCGGGCGCTCGACCACCTCCCCGGCCGCGATCTGCCGTATCACTGTCTCCTCGAGCCGTCGGATGCGCATGTGCCTAGGCTACCTCCCTCGTCCTCGCGCCGCCACTTGTCCCCCTCCCCCGCTTGCGCTAGGCTGAGGCCAAACCAGATCAAAGGGGGGTTACTCTGTGTACACCGTGTCCCAACTGGTGGACGTTCTGCACCTGGAAACAGAGAATCAGGTGCGCAACCGCCTTAACGCCCTGCGCGACCAGCTCGTCGGCCACCTCCGCCGCGGCCCGAACAACCAGCTCCTGGTAACCGAGACCGGCTTGGAACTCCTTCGCTCCCTACAGGCGCTCTGTGAAACCGGATATACCTTGAGAGAAGCGTCGTCACTCGTCCGGTACAATGACGAGTACATCGGCACTAAGCTTCGTACTGCTAGTACTCCACCCGTATCAAACCAGGACAAACAGGGCGAGACCGGTGAGTTCCCTGCACAGGGCTGGACAGCGCTCGTCCGTCACCTGGCCGACCAGGTCAACGCTCTCGACGCGCGGGTGGCTGCGCTGGAAGCCAGCGCCCACAGCACACGGGGACAGACGCCCTGGTGGGAAACCTGGCGATAGGGCATGATGCGCTATGTCCGCGACCAAGCTGGCGCAAATAAAGGAGAGGGTGGCCCAGTCCGCGCGCCTGCGGGCACTGTGGGCAGCTTCTAATATCACAGCCATCGACCGCATGCGCGTCAACGATCACGGGCCGGTGCACGTGCGCATCGTGACGCGGTTGGCGCTGAAGCTCCTGCGCTATCTGCACGAGGCGGGCGTGCAACCCGGCATCGCCGACCATGGCGGCTCCTTCGAGGACGCAGAGGTGGTGGTGTTCCTCGCCTCGGCGCTGCACGACGTGGGGCACGCCGTGCACCGTACTGATCATGAGCTCCTGTCGGTGATCCTTGCCCCGTGGCTCCTTGACGATCTGCTGACGGGGCTATACGAGGAACCGTTGCTGACTGCGGTGGTGATGGAGACCATGCATGCCGTGTACTCACACCGACGCGATGCGGAGCCTCTCACGGTGGAGGCGGGGATCATCAAGGTCGCCGATGCGCTGGACATGGAGAAGGGGCGCGCTCGTATTCCGTTCCGCGTCGGCGAGCCGACCATTCACTCCGTCTCGGCTTTGGCTATCGAGAAGGTCGTGCTGAAGAAGGGCCAGGAGAAGCCGGTGCACATACACGTGCGCATGTCTAACTCGGCGGGGATCTTCCAGCTCGACTCGCTGTTCAAGGAGAAGCTCAGCCGCTCAGGCTTGGGGCGGTATATCGATGTATCGGCCGAGATCGAGGGCGAGGAGACGAAGATCATCGAGCGTTACTCCATCGGGTGACCGCGGGATGCCAGACTTTACAAAAGGGACCTTTTGTAAAGTCGGCGCCTCGGGAAGTCCGCTACCCGCCGCGATTCCGAAGGCAGCACGTTCTATTGTTAATTCGATGGTGCCTTTGGTAAAGTGCATGTGGGGGGGAACATGGCCTTGGAGCTGACGCAAGAGGACTTCATGACCTTGGCCCAGGTCCGCCAGTTGAAGGGCGCGGCGCGCCGGGCGGCCGACGAGGCCCGCAGGACTGGGAAGAAAGGGCCGGTCCGGGACTGGATGATCTTGCACGTTGCCCTGGACGCCGGCCTGCGGGTGTCGGAAATCACTACTCTTCGCGTCGGGGACCTGCTTTTGGAGGCTGGACATGCGGCAATCATCGTGCGCAGCGGCAAAGGGGGCCGTGAGCGCGGGGTGGACATCGGCCGAGCGTTACAGGACCATCTGGAGGAGTATGTAAGGTGGAAGGCGGCCATCGGGGAGAGCGTAGAGGCAAGCGCGTTGCTGTTCCCGTCGCCCAAGGGCGGGCCGCTGACGAGGCAGGCGGTGTACCTTATGTTCAAGCGATTAGCCCGCCAGGCAGACATCCCCGAGCGCTTCAGCATCCACTCCTGTCGCCACACATACGCGTCCATGCTCTATCGCTCCTCGCGGTTCAACCTGCGGCTTGTACAAAAACAGCTGGGCCATTCCTCCATACGAACTACTCAGATCTATGCCGACGTCCTCTCGCAGGATGCGTGGGAGGCGGTGAACGGCCTACCCCAATGAGAGCATTCGTCTTCCTGCTTGCGGTGTGTTCCGTGGCAGCCGGCGCCCAAGTACGGCTGGAAGTAGAGCTCGGTTGGGGGGGGCGCGTCGCCGCCGGCGAGGTGAGTCCTCTGTGGGTGCGTGTGCTGAACGAGTTCCCGTATGCTGTTGTCGGCGATGTGGTTGTACGCGAGCGCGTCGGGTCGGCGTGGCGCGGCGAGGGCGATCGCCGGATGAGGAGGCCTTTGCCAATCGGGCCGGCCGGCAGCGCGCAGCTTGTCCTCCCCTGGCCCGGAGGACACGGACGCGGAACTCTGACAGTGTACTACGAGGTGGAGGGCCGTGAGGTCGCCTCTGCCGAGGTGGCAGTAGAGCCGGCTCGGTACCCGATCACACTCCATGTGGGGAGCCCTGAACGAGCTGTGGAACCGGGTACGGTGGTAGTGCCCCCCGACGACTTGGTTTCCGATCCGCTGTTGTACTCAGGCGTCGGCGGCGTTGCGGTAGACGCCGGACTGGTTTTGGGGCCGGAGATTGAGAGAGCTATTCGCACGTGGGAGCTACTGCTTGCCGGGCTGTCCCACCCTTCCGGTGAGGAGATCCGCGATGCTTTTGCCCGGAGCTCGCTGGGGAGTGATCTGTGGTGGTGGTACCTTGCCGGCACGGTCGCGTACGTGCTCGGCGCCGCGTGGGTGCTGCGGAGGTGGGGCAAGAGCGCAGAGCGGGCGGACCGCGCTGGGGGCGCCCTGCTCGTAGTCGGACTGGTCCTGTTTGGTGCGGTTTGGTCTCCAATACCACTAACCTTTATGCGTACTACATGGGCTGTGCAGCACTACGAGGACACGAGCTATGAGGTCGCCTGGTCCGCCCTGTTCTCACGGGGAGAGAGAACGACTACCCTAGACGGCCTGTGGCTGGAGCTGCCGGTGGTCGACCAACCGCTGGCGAGCCGGCAGCTGCGGTGGTCCTGGGAGGCGGGAGCGTGGAGGACGCGCGTGAGCATAGTGCCGGGGCGACCGCTTGTCCTGTGGACCTTGGGCGCCCGTCGCCCCAGCTTGGACATGGAGGAGCTCGACCCACAGGTGGCCGAGGAAGATGGCGTGTGGTCAGCCGTTCGCGGCGACAGCGACTGGCAAGCGCAGCTCGTGGCCCTGGAGGAGATTTCCAGGCAGCGGGGCACGCAGGAGGTAAGACGTGTATTACTTTGGGCGCACACCCCGTGAGAGGACCATTCCCGAACCCCTGGTGGGCCCATTCCAGCGGTTCATTGCCTTGGTGGGCATTGCGTTTCTGGCGAGCACCGTGAGTCCGGCCACTGTGGGGTCCTATCCGGGGAGCCTGGAGGAGGCCCACGGCGGGCGGCTGCTTCTGTATGCTGTCGTCTTCCTCGTCGGCCTTCTGGGACTACACATAGGAGATGAGTTCGCCCTGCCCTATGCTCGACGTAGCTGGCCGCGCGAAGCCGCCCACTTGGCCGGCCTGGGCGCCGTAGGGTTGGCGTTGGCTGCGCCGTTCCTCGTCGCGTACAGGGCGTGGACTGCCGCTTCCTGGGAAGGATGGGCGCTGGCGACAGCATATATTGCGTTTGTGCTCGGCTGTGCCACAGTAGCTGGGGCCGGGCTGACGGTTGTGTTAAAATTGGACGAGCGAAGGCTCGTAGGCAAGTATGTGTTGCTCGGGCTTATCATGCTCATGCCGCTCCTGGCGCCGATCCCGTTGAGTCCTCTGCTCGCCGTTGCCGACATGTGGGAGGGTGCGACGATGCGGGCTGCCCCGGGATACGCAATCCCCGCGGCGGCGGCCCTGCTGAGCTTGGGGGTGATGCTGTGGAAGAGACGATGGCCATCCTCCGCCGGGCGCTGCGGCTAAGCAAGGTCCGCCGGGCGCTGCGCGGCACTGTGACGGCGTGCCTTGGATGCGGTGCGCTGGCCGTGGCGTTGCGGCACGCAGGCGAGTCTCTGCCACCGCTGGCGTGGTCGGCCGTGGCCCCGGGTGCAGTGGTGGGCTGGTTATGGCCGGTACGGGCTGAACGGGAACTCCTGGCGTTCGGTCGGGCAGTAGGCTTGGGAGAGCGGCTGGCATCTTTGCACGCCTTGGCCAACAGGCCGGCTTCAGGAGTGACAACGTTGCTCGCCTCTGAGGTCGGCGGACGTCGGTGGGCGCTGCGGCGCCTTGCCGCCGGGCGTTGGGAGATTGGCGCGTTGGCCGTCGGCGCGCTGCTGGTCAGCTCGTTGTGGCTCCCCGTGGGGCACGGCCCGTCCGGTCCGGAGATCGCTGTAACGCAGGAGGAAGCGACTCCGCTCCCTGAGGACGACGACCACGAGGAACATTCATCACGGCCGGCCGACGCCGATGTGCCTCCCCAGATGGCTGGGCAGGGAACCGCACAGTACACACCCTACACCGACCTCCTCGCCGCCGTGCTCGGAGTGGGGGACGCCGAGGAGCTGGCCAGTGATCCGGAGGGGCTTGCCCGCGCGCTGGCCGAGCAACAGGGTCTCCTCAGGGAAATAGCTGAGCGTTTGGAGCAACTGGCCGCACCGGGGGCAGCTGCGGAAACGGCAACACAGGTCGCCGAGCTGGCGACGGAGGTGGCCCGCGGGGACCTGCGCCATGTACTGGAGAGAGCGGCGCGGAGCAGCGATGAGGAGAGCGTGGCCGAGGCGCAACAGGCCGTAGATGCGGCGCTTAGGGCGCAGGACGACCTCGCCAAAGCGCATGACGCTGTACAACTCACCCCGACCGAGGGCGACTACGGGGACTCGGAGATGCCCCCGGACGGCGTTGAAAGGCGCTCAGCGGCGCCAGAGGGGGAGGTGTCCGCCGACAGCGCCGGCGTTGAACATGGATTGGGAGATCTTCCCAACGGGACACTCGACCTCGACGACCTGAACGGAGTGTTGGGGGAACGGCCAACCGGAGAGGGGTATGCGCCCGATGATGTTCCCCGGCAGGAGCGCGGAGGTCCGCCGGGGGCGGCATACACTGGCCCCCCGGAGGAGGGCGATTTCGCCGAGCCGGAGATGGGGCAGGCTGACGCTGCAGTGCCAGTGGCGGTGCGTACAGCGGACGGCACTTGGCGCGCGTACCTCGTGGTGGATGTCCCCGGGGAGAGCCCCGGGGGCAGAGGCGAGGCGGTCGAACTCTCGCCGCAACAAGTCGACTTGCTGCTGCGCTCGCGCTCTGTGCCGCCCGAGCTGCGGGATGTGGTACGCCGCTACTTCGAACAACTGTCTGTCGAGGCGGGAGGGGAACAGTGATCAGCAGGCGTGACGTTGAAGCAAGCCAAGAGGCTGTCGGCGCCCTGCGCTCAGAGATCGGCAAGGTCATCGTGGGGCAGCACAGACTGATCGACGTCGCCCTGTGGGGCATACTGTGTGCCGGGCACCTTCTGATTGAAGGAGTTCCCGGTTTGGGGAAGACCCTCCTGGTGAGAACGATGAGCCAGGCCATGGGGCTGAGTTTCAAGCGCATACAGTGCACTCCCGACCTGATGCCGGCCGACATCGTGGGGACCAACGTTTTCCTTCCCGAAGAGGGCGCATTCCGTTTTCTGTCCGGACCGCTGTTTGCCAATGTTGTACTGGCCGATGAGGTGAACCGGGCCACCCCCAAGACACAGGCAGCCCTTCTCGAGGCGATGCAGGAGCGCCAGGTGACGGTGGCCGGCACTACACACGTGCTGCAGGCTCCGTTCGCGATGTTGGCCACGCAGAACCCTATCGAGATGGAAGGGACGTATCCTCTTCCCGAAGCCCAGGTGGATCGGTTCTTGTTCAAGGCCGAAGTGGGCATGCCCGGGCGCAACGAAATGCTCGACATCGCCCGGCGAAACAGCGGCGGACCCAGGCCGACGGTCACGCCGGTGATGGATCGTGAGCAGGTGCTCACTGCTCAGGAGGTGGTCGCGAGTTACGCAGTCCCCGAACCTCTAGTGGACTACGCCGTGCGGCTTACCCTCGCCGCTCATCCCGGGAGCCCGGGGTCCCCCGACGTGGTGAGTGAGTTCGTCCAGTACGGTCCCAGCCCCCGGGGCACGCTCGCTCTTGTGTGGGCGGCGAAGGCCCAGGCCTTCTTGGACGGTCGCTATCACGTCACAGTGGACGACATTAGAGAGGCCGTGCGACCGGCCCTCGTGCATCGAGTGTTGATGAACTTCCGCGGTGAGGCGGAAGGGGTGAGCTCAGGGAAAGTGTTGGAGGACGTGCTGGCTTCCGTTCGGTGTCCATGAGCAATATCCTGTTGACCGATGCCGAGCTCAGAGCTCTGGCGCGGGCCCGTGTGCGCTTGGGGCAGGTACGCGGAACTCTGCCAGGTCTGCATCCCTCTCCCTGGTCGGGACTGTCTCTGGAGTTCTCCGACCATCGTCCCTATCAGCCCGGAGATGATTACCGCCTCATCGACTGGACAGTGTACGCGCGTCTCCGCCGCCTGGTGACCAAGGTGTTCGCCCGCGAGGCCGAGGCCCCTCTGTATCTTTTGCTGGACACGAGCGCGTCCATGGCCCAAGGCGAGCCAACGAAGTTGCACGCTGCCGCGCGGCTGGCGGGGGCGCTTGCCTTCATGGCGCACCGGAGCCAAGATCGCTTCTGTGTACATCGGTTGGAGGACCCGCGCGACGACCACGTAACCCCTCGCCGAGGAAAGGGCGTGTTGGTGCAGACATTTCGGGTACTCAGTGAGATCAACCCCGGGGGGCAGCTCTCGCTGAACAGGGCACTGAGCCGCTGGGCACGCGTTCCCCGGACGCCTGGGGCGTGTGTTGTCCTCTCCGACTTCCTCACCCCGGGTGGCTATGCCCAAGGACTGCACTCCTTGTACAACGCCCGCCATCGGGCAGCTGCCGTGCAGGTGCTCGCCGACGTCGACCTTGACCCCCCCCGCTTGGGGGAAGTCCGGCTGCTGGACGTGGAGACTCGTCGCGGCCGACCTCTAGTGTTGGGACAGTCTGCATGGAGGGCCTACCAAGCGGCTCTGAGTGACTGGAACCAGCAGCTGGGCTCCCTCTGTCGAGAGCTAGGCATGGAGCACTTTCTGTTCCGGGCTGATGTCTCCCCCGTCGAGGCGGCGATGACGGTGTCCACCAGGGGGGGGCGATGAACCTGCTGGTCCCGTGGGCGCTGGCGTGGGGGGCAGCGAGTTTCGCAGTGGTAGTTCTGTACATGCTACGGCGCCGAGAACGCGAGCTCCCGGTGTCGGCGCTGTTTCTGTGGGAGAAGGTCCCCCCTGACGCAATGAGCCGCCTGGCGCGGTGGCTTCCGCGTACCGATCTCCTTCTGTGGGCCCAGATTGCGGTTGTGCTCCTGATGGCATTGGCACTGGCCGCACCCGTGGTGATCCGCGCTCGTCCCGCCGGAGCAACCGCCATTGTCGTGGATACCTCTCTGACCCTGGCCCCCCAGGGCCGTGCACGGGAAGCGCGGGACGTAGCACAGGAACTGGTGGCGAAGTCCGCCGGCCCCTGGGTACTGGTCGGCTGGAGCGACCCGCCCGAGGTTCTCGTTGGCCCTACGACCCGTGAGGAAGAGATCATGGCGGGGATTGCGAAGCTTTCGTACAGCATTTCGGGGCGTTCCCCCTTATCACACGCCTTGGCTTTGGTTCCGCAGGGCTGGGAGCGCGTGGTGGTCGTCAGCGGTGCCCCGCCGCAAGACGCCCAGGTGGAAGTGGTGACCCTGTCACCTGTGGACAATCTGGCCATCGAGGCCTTCGCCGTCCGTTCGCAACCGGACGGCTCTCACTACCAGGCCCTGGTGACAGTTCGTAATGACAGCGATCGGTACGAGGACATGCGGGTGACCGTGAGGGACGTGGCCGGCGGGCGCTCCTTCCGCCAAGCACGTTTAGTGGCGCCCCAGACAAGCGACACTTTCCTGTTCCCACTGTGGGGAGCTGTCGGGCCGGCGTATGTGGCCGAACTCAGCCCTCAGGACGGATTTCCTTACGACAACGTGCGCTACTACGCCTTGGACATGCCGCCCACGTTGCGGCTGCGCTGGGTGGGGGAGGACGATCGCTACTTGTGGGCGGGCCTGCGGGCGGTGGCCCATGTCGAGCGGGCGGACGAGCCGCCGTGGGACCTTACTGTTGTTGTGCGCGAGGACCTTGAGGAACCAGTAAACGGCCCGTGCCTGCTTGTAGAGGGAGGCCTCGCCGAGGCGCCCCGGGGGGAGCTCGTACCCGCCGGACAGTGGACGGCTACGAGCGATGTGCTCCTGGCGCATGTCGATACCGGCCTGTGGGCGGCGGAGACACTGCATGCCCTCGCTGTTCCCGACGGAGGCGAAGTGCCCCTGCGTTCCGGCGACCAGCCTGCGGTGGCTCGGTGGCACTCGCCCGAAGGCCGGCGGGTCGCCCTGACCGTCCACCTGAGGCGCTCCAATCTTCCGCAGACCCTGGGCTTTCCCGTGCTGCTCCGCAACGCCCTTGCTTGGCTCCTCCCGTGGCCTGAGGGAGGAACCGCTACTGTCGGCAGAGCTGTGCAGCTTGCCGAAGGAACCTCCGTCGACACTTCCGCGGGTAAAGCAGTTTCCGTGTGGGTACCGCACGAGCCGGGGTTGTTCGAGTTGCAAGAGGGGGGCCGATCCCGTTATGTGGCAACGAACATCCCCCATGTGCCCTTGAGAGGGGAAAGGAGCGGCCTTGTGTCGCCGCAGGCACCGGCAGAGCAAAGCGTGGCCGGCTGGCCGTGGGTTGTCGGCGTGCTCTTGGCTTTGCTGGGCGGGGAGTGGCTCCTGGCTCGTAGGAGAGGGGTATGATCAGCTTTCTCGCGCCGTGGGCGCTGGCGGCCTTGCTGGTGCCTCTGTGCGTGCTCTTCTTCTCTCGCCGCAAGGCCCTCTGGGGGAGGGCGGCGACTATGACCCTGCTGGTGTTGGCTCTCGCCCAACCGCAACTGGCCCGGCGCGAGATGGATCCTGCTTTGTTCGTGTTGGTCGACCGTTCGCAGAGCGTGGCCCAGGTGGCGAACGAAGCCTATAGCGAGGTGAGTGCCCTGGTGGAGGGGCACTCCGGACCACTGGGCCTCATCGAGTTCGCCGCCAGCCCGCAGCTCGTTCAGGCTTCCAGTATTGGCGCTCCCCAGCTCTCGCCAGGTCCCCCTGCCGCAGACAGGCGGGCCACCGACATCGGGGCGGCGATCGACCTCGCCCTCGGGGTGCGAGGGGATTCTCCCGCGCACATTGTCCTTGTCTCCGACGGCCGGGCCACGTCGGGAGACCTTTGGGCGGCGGCCGTACGGGCCCGCGAGCACGGGGTGCCCGTGTCCACGTTTCCGGTGGGGGTGGTGGACCCGGTGCGCGTTGTGTCTGTGGACGGTCCTGTGCAGGCCCCGCTGGGGAGGGTCGTCCTCGAGGGACGCATCGAGGCAACAACCGAGGTGCAAGCGGAGGTCCTGTGGCGGGCAGACGGTGAGCTGTTGCACCGCGAGAGCAGGCTGCTCTCTCC
>PWTL01000047.1 GCA_003562845.1 Candidatus Acetothermia bacterium
CACGTCGTCCTGCCTCAGCGCTAGTCGCAGAGCTCCGGCGGTGCTGTGGGGAGCATTTCGCAGATGGGCGTCCCCGTGAGCCACAGGGCGACGATCTGCTTCAGAGTTTCGTATCCGACCCGGTGCGGGTAACAGGTGCGGGGGACCTCGTCCCCTTCCAGCCAGAACGCCACCGCCCGCTGCACCTGCTCGAACGTTATCTTGTCCGAGAGCAGAAGATCGATCTCGTCGTTTTTGACATCCCAGCGGGATATGGCCACGATGACGTCCAAGCAGTCGCTGAGCTCCACCCGAGAGGCGCCACCCACGCCGACCTCAATGCACGGCCAACCGGAGTCCACACGCCCCATGATCTGCCTAGCGGCCAGTACGCGACAGTCGTCAGCGGGCGCCTCCTCGATCGTAGTGGTAGGCGGTACGGTCACCTCGTAGATGATCGTCTTGGTGCGCCCCGCCTTGAGGGTCCCCAGGAAAGCCCATTGGTTGTTCGCAGGCTTGTACAAGAAACCATCGTTCTGCAACGGCGTCACGCGCCATCCGGTAGGCAGGTCTTCGTCCAGCCCCACGCCTATCACATCTATGTCGGAGGTGATTTCCACCTTGACTGTGAACTTGTTCCCCAAGGGGTCGCCGTAGACGTCGTAGAAGCCGAGGACCACTGACTCGCAAGGGATGGGAGCGTTGATAGACCGCACGGCCCGCAGCTGCGGCTCCGGCTTGTCGGGGAGCGGTCGGTCGACGGGGACGCAGGATTCAGCGTAGGCGGCAAGCCTCTTCAGTGTGGACAGGCTGATACGTTCCCCACACGTGCCCACGACAGGCTCGTCCCTGCGCCATAGTTCACCGGCCCTCGCCAACTGCTCAGCCGTGATGTTCTCCGACAGCCGCAGATCGACGCGGTCGCGCTCTCCCGGCTGCGAGGCCGGTACGAGGTGTGCAATCACAGTGATAATGGACAGGCAGTCGGTGATGTTCACACACGACTCGCCCTCGACTTCCATCTCGAAGTCGGGCGCTTTGGCCTGGAAGATCCCCTTGATACAGATGGAGTACGGCAACCTGAGGGCCTGGAGCTGTTCCGCCTCGGGAACAGTGACGTCATAGGTGATGACGCGCTCGGTTCCCGCGCGAATAGGTTCCAAGAACACCCACTGCGTGCTGGGGCGCTTGAACACTGCCCCTGCTGACTCCACCGGGGTGATCTCCCAGCCCGCGGGCAGCGACTCCTCGAGCCCCGCCCCAGCAAGGTCCTGCTGCGCACGAATGCGCACAGTAACTCGGAACGTGGACTCGGGCGTTGCCTCAGTGGTGGAGATCGCGCGCGTCACCGTGACAGACACTGCACTGACGTCCACCAGGAACTCCCGTTGGTCGGTGCCGCCTTCGCTGTCGACCACGGTCAGCCTCACTGCGTAGGTGCCGGCCTCGGTATACGTGTGCCTGGCAGTGGGCTCGGTGGTGGTCCGAGTCACCCCGTCGCCGAAATCCCAGCGGAACTGCGTCAGTCTCAGCTCCGGATCGTGCTCGCTAGTACTGGCGTCGAAGACGACCTCTTCCCGCACCCGCGGCTCAACTGGCCGGAGATCCAACCGCGCCGTTGGCGGGGTCCACGGAAATCCCTTGATGGTTATCGTGTCGCGGCGGTTGAGCTCAATACGGTTCGGCCGTGCCACGTCCCCAGTCAGGAAGTACAGGTTGTGCGTCCCCGGAAACTGTTCCGGCGTTATGTGGATCTCGAACTCCGGCCCCAAAGGACCGAGCACCCCTCCCGCCGACCGATTTCTCATCCAGAACCCGCCCCACGACCAGCGGGCCCGCTCGCCCGCCAGGTCGTACTCGTGGTTCGGCCACACGTCGGGCGGGTCGTCTTGCACCACCCATTCCGCGCGCGCCGGCACGTTGACAATGCGGAACTCAGCGTCAACTCGCGTCTCGCTCGGCCCGTGCATGATGAACAGGTGATACCCTCCGCCAGGATCTTGGTAGAGGTACAGAAAGCTCATGCCTTCCTCCACCAATGGGTTCTGACTCCGACGGGCTCCAGTGTCGTAGTCGTAGAAGTCCCCGGCGGAGATGTTCCCCACCAAGGGACTTATCGATTCCTCCAAGTCGGCCTGAGTCACCGTGTAATAGCCCCCCGCTGAAAGGGGCAGGGTGACCGCCAGGACGACCACGGCCCACAGGCTGATCTTCCTCACCATACCTACCTCCTTGCTCTCCTCGTCTCCGCTTACCAAACTGCCGCCTGCGATGCGCTGCCCCAAGCCGCAGATCACCCCCTGTGACTCGGAGCGCCAGTTTCATCTCAGGCTTGGCGCAGGGTAGCTGCCGAGGAGGGCAGTGCGAAAGGAAGCACGGGGCCGCCCTCCGCCACACTTTGTCATGGGTGGAGGTGACCCACGTCACCTTCGGGGCGCCCTGACGGCCCTCTACAGTTCCAGAGGCTGGGGAGTCTGGGCCTGGTGGGGATGATCCGGCCCGGAATAGATCTTCAGTTTGCGCAGCATACGCCGGCCAAGCTTGTTCTTGGGCAACATACGGCGCACAGCGAGCCTGACGGGAAGAGCCGGGTGTCGGGCCCGCAACGTCCGATACGGGATCTCCTTCAGATGGCCGATGTACCCCGAATGGCGGTAGTAGACCTTCTGATCCCACTTCTTACCGGTGAGCTTCACGCGGTCGGCGTTGATCACCACCACATAGTCTCCCACGTCAAAGTGCGGGGTATACGTGGGCTTGTGCTTGCCCTGCAACACCGTGGCCAGCTTGGATGCTAGTCGCCCCAGGGGCTGGTCCGTAGCATCCACTACATACCACTCCCGCGCAAACGTGGCGCCGGCATCCTCCTTCTTCGCCATGTAAGTCTTCTGCATCCTCTCCTCCTCACCGACAGGCATTATAGTTGTACCTTGACTCAGCTCAACCGAATATGCCTCTACTCCAGCGTTACGATTTCCTCCTCGGCCGGGCCCACCCCAACCAGCCGCACCGGTACACCGACGTGCCCTTCTACTGCCGCCAACAAGCTCCGCACAGCTCTTGGTAGATCGTCCTCTTCCCGGGCGCGCGACAGGTCCTCCTTCCACCCGGGGAGGCTCTCATAGATGGGCTCAACTTCCATTAGCTCCCCTGTCCTTGTTGGGAAGACATCGGTTCGCCCCTCCCCGGTGCGGTAGGCCACACAGAGCTTGACCTCAGATAGACCACGGAGAACGTCCATCTTCGTCAGGGCAAGTCCGGTGAACCCATTGATCCTACACGCATAGCGTAGAGCCACCAGGTCCAACCACCCGCAACGGCGCGGTCGTCCGGTCGTTGTCCCGTACTCCTTTCCCACCTCGCGTAGATGCTCGCCTCCCGCGGCCGTGTCCTCGGTGGGAAATGGCCCCTCCCCCACGCGAGTGGTGTATGCCTTGGCCACGCCCAGCACCGCGTCGAATCTCGTCACAGCAATGCCCGTGCCCCATCCCACACCGTGGACTGTTGTGCTGGAGGAAGTTACATACGGATACGTCCCCCAATCCAAGTCGAGCAGAGTCCCTTGCGCTCCCTCGAAAATGACCCTTTTCCCTCGCTCCAATGCTGTAGCTATTTCCGCGCGTACATCGCCCATGCGACTCTCCACCTGCCGGTACAACTCTGCAAGCTCGCGCACGATGTCCTCGACGGAAAGGGTTTCCTGCAGACCGCAGGCACCCAGCTCCTGCACAGCCAACTGCAGCGAGGAGCGGACGGCCTCCTCATCTGCTAGATCGGCCAAACGTAGGCCGCGTCGAGCGGCACGATCTTCGTAACACGGGCCAATCCCTCTGCGCGTGGTGCCGATGCGTTGTGCGCTGCCCCCCAGCTCCTCGCGCAGCTTGTGCTGGGGCAGAATCAGGTGGAGTCGATCGGAGAACCTCAGCACCGGTTCAGGCCGACCTTGAGCCCTGAGCGCGGTGAGCTCGTCCCTCAACGTCCACAAGTCCAGAGCCACTCCGTGAGCGAGCGCTCCCACACACCCCGGGTGCAAAGCTCCCACCGGAATGTGGTGCAACCGTGCGGTCCCATATCCGTCCTTCACCGTATGTCCCGCGTTCGGTCCGCCGTTGAACCTGACTGTGTAATCCGCTTCCCGCGCCAGGAAGTGCGTTACCTTGCCCTTGGCCTCGTCCCCCCACTGCGCTCCGATCACCGCACCTGCCGGCATTTCTCTACTCCCCCACCCGCCGCAGGGCCACAGTCCCTTGGTGCTCTCCCAGCGCGATCTCCACCTGGTGCTCCGCCCCCTCCATCGGGCCCTCCCACATGTTGATCGCCAGCACCTCTTTTGCGATCCGCTCAGCGTGCTCAACTGCAAGTGCGCTCCACTCACCCTGGTGTGCAAGCTCGATCCTATCTGTAACGTGGAATCCAGCCTCCTTCCGCGCCAGCTGAACTCTGTGCACCAGTTCGCGCAGCTGTCCCTCGGTCCGCAGCTCCTCGTCGAGCTGCACATCCAGCGCCACGCCTCGCTCACTCTCCTCGACGACCACGTAGCCCGGCTGTGAGGCCCACGTGACCTTCACGTCTTCGGGACGAAGCTCTACTTGCCGGCCGTCCACCTCCAGCCGCCACGCGCCGGATCTCTCCAACGCACACACTACCTCCCGAGGATCGGCGCTGGACAGAGCCTCCGCGGCCGGCTTTGCCAGCGCCCCGAGACGCGGCCCAAGGTTCTTGAACTCCGGACTCACCTGGGGCGCCCGAAAGCTGGTCAGCTCCGCCCCCGGATGCACCTGTTTCACGTTCAGCTCTTGGCACACAAGGCTCCACAGCTCCGCCGGAAGCGACACTCTTCCGCTCACATGCAGAGTGCGCAGCGGCTGACGAACCTTGACCTGGGCAGCATTACGCGCCGCCAGACCCAGCGAGACCAGTTCTCGCGCCACCTGCATCTGCGCCTCGAGCTCTGAATCCCGTTGGGGAGCCTCGGGCCAAGGAGCAAGGTGCACCGAGGGAGGATCGTCGCTGCGGCGCAAAGAGAGCCACATGGACTCGGCCAAGAAGGGCGTCACCGGGGCCAGCAATGCACTGAGCGTCTTCATCGCTTCGTACAGCGTGCTATATGCACTCAGCTTATCTTCGCTCATCCCCTGACCCCAGAAGCGAGGCCGAGCAAGGCGCACGTACCAGTTGGAGAGATCGTCCACGTATCTCTCTACCGAACGACAGGCTTCCACCATTTTGAACCCGTCCATCGCCTGGCTCATTTCCTCCACCTCGGCCGCGGTGCGCGAGAGGAGCCACCGATCCAAAGCAGGTCGCTCCCCCGTGGCCCCACGCGAAGAGTCAAACCCGTCGATGCCCGCGTAGAGCACCAGGAAGTCGTGGCAGTGGCGAACCGTATCCAGAAAGCGGAACCGCGCTGCCGCCACCCCTTCCTCCGATAGGCGGCGCTCCGTCCATGGTGCAGTCTCGGACACTAGGTACCAGCGAATCGCGTCCGCACCGTGCCGGCCAGCAAGGGGCAGCGGGTCCAGCACGTTCCCTCGGGACTTGCTCATCTTCTGCCCGGCAGCGTCCAACCCCATGCCCGTTACCAGCACGTTGCGGTAGCAGCCTTGCCCATGCAGGAGGACGCTGGTAGCCAGCAGTGTGTAAAACCAACCACGCGTTTGGTCCAACGCCTCACAGATAAAATCAGCGGGGAACGACTGTGCGAACTCCTCACGATTCTCGAATGGGTAGTGCCATTGCGCCGTGTGCATGCTCCCCGAGTCAAACCATGTGTCGAGCACATACGGCACGCGCCTCATGTCGCCGCCGCAGCCGCAGCGCAACAGCACCCTGTCCACATAGGGGCGGTGCAGCTCCACCGAACCGGCCAGCTGTTGGTCGCGGGCGTGCTCTACGAGCTCCTCGCGTGATCCGACAACGTGCTGTCCGCCACAGACCTCGCACACCCACACCGGCAGCGGTGTCCCCCAGTACCGGTCCCTCGAAAGGGCCCAATCGCGCAAGGAACCCAAGAAGTCTCCCAGACGACCCCGCCCCACGTGCTCGGGGTACCAGTTCACGTCGGCGTTAGCCGCGACCAACTCTTCCTTCACCTGAGTCGTGGCCACAAACCACGAGTCCATGGCGTAGTAAAGAAGAGGGGTATCACAGCGCCAGCAAAAGGGGTAGTCGTGCCGGTACTTCTCCTCCCGAAGCAACAGCCCTCGGCGCGAGAGATCATCCACAATACGGCTGTCCGCATCCTTGACGAACTTCCCCTGCACCAGCGGCAGCTGCTCGGTGAACTTCCCCGTGCGGTCCACTGGTTGCACCAAAGGCAGCTCCTCGGCCTGCCCCAGACGATAGTCTTCCTCCCCGAACGCCGGCGCGATATGCACCACGCCAGTTCCTTCGTCCATAGACACGAAGTCCGCCCCCACCACGCGGTAGGCCCTGCTGTCATCTGTCAGTGCGTATAGCGGGTCGTAGCGCAGACCCATGAGGGCCCGGCCGGGGATCTCCTGTAGTATCTCGGCCTCGGCCCCCAGAACGGCTTCCACGCGCGACGCGGCCAGCAGCAGTCTCTCCCCCTCCCCTCGGACAAGGGCATAGGAGGCGGCGGGGTCCACGGCAGCTGCCACATTGGCGGGCAAGGTCCACGGGGTTGTGGTCCATGCCAGCAGGAAGACAGGGCCGGCCTCCTCCGAGCTGGCCGGCTCTTCACTCAGCCGCAACCGTACGTACACAGAGGGGTCTTCCACCTCCGCGTACCCTTGCGCTACCTCGTGCGAGGACAGACCAGTGCCGCAACGCGGGCAGTAAGGCAGAATCTTGTGGCCCCGGTACAGCAACCCGTCGTCGTGAATCTTCTTTAGCTCCCACCACAAGGACTCAATATAGCTGTCGCTGTAGGTCACATAAGGGTTGTCCGTGTCGATCCAGAAGCCCAGTCGCCTCAGCATCGCCTCCCAATCGCTTATATAGCTTTGCACTGAGGACTTGCACTCCTCGATAAACCGCTCCATCCCGTAACTCTCAATCTCCTGCTTGCTCGACAGTCCCAATCGTCGTTCTACTTCGAGCTCCACAGGCAAGCCGTGGCAATCCCACCCTGCCTTCCGTCCCACAAGAAAACCGCACATCGTTTTGTACCGCGGGTATATGTCCTTGTACACACGGGGCATGAGGTGTCCGAAGTGGGGCCGGCCATTGGCAGTGGGAGGGCCCTCGTAGAAGACGAATCGCGGATCATCCTGCCTCTGTTCGAGCGACCGCTGGAACACTCGATTGTCCTCCCAGAAGGCGAGCACCTTTTCCTCTCGCGCTCCAGGATCTTCCTGCAACTTCTCAAACGTCACCGGCGCCTCCTTGATCCGTTAATTGGGACAGAAAAAGACAACACGGGCATTATAACAACCTCATCCCCGCGCGCGACGCACTGCGACACTGTCCTTTGGCCGAGGGATCCCTCCCGGTGGACATCAATCGCCCACACCCATGCGCCGGAAGCTCGTGTCCACCTCCCGCAACAAGTCCGGCAGTCGCGATATGCGCGTCAACTCCTCCGCGGAGAGCCGGTCCGTGATCTGCGGGTCCTCGCCCGCCAGTTGAGCGAGGTCGCGTCCCTGTGCCACGGCACGCATCGCCACTCGCCGCACCCGCGTATGGGCTTCGCGCCGACTCATTCCGCTCCGGACCAACGCCAGAAGCAATCCCTCAGAGAAAGGAAGGCCGTGGGCAGCGGTAATCCGCCGACGCATGTCCTCCTCCCTGACTTCGAGGCCAGCCACCAATTCCCTGGCTCGCGTCAGCATGAAGTCAGCCACAGTGAACGTCTGCGGCAACAGCACCCGCTCCACAGAGGAGTGGGACATGTCGCGCTCGTTCCACAAGGCGATGTTCTCCAATGAAGGCCCCACAGAGGAACGCAGCAACCGCGCCAGGCCGCACAACCGCTCCGACAGAATAGGGTTCTGCTTGTGCGGCATAGCTGACGACCCTTCGGGGCGGAACTCGGACACCTCGCCTATCTCCGTGCGGGAGAGGTGTCGCACCTCGAGGGCCATTGTCTCCACTACGGCGCCCATCGCCGCTATTGCGAACACTGCCTCTGCGTGCCTCTCGCGCGGGACGACCTGCCCGGCAGGAACGCAGGCCTCCACGCCCAGAGAAGCCAGTGCCAGCTCCTCCGCCCGTGGAGGGAAGAAAGCGTAGGTGCCCACAGCGCCGGCCAGCTTGCCCACGGCCACGGTGTCTCGCGCACGGGCCAGCCGCTCGTGGGCACGGGTCATCATGTCCAACCAGGCAAGCGCCTTCAGGCCCAACGTGGTGGGTTCAGCCCATTGACCGTGGGTGCGGCCTAGCATCGGAGAGCGGCGATACCGCTGCGCGAACCTCCTCAGCTCTGCGCACAGAGCAGCGCTCTTCTCCCGCAGGAGGTCCACAGCATCGCGCAACACAAGCGCCAAGGCTGTGTCCTTCACGTCCGAGGACGTGAGTCCGTAGTGCAGCCAACGCCCTTCCGCCCCGGCCTGCTCCTCGAGCACCCAGAGGAACGCCACCAGGTCATGACCAACCTGCCTCTCCATCGCTAGGATTCGCTCGACATCCACGCGGACCCTAGGCTGCAACTGGGCATAGGTTCCCTGGGGCACGACCCCCACACTCTCCAACGCCTGCAAGGCGGCAAGCTCCACCTCGAGCCAGCGGCCATACTGCGTCTCCAACGTCCACAGGTCCCGCATAGGAGAAAGCGCGTAACGATCCATGACTTGCTCAAGGTACTGCGACTGAGCCTTCCGAACAAGGCTAAACTAGCCCCTGCTCGCGCATCGAGGAAATCCGCCCCCGAGTGACGATCACATGATCCACCACCGGAATGCCCAACGTACGCCCCGCCGCCGCCAGCTGGCGGGTGAGAGTCAGGTCCTCGGCACTCGGTTCGCAGACTCCGGAGGGATGGTTGTGCGCAATTATGACGGACGCAGCCCTGTCGGCGACCGCATCGGCGAACACTTCACGCGGATGCACCAACGCCGCATCCAACAGCCCCACCGTGACCACCCGGCAGGCCAGCACCTCTCCCGCCCCGCTGAGGGAGAGACACAAGAAGTGCTCTTGTTTCTTGTTCACGATCTCCTGCACATAGGGAACCACATCGGCGGGCTCGCGGATAACCGGCCGTTCCCGTGAGTTGTACCGGCGACTCAACTCCGCTGCAGCCACCACGCGACAGGCCGTGGCGCTCCCCACCCCGGGGATCGTCTCCAGTCGTTCCAGGTTCACGTCCCGCAGATCCCCGCCGAAACGGGCCAGTATTTCCCCAGCGAGCTCGAGCACGCCTCGCCCGCGCGCACCGCTCCCCAGAAGCAGTGCCAGGAGTTCCTCGTCGGACAGAGCTTGTCCCCCGCGTCGGCGAAGCTTCTCCCGCGGCCGATCCACTGGTGGCAGCTCCCGAAGGCGTTTCGCAGTGTGTGTCATCTCCGCACGGACGTCCTCCTCTCTTGGAGGTATTATACTGCATATCACGGCATACAGGCGAACTACTGTATCCTCCTCCCTCAAGGGCAAACGGCGCCTTCAGTGAGTACAATCGGAGAATGGAGCAACTCAAAGCGTGGATCCAGCGAGAAGGAATCGTCTTGGGCCCCGAATTCTTGCGCGTCGACGGCTTCCTCAATCACCGCATCAATCCCCAGTTCGTGGGGCTGGCCGGGGAGGGGCTCGCTGCAGCCTACGCCGGACGCGGCGTCACCTGTGTTCTCACCGCGGAGGCTGCAGGCAACGTGATTGCCTACGAGGTGGCTCGCCGTCTGGGCGCATGCGCCTTGTATGCCAAGAAGGGACAGGCTGTGACCATGGCCAACGCCGTCAGCAGCAGGCTCCGTTCCCCAACCAAAGAGGCAGAGCAAGAGATCTTCGTGTGCCGCGATTACCTTAGTGTAGGGGAACACGTGCTTGTCGTGGACGACTTTCTGCACCGGGGAACCACTGCCGCGGCCCTCGCGGACATGGCCCTGAAGTGTGGGGCCCAACTCACGGGTTTCGGGTTCGTGATCGAGAAGTGCTTCAGCGGCGGTCGGGCAATACTGCAGCGATTCGGTTTGCCCATAGTGGCTCTGGCCCCCATTACGCGGATGGACCACCAGAGCGGCACAGTGGAGTTCGGGGAGTAGGTGCCTATGAGCGTGGTGATACTAGATTTCGGCTCCCAGTACACACGTCTCATCGCCAGGCGCTTGCGCGAACTCAACGCCTTTTCCGTGGTGTTGCCCGGAGATGCTTCTCTAGAGGAGATCAGCCGTCATGAACCTCAGGCTCTCCTCCTCTCCGGGAGCCCGGCCTCCATCTTCGAGCGGACTGCACCCCGCCCGCGGCCCGAGGTCCTGGATTCTGGCCTGCCAGTGCTCGGAATCTGCTACGGGATGCATTGCTTGGTCGAGGCCCACGGAGGACGCCTCGCCAGGGGCGAGCGCCGTGAGTACGGTCGCGCGCTGCTTTCACACAGTCACGGTCCTTTGTTCAAGGGACTCCCCGAAGAACTCGAAGTGTGGATGAGCCACGCCGACGGAGTTGAGGAGCTGCCCCCAGGCTGGGAGAAGGCTGCCTCCAGCTGCGAGTGCTCAGTGGCCGCGGCATATGCGCTCGAGGGCAAGGCCGCCGGGGTGCAATTCCACCCCGAAGTAACCCACACCCCTCAGGGCACGGCACTGTTGGCCAACTTCCTGGACATGGCCGACGTGCGCCGGGACTGGACGCCGGAGAACACCCTGCAGATGTTGCTCGATGAGGTGCGGAGAAAGGTCGGCTCCGACAGTGTACTCCTCGGCCTATCCGGGGGCGTCGATTCCACAACGCTGGCCGTGCTCTTGGCTCACGCCGGCGTGGACCACAGCGCCGTGTTCGTGGACCACGGGCTTTTGCGCCGGGGAGAGCGCCAAGAGGTGGAGTCCGCCGTGCGCCCGTTGGGCGTGAACCTGAACGTAGTGGACGCAGGGTCCCTGTTCCTGGACCGCCTCCGCGGAGTGCAGGATCCCGAGGAGAAGCGCCGAGCGGTTGGGGCGGCGTTCATCGACGTATTCGAGGAACAGGCACGACGCCTGGGGCCGTTCCGCTTTCTCGCCCAGGGCACCTTGTACCCTGACGTGATCGAGTCCGCAGGGGGTACAGGTGCGGCGAACATCAAGAGCCACCACAACGTGGGCGGGCTTCCCCAACACCTGGGGTTCGAGCTTCTGGAGCCACTTCGCTTTCTGTTCAAGGATGAGGTGCGGGAGATGGCCAAGCTCCTGGGACTGCCCGCTGAACTGCGACTTCGACACCCGTTCCCTGGCCCCGGCCTGGCAGTGCGGGTTCTGGGCGAAGTGACAGCACGGCGCTTGGACATCTTGCGCCGCGCCGACGCTGAGTTCGTGGCGGCATTGCGCGAGCACGGCCTGTACGACCAGGTCTGGCAGGCTCTGGCCGTGCTCACTCCGGCGCGGAGTGTAGGAGTGACCGGCGACGGGCGCAGCTACGGGCACGTGGTGGCTCTCCGCGCGGTCACCGGTGTCGACGGGATGACCGCAGACTGGGCCCGCCTCCCCCACGAATTCCTCGACCAAGTGGCCGGTCGCATAACCCGCCGCGTGCCCGAAGTGGGCCGCGTAGTCTACGACATCACCAGCAAACCTCCGGGCACCATCGAATGGGAATGAGAGTTGCCGCCTCGCAAGCTGTCATGACTTGTCCCAAGCGCTGAAAGCGCCCCGCTGGCAGTTCCGTGTCTCAGATTCTACCACTACTCCTGAGGGATGGGCGCGAACTGCGCCTGGAAGAAGCGGAGCATCGCCGGCTCATAGGCGAACGCAAGGCCGGGGACTTTCTCCCTGCGCCTGAACACATCGATCACCGACTCCGCAGTGTACTCCATGTGTGTCTGGGTGTACACGCGCCGGGGGATCGTCAGCCGTACCAACTCCAGCCGGGGCCGGCGGTTCTGCCCTGTCTCCGGGTCTCTACCCGCGCTGACGTTCCCCCGCTCCATGCTCCGAACGCCACCCTCGGCGTAGATCTGGGCGGCGAGCATCTGTGCGGGATACTGGTCCTGGTCCAGATGCGGCAGGAATTCGCGGGCGTTCAGGAACACACCGTGCCCTCCACACGGGTGAACCAATGGCACCTTCTCCTCGTCCAAGAGCTCGTGGAGGAAACGCACCTGTCCAACCCGCGCCGCCAGGTAGTCGGCCTGACACACCTCGCGCAGCCCGATCGCCAGGGCTTCCATATCCCGCCCGGCCATGCCCCCATAGGTGTGCAGACCCTCGTACACCACGACCATACTCCGACATTGTTCGAACAGGTCCTCCTGCCCCTTGTGGAAGGCGAGGAACCCACCGATGTTGACCAGGCCATCTTTCTTGGCGCTCATCCACGCTCCATCGCTGTGAGCACATATCTCGCGCACGATATCCTTGATGGACCACTGGGCATAGCCTTCCTCGCGCTCCTTGATGAAGTGCGCGTTCTCTGCAATGCGGGTGATGTCCATGAAGATGCGGATGCCGTTCTGCTTGCAGTACGATCGTAGTTCCTTGAGGTTAGCCATACTGCAGGGTTGGCCACCGGCCATGTTCACGTTGGGGGCGACGCTGACCATGCGCACCCGGTCAGCGCCGTACTTCGCCACAAGCGCACGCAGCTTTTCCAGGTCAACGTTCCCCTTCCACGGAAAGCGTGACGCGGGGTCGTGTGCCTCGTCAACGATAACGTCCTGGAACAACCCTCCAGCGAGCTCCGCGTGCTGCCGGGTTGTGGTGAAGTACATGTTCATCGGTACCACATCGCCCGCGCGGAGAAAATTCTGGAAGAACAAGTGCTCCGCGCCTCTCCCCTGGTGCGTAGGCACTACATGCGCGTAGCCCAGGACCTCCTGTACTGCCTCACAGAGGTTGTAGAAGTTGCGGCTGCCGGCGTAGGCCTCGTCCCCCCGCATAAGCCCCGCCCACTGCACATCGCTCATGGCGCTGGTGCCGCTATCAGTGAGGAGATCGATGAACACGTCCTTGCTCGCCAGAAGAAAGGTGTTATACCCGGCCTCTTCCAGGCAGCGCTGTCGGTATTCCTTTGTCGTGACCTGGAGCGGTTCCACCATCTTGATTTTGTAAGGTTCAGGAAAGCATCGCGGCATGTTCCGCCTCCTGTTGTATGGTTGTCCCCCATGATAGTGGAGGTAGCCAGCTTTGGCCATCGGCCCTGGCGCCAGACTGAGGACTAGTGCACCATGGACCGTTATGAGTAAGCCGCGCGTGGCAGTGGTTCGCTGCAGGGGATACGAGCGCTCCGAGGTGGCAAGCGCTGTCGAGGAAGCCCTCCGCCCACTGGGAGGGCTGGAGAGCTTCGTTCGACCCGGGGATCGCGTGTTCGTCAAGGTGAATCACCTTTCGCCCCCCGCCCCCCCTGAGCGGGCCATCGTCACGCATCCGGCGGTCGCCGAGGCTGTCCTGGAGAGACTCCTGAAGATCACCTCCTTGGTCAGTTTCGGCGATGACGTGCAGGGGGAAGGGGATCCGTTTCAGCTCTCCGGCTACCGCGAGGTTGCCCTACGTCTCGGGGTCCCCTTGGTCAACCTGAAGGAGCAAGGATTCAGTGAGGTAGATTGTCCAGGCAAGGTGCTGAACCGACTGTACATCGCCCGAGCGATCCTCGAGGCCGACGTCGTCGTCAACCTGCCCAAGCTCAAGACTCACTCTCTCACCACGCTCACCGGAGCGGTGAAAAACCTGTACGGGGTCATCCCCGGTGGGTTCCGTTCCAGCTACCATGGCCGCTTCAGCCAGTTGGCCGCGTTCAGCCAAGCCCTTGTGGACATCTACGCTGCCGTGCTTCCGAGTCTGCACATCTTGGACGCAGTGGTGGGAATGGAGGGAGAAGGTCCCGCCGCCGGCAGCCCGCGCGAGGTGGGGCTAGTTCTTGCCAGCAGGGACGCCGTGGCCCTGGACGCCGCTGCCGCCCACATAATAGGCCTGGAACCGCTGGGAGTCGGCACCATACAGGTGGCGCATGAGCGTGGTGTGGGGGTGGGGGATCTCGGAGAAATCGAGCTCGTCGGGGAGCCGCTGGAGATGGCACAGCTGACCCCTTTTGCGCTCCCGTCAACCGCACCTGTTCGCTACCTGGGCAGAGTACCTCCAGCCTTGGCCCGGTTGTTCACAAATCAGCTCACGGCGTATCCGCGAGTGCTGCCCCACCAGTGCGTCGGCTGTGGAGCGTGCGTCTCCATCTGCCCGGCGGGAGCAGCCGCCATGCAGGGGAACAAGGCACGCATCGATCGGCGGAGGTGCATCCGCTGCATGTGCTGCCACGAGGTGTGTCGCTACGACGCTGTCCTCCTGCGGCGGTCCCTGTTCGGCCGCGCCCTGCACAGGTCATTGCAGGTCGCGCGGCGCCGCCTCAGCAGTTCCTGAAGCCCTGTCAACTCCAAGCCTAACGGGCTTTGCGTCGTTTGAAGCTGTACAGCACCTGATCGGCCCGTTCCAGCAGCGACTCCCACGATCCACCCCGCTCGCTCTGAGGATCCCACACTGCCGAGCCCATGGTCAGGCCGAACGGCAGGTCCTGGAGGCCAGCCTCCAGTGTCCAATCCCGCACCGCCTCCTGCAAGCGTTCGATCACCTCACCGGCCCGATCCGCCGTCTCCGGCATGACAATCACGAACTCCTCTCCCCCATAGCGGACCACGTAGTCGCCGTCCCGCACGCTTCTGCGGAGCAAGCGGGCCACCTCGCAAAGGACTTGGTCTCCCCGAACATGGCCGAACCGATCGTTGACCTCCTTGAACTGGTCGATGTCCGCCATCACCACGGAAATAGGGTGTTCGTAACGCCTTGCTCGCTCCCCCTCCCTCTCCAGGATTTCTTTGAGGAATCGCCGATTGTGGAGGCCCGTCAGGGGATCGCGGGTGGCTTGTTCGCGGAGGTCCTCCGCTAGGCGAATTCGCTGCAGACTGCCCCGCAGGTGGCCGGCGAGGATCTCCGCCAGTGCGACGTCGGCAGCCGTGAACGCGTGCTCTCGATCTGCCACAGCCTGAAACACGCCTTCTCTTCCCACGGGGACCGATATGACTGCCTCGAGTCCAGGGTGTACGGGAGTG
>PWTL01000063.1 GCA_003562845.1 Candidatus Acetothermia bacterium
CGGGCGCTATCGAGCTACAGCGCACCAGGCTTACCGTGGACGCGGCACTCCCCAGTGTGTCCCTACGGGCTCGACTCGACTGGAGCGGAGAAATGCTGCGCGACTATCTGGGAGTAGTTCGCTGGCGGTGGGGACAATGGAATGCAGAGGGAAGGGCCGCTTTCTCCCCCTATTCGCGCCGCCTGCTGGGGTTGAACCGCACCCTGGAGGGTGTGCCCTACCCGCAGGTTTCCTGGTTCTCCCCCGCTCCCCACCTCCGCTATGGGTGGATCCGCGGCGGGGTGCCTGTAGGACCGGGAGAGCTATCGGTGCGCCTGCACCACCGTGTTCACCACAGTTGGGATGTGGAGCGACTTGCGTTTCTGGAGGTTGTGGCCTTGGACAAGAAGAGTGGGCGTTGGCACATTATCCGGCCCGAGTTGGAGGCAGCGTCACGGGTGGCGTTCGTCGCTCGCGGACTGCGGGTCAGCTGTGCCGATGGGACGACCTACACCGATCGCTATAGCCTGGCGCTTTCCTTCGATCCCCGCGAGTTCCAGCGCCCTTTGCGTCCCGCTCCTGAAGCGCGGGCCTACCTCGATGCGCGAGTCGGCCTCGGGTGGAGCCTGGACGAACTGTTCTTGGAGGATGTGCTCGTCTACTTCCAGTATCCGTATCGAACCGAGGTGCGGTTGCGGTGGGATGAACTGTTGGGAAGTGAGGACCTGCGTGTCACCTCGTTTTGGGAGGACCGAGGGCTTGGTCTGGCATGGCGGGAAACGGAGCTCCACCTGCGGGGCCTGAGCTTGGGTCGAGAAGCGAAGCTGGAGTTGCAGCTGTGGGTCGGTCCGGAGGATCCTCCGCGGCTCGAGGCGAGCATCGAGGGAGGCCAGCTGTGGGGTGCCCTCTCCTGGGATGCTGAGGTTGACTGGGGGTTGTCGGGCGGGGAAGTGCAGCCCGTGGTGAACTGGGAGGAGCGGGGGCACATCCGAGCGCACGTCGCTGCTCAACTGGGCGCGGACTCGCTCGCGTTGATGGTGGAGGGAGCTAGTGTGGAGTGTAGCCTCGACCGGGGGTGGAACGCCCATGCAGTACTCGCCCTGGACCGCCCCTCTGCTCCCCGCCCCGCATGGTATCGCCATGCAGGTTTCCGCCGTTTGCAGGGCACGTGGAGTTGGGAGGACGGCAGATGGGCGTTGCTGCGAGAGTGGGATGCGGGTGCCCTCGAGCTGGGGGTATACACAGCGACTGCTGCTGAAGGGTTGCTGTCCCTGACCAGATGGTTTGCGAACGTGGAGGTTGAGCTCCGGCCGGGGGTAGAGGTGGAGACGGCTTGGGTCAGCGACGATCCGGCCTCTGAGGACAGGAATCCCGCTCTCGTTATCTCCTGGAGCATATCACTCTGACGCGAACAGCTCTCTGGCCAACGCGTCGACCTCCTCCAGGGAGAGGGCCTCGCCACGCACGGAAGGGGGCAGATCGAGCGCTGCCAGTGCGTGTGCTGCACGTTGGCGCGAAACGAGCCTCGCCAGAGCGTTATGGGCGGTCTTGCGCCGTGTGGCGTACAGGGCCTTCAGTACCTGCTCGAAGACATCTGGAGGGGAGCTAATGCGCCTTTCCGACAGTCGTTGCAGGGAAAGCAACACCGAGTCCACCTCGGGCGGAGGGTAGAACACCGTGCGCGGCACCCGTCGCAGCACGCTCAGCTCGTAGTAGGCCCTCAGGTGCAGGCCGAGGCGCGAGGCTTGCGCTCCGGGGCCCTGCACCAAGCGCTCCCCCACCTCTCTTTGCACCATGAACACGGCGCGGCGAACGCAAGCGCGTTCCCGGATAAGTTTCAGCAGCACCTCACTTGTGATCCCGTACGGGAGATTACCCGCTGTTACGAGTTCCTCGCCCAAGGATGCGAGCTGCAGCCGGCGGAAGTCGCCGTGCACTACCTCCACGGAGTGGCTGCCGCGTACATGCTCTTGCAGGATGGGGATGAGTCGTTCGTCCTTCTCCACTGCCCACAGCCGGCGGGCGTGGGGAGCCAGGGCCAGGGTCAACGTTCCCACGCCGGCGCCGACCTCCACCACCTTCTCGTCCCCGTGAAGGGCACATGCATCTACAATTCTGGCCAAGATGTTGGCATCGGCGAGGAAGTGCTGTCCCAATGCTTTGGACAGGCGAATGCCGTGCGCGGAGAGAACACTGCGCAGGGTGCGAGGAGAGGTAAGCTGTAGAGTTCCCCCTAGCTCCACGTCAGCGTCACTGACAGTCGGGCCGCACTCGTGAGGGAGCACCTTCCCTCTCGTCGCCTCGGTCCTGCCCATTGGCCGCCTCCTCGATCACCCTGGTCAAGCACAGGTTGAGATCACCGTAGAAGACATTGTGCACGGGTCCTTGTCCGGAGACTACCCAGCGGTGGCTACACAGAAGACAGGCCCTGAGGCGGGGGTTCGTGATCTCGGAGGGGTAGAGAACGAGCCCCCGGCTGCTGCTGGCCCTGCCGGCGAGTGACTCCGTCAACCGCTCGAAGGACATGATGCTCGCCTGGACCACGGGTCGCCGGAGAGCTGTTCGACAATCGGCCAGCCATGCAACCCCGGACCACCCCTCGCTAATGGCGGCGTCCTCTTGGCGCATGATGGCGGAGAAGGCCTTACGAACATCGAGCCCGCCGTCCGTAAACTGAAACACTGAGTCCAGCTGCAGCAACTGCACGCGGCCCTTTCGCTGTGCGGCGAGCGGGGCCGGAGTCCCTGCTGTAAGCCCTTTCCAGGACTTCGCGAACGATGCTCTGCTGTCGGAAACGAGGATGTTCACGCGGTCCCCGCGGGCAAGCGCATCACGCACAAACCAGTCCACTCCTGGTGCCCCCTGCTCGTCGCAGAAGATCACCGCTCGGGGCACGCGGCACTCGGGGAGGGGAGTCCCTGTGCTGTGCAGCTCAGCGGCCAGCGCCCACTGAAGGTACAGCCGCGCGGCTTCCCACAGCTGATTCAACTGGGGCTCGGCCACGCCCCGCTCCCAACGGGAAAGCGTGGTCCAATGGACGTCTAAGGCGGCAGCCATTTCATATTGCCTTAATCCAATACGTGTTCGTACATTACGGATCCATGTCCCAAACACCACTGGTACCGCCCCCATTGACTTTTCCCTGCGGGGAGTGTAGTATAGCGGCCGTGCTATGACAATGAGCATATGCGATTTGTCATGGTAAAAAACTCAGCAAGTATGGGGGGGAACTAAGTATGCCAAGGGGCACGGAACCGCGGAAGACACTCGACAAGATCTCCATCTATATACCGCAGAAGAAGGCGCAAGAGAACGTGATGGAGCGACTGCGGAAGCAGGCGGACAAGAAGGATCGTTCCATCAACTACTTGGTGGTGGAAGCGATTCTTCAGTACTTGGACAGGGAAGAGAAGAAGTCGTAGACGCCGGGGCGGCGGACCTTCAGCGGCTCCGCCGCCCTTTAGCTTCCGCTACGGCGAGCTGACGGCCCAGTGTGCGTGCTTCAGCGAGGATCTCGGGCCGGGCGGCCGCGGCGCTTGCTTCGTCCAGCCCCGAGTACCCTCGGACCTCCCACACCCAGAACCCGAGAACGGCCAGCCACGCGGCGGCTGTGGTTCTCACACTGGCAAGGGAGTTCTTCATGTGCGGCCTTCCCGCCGCTACCAGCAGTAGCGCGGGTTTGCTTGGCGGAGGGCTGCCGCGTTTGAGCCAGGACCAGTGTTGAGCTTGCGCGCGATCTATGAGCGCCTTGAGCCGGGCGGGAACGCCCCCGAAGTAGACCGGAGTGGACAGGATCAGCGCGTCGGCTGCACTCAACTTCTCGTGCACTACAGCGGCGTCGCTGCCGATAATACAGTGGCCTAGCGTGCGGCAGGCGTCACAGGCGCGGCACGGTTCCACCTTCAGCTCTGAGGCCAGGAGGTGTTCTACGCGGGCGCTCTCTGCGGCACCAGCGAGAGCCTCCTCCAATAGCCGATCGGAGTTACCCCCCCGGCGGGCCGATCCGGCAACTCCCAGCACCAGCGTGTGTCGTCCGCTGTCATTCACACTCTACCATAAGCGGAAGGAGCCTTGCGGAACAAGCAAGGCGAACGCTACACTGAGCGATCGTGCAACGCAAAGATGTGACGGCATTCGTGGATTCTTTGTTCCCTCCGGTGTTGGCGGAGAAACGCGACCCCAGCGGTCTTCCGGTGGGCCCGCTGGACGAGGAGTGTTGGAAGACCCTGGTGGCTTTGGACCCTGAGCTCACGCACCCATCATCCCCACGACACAGTACAGGGTGGGCTGAGGGAGGTAGAGTTCTTTCCGTGGATGAACTCGGGGGCGACATGGCAGGCACCGAGGCGGCTGAAGAGGGTTCGACGGTGATCTGCTTCGGCAATCGTGAGTTGGAACTCGCCTTTGTAGACCACGTTGCACGCTGTCTAGAAAAGGAGTTCTCGGAGCTTCAGGTGATGACCGGGTGAGTGGCGAGCTTGGATTCCTCAAAGAGCTGGGGCGCTCCGATGCGCGCCTACGCGCTATAGAAGGCAAGCTAACTGATCTGGCGCGGGAGTTGGACCTCCTCGAGCGGCGACGCCAGGAGGAGCTTGACGCCATTCAGAGGAGGAAAGACGAGCACACTGAGCTGCTCCGCAGGGCGAGTCGGCGGGCCGCCGAGGTCGACGAGTTGGACGGGCGCGTGCGTGCATATCAGAAGAAGCTGGACGAGGAGATTATCTCCTACAAGGAGATGGAGCACCTCAGAGAACAGATCCGCCTGCTCCGGGAAAAAATGGATACCCTCGCCGAGGAATCGCTGTCGCTCATGGAGCAGGGGGAGTCAGATGAGATCAGCCTACGGGAAGAAGAACAACAACATCGGCAGCGTCTGGCCCGCCTCGATGAGGAGATGGCCAGAGTGCGGAGGAGGGTATCCTCACTGGAAGCAGATCGCGCGCAAGAGCTAGGACAGAGAGAGTCTTGGGCGCAGAAGGTCCCTTCGCACATCATGGAGCACTACAAACGTCTGTTGGAGCAGCTTCCCGACCCGCTGGCCCTTGTGAAAGGCGAGAATTGCGGAGGTTGTCACTTGCGGCTCTCTGAGACCACTCTGGAGCGGGTACGGGCGGAGCGCGAGGTGGTGACGTGCGAGAACTGCTCGCGATTTCTTTACTGGTCTGGGGGCTAACTGTACCGTCCCTCTCCGAGACGCTCCCCCTTCCCGTAGGCTCCGTGAACGATTATGGCCAGACCCTGGACCGTCATCAGCGCAGCGAGATGCAGGAGACAGTGGAGCGGTTGCTAGAGAGGGGAGTGGAGCTTGTGTACCTGGCGAGCTGGCACGACCCGTTCGCCGATCCACATCTGTACGCGCGCCGCGTCTTCTCGTTTTGGGGACTCGGCCCGGATAGTGTGTTGCTCGTCCTCCTGCGCGATGAGCGCGGGCGCTGGCACGCCGCTGGGCACCCGGGCGAAGGGGCGGCAGCGCGGATTTCGTATGAACGCTGGGAGGCCCTGCGGGCTCGCGCGCAGTCAGCAGCGAACTTGGGGTCTCCAGGTGCAGCGGCTATCTCCTGGGCCACTGCTCTGGCCGCTCCTCCAGAAGCGGCGGGGGGCGACACTGGCGGCAGCCCGCTGTGGTTTGCCCTTGCAGTAGGGGCCGGGGGACTGACGGCGCTGGTTCTCCTGGCCCGCAGGCTGTTTTGCCCTCACTGCCTGCGCCCCTTGCGCAAGGCCAGGTCGTGGGGTGGTATAATTTGGTTGTGCCCGCGGTGTCGCTACACCCGGGCGCCAAGGCGGGGGAGCGGGCCAAGGAGCCGCGGGGGTTTCCGCCCCTGAGGAAGGTCCGGACTCCGCAGGGCAGGTCGCTCGGCGCAAGCCGAGAGGGGGTAACCCCTGGAAAGTGCCACAGAAAACAAACCGCCGACGACTCCGCACAGTTCTCTTCAGCGAGAGAACATGGTGCGGGGACGGGTAAGGGTGAAACGGTGGGGTAAGAGCCCACCGCCGGGGCCGCGAGGCCACGGGCACGGTAAACCCCGGCCGGAGCGAGGCCGAATAGGGAGGCGCTTGAGGGTGGCCCGCCCGATGCCTCCGGGTAGGCCGCATAGATGGATGGCTCCTCGCGACAGAATCCGGCCTATCGGTCCCTCCCCCGCCTGGTCCGTACATGTGCGCCGGCTATAATCGCTGCCGAAGGCTGAGGAGGTGAAGCCATGGGGCTCCTATGGCTGTTCTACCCAGAGACATTGCTCGTGTTGTTGCCGGCCTTGATTCTGGCCATCTATGCGCAGTACAAGGTCCGGCGCACGTTCAACAAGTACAAGCAGGTCAACACTAGGCGTGGCCTGTCTGCCTCACAGGTGGCCGAGGACATATTGGCCAGAGCGGGAGTTCAGGGGGTGACGATAGCAGGGACCTCGCGGGCCATGGGCGATCACTATGACCCGCGGAACAAAGCGCTGCGCCTTTCGGCGCCGGGTTCGGCCTCGGTGGCTGCCGTGGGCGTGGCTGCCCACGAGGCGGGCCACGCTATCCAGCACGCTCGCGGCTACGCGCCGCTTGCGCTCCGTAGCGCAGTAGTTCCCGTGGCCAGTTTCGGCTCGCAGCTGGCGTTCCCTTTGTTCTTCGTGGGAGTGTTGTTTCAATCGGAGATGTTGCTCAACGTGGGGATTATCCTCTTTGCCGCTGCGGTGTTGTTCACCGTGATCACCCTGCCGGTGGAGTTCAACGCCTCTCGCCGGGCGGTGGCCGCGCTGCGGGACAGCGGAAGCGTTACCGAGGAAGAACTGGGCGGGGTGAAGCAGGTCCTCACCGCCGCGGCGTTGACCTACGTGGCCGCTGCGGCCATGGCGGCGATGCAGCTCCTGGTCATGTTGCTCATGGCACGTCGCCGATGAAGCTAGCCCCTTCTCTGTTGGCGGCCGATCTTGCCCGGCTCGCCGACCAGGCGGCACTGGTGGAGGATATCGTGGATCTCCTCCACTTCGACGTCATGGATGGTCACTTCGTCTCCAACTTGACGTTCGGTCCGCCGGTGTGCAACGCCCTCCGGCGTCACACCACGCTCCCCTTGGACATCCATCTCATGATCGACCGGCCTGCGACCTATATACCGCGGTTCGAGGTGGAGCCTGCCGACTGCATCACTGTACATGTGGAATCAGCTGATCCACCGGAACAAACCTTGGAATACATACGTGACCTCGGCTGTTTGGCGGGGATCACGATGCGTCCCGCTACGTCCTTGCAGACCGTTCTGCCGTTTTTGGGGCAAGTGGATCGAGTGCTGGTGATGTCTGTCGACCCGGGCTTTGGCGGCCAGGAGTTCAACCCGGTTTCGCTGGAGCGGATCGCCAAGCTGCGAGAGGCGATCGGACAGCGGGGGGTCACGGTGTCGGTGGACGGGGGGATCGGCAAGGGGAACATCGCGCAAGTGGTGCGTGCCGGAGCAGATATCATTGTCGCGGGCTCGGCAGTGTTCGGCCAACCCGATCCTCGTGCGGCAGTGCGCGAGCTGCGAGAGGCCGTGGGGTGAGAGAGCAGTTCATGCGTCGAGCGCTGGAGCTGGCGGCGCTCGGTGAGGGCCGTACTCGGCCTAACCCTGTGGTGGGCGCTGTGGTCGCCCGCGGCGAGGAAGTAGTGGGCCAGGGGTATCATTCGCGTCCCGGCGCACCCCACGCCGAAGTGCTCGCCCTCGACCAGGCGGGCCCCGCGGCCCGTGGGGGCGACCTGTACGTCAACCTGGAGCCGTGCTCTCATCGTGGACGAACGCCGCCCTGTACGGAGAGAATAAAGGCGGCGGGCATCAGCAGGGTGTTCGTGTCTGTCGGGGATCCTAACCCGTTGGTGAACGGGCAGGGCTTCGCCGCCCTGCGGGAGGCGGGTCTGCTGGTGGAGGAGGGGCTGTTGGAAGCCAATGCACGTGTACTGAACGAGGTCTTCTTCCACTGGGTGACCTGTGGCACCCCGTTCGTGACGTTGAAGTTGGCGATGAGCATGGACGGCAAGATCGCGACGACGACCGGCGCTTCGCGGTGGATAACGGGGATACCTGCTCGCCAACTGGTGCAGCGGTTGCGGCGCCGCAACGCGGCGGTTCTTGTGGGGGTGAACACCGTGCTGGCCGACGACCCGCGGCTTGACCTCAGGGAGTTGGAGGGGCCACAGCCATTGCGGGTGGTGTTGGACACTGCTGCGCGTACGCCTCCGGACGCGCGGCTACTGCGCCCTCCGGGCAGGGCGGTGGTGGTGGCGGGGGAGCAGGCGCCGGCGGAACGGGTGCGGGCGCTGGAGCAGGCGGGAGCGTGGGTATGGACCTTCCCCTCCGCCGGGGGCAAGGTGGAGCTGCTTCCGCTGGTGGAGGCATTGGCCGCGCAGGGAGTGGACTCCGTTTTGGTAGAGGGAGGCGGAGAGGTAGCATGGTCGTTTCTGTCTCAGGGACTGGTGCACAAAGTGGTGTTCTTCTATGCGCCGGTGGTCCTCGGAGGAAGTGGGGCCGTGTGTGGGGTGGGAGGAGAGGGAGTGGACGATCCCTGCAGCGGTCTCCCTCTTTGTGACCTGTCCGTGGAGACAGTGGGAGAAGATATCGTGGTCACTGGTTACGTGAGAGGGGAGACCCGTGGTTGAGCGGTTCTCCCGTCAGGTGGTCCTCCCGCAGGTAGGGGAGGACGGGCAGAGGAAGCTGGCCTCCGCTCATGTACTCGTGGCCGGCTGCGGGGCGCTTGGCAGCCACACGGCGGAGGCCTTGCTCAGAGCAGGGATAGGCCGGTTGACTTTGGTGGACCGGGATGTCCTGGAACTTCACAATGTGCACCGCGTCTCCCTTATGGTGCTGGAAGATGTGGGGCAGCCCAAGGCCGAGAGGTGCGCTGCGGCCCTGCAGAGGATCGACCCTGGCGCGGATATCAGCGCATATGTAGTTCACATGGGACCAGCAGAGGCCGAGGAGTGGGTTCCCGCCGCCGATGTGGTGGTCGATGGCCTGGACAACCTGGAGACCAGGTACATGCTCAATGACGCCTGCGTGAAGCACCGCGTTCCCTGGACATATACTGCTGTCCTCGGTACCCACGGGATGAACATGCCTGTACGGCCGAGGGAGGGACCATGTCTGCGGTGCCTGTTTCCTGAACCCCCCCCCGCCGGTGCACTCCCCACCTGCGCTTCGGCGGGCATCCTCGGGCCAGTTCCCATGGCTCTAGCCGCCCTGCAGGCGGCGGCCGCCATTCGGTTGATCCTGGACCCCGCGGGCTCCTCGACGGAGGATCTCGTGCACCTGGACCTGTGGGGACGGCATGCGGATCACGCGCCCGTGCCCCGATCGGCTGACTGCCCGACATGCGGGCGAGGAGAGTACCCGTACCTCGAGCTGTCTTCCCGCACCACTGTGCTGTGCGGAGACGCTGTGCAGGTACTGCCGCGCCGCCCGCTGGAACTCGATCTGGAAGAGGTGGGCCGGAGGCTGGCACGGCTTGGTTCGGTGCACCGTAAGGGCTCTGTGCTCGCTGTCGATCTTCCCGAGGCCTCGTTCCTTGTATTCGCCGACGGACGGGCGCTCGTCAAGGGAACTCATGATCCACGGCGAGCGCAGTCCCTGTACGATCAATACGTGGCTAGGTGAGACGGCTGAGGAGGAAGACGACGAGCACAATCACCACGAGGATGATAAGGGGCGCTGCGGACAATGGGAGGAGCGTTCGCTTTGCCGCACGCTTTTGCTGGGGGGACAGCTCGACCTTCCGCGGGTGGCGCAGCTCCAAGCGGCGGGCTCTTTTCAGGTAGCGTACCGATTGGCTTACCTGGCCCTGCTTGCGGTACACCACCCCCAGATTGTGGTGTGCCGAAGCATGGTGGGCATCCTCATCGATAGCGCGCTTATAGGCGTATTCAGCTCGAGTGAGATCGCCGCTGTCGAAGTAGATGTTTCCCAGGCGGAAGTAGACCAAGGGTTTGTGCAGGCCGTACTTCAACGCCTCGACCAATAGATCGATCCCCTCACGGTAGCGCTTGCTTCGCCGCAAGCGTTCCGCCTGCTCCAGCGCGCGCTCACAGAGCTCTTCGCGCTGCGCCTCGGTCAGCTCCCCGGGCTCTGGGAGCGGAGGAGAGAGATCCTGTCGGCCACTGCTTGGATATCCAGCCATGTTAGGTGTTTGGGACTCCCTTTGGTCTTGCTCGGGTTTCGCAGGAGGTAGCTGGGGTGGAACATAGGGAACACCTCTATACCCCCCTTCCAGCTATATAGCTTACCCCGCAGCTGCCCGATCCCCTCGCGTGCCTCGAGGAAACGTTGACTGGGGGTGTTGCCCAGCGTTACGATGAGTAGTGGTCTTATGAGCGCGATCTGCGCCGCTAACCAATCCCAGCACGCTTCCATCTCCGTCTTCGTGGGGACCCGGTTTCCCGGCGGCTGGCACTTGACCATGTTGGTGATGTACACGCTTTGACGATCTATCTTCACCGACCGCAGCACCTCGGTCAGCTTCTGGCCGGCCGGGCCAACGAATGGCCGCCCTGTACGGTCCTCCACCTCGCCGGGTCCCTCGCCGATGAACATGAGGTCAGCCGTGGGGTTTCCTTCCCCGAACACTACACTGGTGCGTTGTTCAGCCAATGGGCACTGCCGACACTGGCGTGCCTCCTCTGCCAGGCTGTCCAGGTTCAGCTCGAGAGCTTTCTCGTCCACGGAATCCCCCTAGGGCCGTCGGCGCCGGCCGCGAAACTCTACGCTACGAACCGCAGTGGGCTCAACGTCCGGGCACGCGCCACACAAGGGCTTTGGTGTCCCCTCCTCCACTGGCAAGCCAGACCCCGTCGGGGCTGAAGGCCACCGTACGCACGGAGTATCTGTGCCCCACAAGAGCGGTCAAGGGCTCCCCGTCGGGCATTCTCCACAACCGCACAGAGTCGTCGCCCGCGCCGGACGCCAGCAGGTCCCCGTCAGGGGAGAACGCTACTGCTTCCACCCACCCCTCGTGTCCCCTGAGGATGGCCACTTCTTCTCCGGTGTCCACGTCCCACAGGCGCACTGTGTGGTCGGCCGACCCCGAGGCCAACAGGCGCCCGTCTGGGCTGAACGCCAGCGCTTGTACCGCGTACATGTGACCGGAGAGGGTGCGGACTGCCTCCCCGTCGGCCACGTTCCACAAGCGGACCGTCATGTCCGCCGAACCGGTCGCCACAAGTTCGCCGTCCGGACTGAACGCCACCGAGGTCAACCCCAGACCGTGTCCGGCGAGGGTGGCCACTACTTCTTGGGAGTCCACATCCCATAGCCAGAGCAAGGCGTCGTCGGCGGCGCCAGCAAGTGAAGTCCCTTGGGGATGGAAGGCCACTGCGGTGACGGCGCCTGCGGGACCCGTGAGGCTGGCAGTGCTCTCCCACACTGCTGTTTCGCCCTCCCCGGCCGTGAGTACCCACAGCCGCACTTCTCCGTCCGCTGCGCCACTGGCCAGTTGGGTCCCGTCGGGACTGAAGTCCAATGCGTTCACGAAGTGCTCGTGTCCGAGGAGCAGTGCGATTTCAACGCCGTCCTCCGGATCCCACAGCCGCACTGTGCCGTCCAACGACGCACTGGCCAGCAGTGCTCCGTCAGGGCTGAACGCCACTGCGGCCACGGTACCTCGGTGACCGCCTAGGACGTGTTCAGGAGACGGGGCATCCGCAGCCGCGGAAGCTGTCCACACCAGCACAATCGCCACAAGCGCCCATAGGTGTCTGCGTTCTCGCTTCAACTCTCTCACCTCTCCTCATGGTAGCACGTCGCCCCATCAGGAGAACCTCACCGAACTCCACTGTGTACCATTGAGCGTGCGGAGGGGACACGGTGCGCTTCATGGTCCTCTTGTGAAGGTGGAGTGCGTTAAGGGTTGGGCAATGTTCGAGCAGTTGGAGCGGGCAACGGGGATCGAACCCGTGACCTTCGGCTTGGGAAGCCGACGCTCTACCGACTGAGCTATGCCCGCTTTGTGCACGTATTATAGCTCGCCACCGCGGGCTCATGCCAGCGCCCTGTGCGAGAGGCAAGCCACGGAGGTTGTTTCTAGTCCGCCCGTAGAGGCTCTAGCGCCGGCATCGTCTTTCCTTGGAGGAAGGCCAGCGTGGCCCCCCCGCCGGTCGACAGATGTCCGAACTTGTCGGCCAAGCCCAGCTTGGCCACCGCCTCCCCGGTCTCTCCTCCCCCGACCACGGTGAACCCCTTGATCCCGGCTAGAAGCTCCGCTAGAGAGCGAGTGCCGGAAGCGAAGGCGTCTATCTCGAAAGCCCCCATGGGTCCGGCCCAGACGACTGTCCCCGCGCCCTTCAGAACCTCGGAGTACCTACGTACCGTTTCCGGGCCGATGTCCAAGCCCATCCACCCAGCAGTGATATCCGTTGCTGAGCTTGCGCGAGTGGAGGCTGTTGCGGACAGCTCTTGAGCGACGATCACGTCGCTGGGGAGCAGTATCTCTGTTCCTCTCTTCTCAGCCTCCAGCAATAGATCCTTCATTGTGTCCAGCAAGGAGTCGTCGACGATCGACTCCCCTACTTCGTGTCCTTGGGCCTTGAGGAAGGTGAAGGCGACCCCGCCGCCCACGAGGAAGCTGTCAACCTTGCCCAGGAGATTCTTGAGGACGCCCAGTTTGTCCTGTGCCTTCTTTCCCCCCAGGAGCATGCAATATGGACGGCGAGGGTTATCTATGAGGCCCGAGAGTGCTTGAATCTCCCTGTCCACAAGTAAACCGGCATAGGACGGGAGATGTTGGGTTACGCCGCTGGTAGAGGCGTGGGCCCGGTGGGCGGTGGCGAAAGCGTCGTTGACATAAAGGTCGAACGGCTCGGCCATCAATTTAGCGAAGGCCGGATCGTTGGACTCCTCCTCAGGGTGAAAGCGGACGTTCTCCAGCACCACCAGTTCACCGGGGTCAAGCTTGTCCACAGCTTTGCGCGCGGGTGCGCCAACGCAGTCTTTGGCCTTGGGCACGTCACAGCCGAGCAGCTCGGCCAACACTTGAGCCACCGCGTCCATGCGCAACTCGGGCACCGGCTTCCCCTGAGGGCGCCCGAGGTGAGAGCAGACGGCCACCTTCGCTCCCCCATCCAACAGAAAGTGCAGGGTGGGCAGGCTCGCTCTGATCCTGGCGTCGTCGGCAACTTGACCCTCCACTAGAGGCACGTTGTAGTCGGCGCGCAGCAGCACGTTGCGGCTGCGAATGTCTGCGTTCTTGACGGTGCGGAGTCTCATCTGAATCACCAGGCCCGATTCTAGTCTGCAAGAGGCCTTGCCACAACTGAGGCGGCGGTTGTCCCACACTCCAGCGGAGGTAAGATCTATTCAGTATGAACGGAGCCGGGGGAATATGGACTGTAGCCTTGGTGGCCCTGGTGGGACTGGGAGCGTGGCTGGCTGTGCTTGGGTGGCCCATCCTGCAGACCCTGTCCCCGGAGAGTCCCCCCGGGCAGCTAATACAGATAGCGGAAACATTGGCCGCGGCTCGCGACCTGGAGGCACGGGTGAGGCTGGAGGGGGACGGAGACGAGGACGTCGAGGTCCTCCTCCGTTACGTAGACGCTCCGGCGATCCGGTTGGACCTCCTTGCGCCCGAAGAGATGTCGGGCGAGGTGTACACCCTGCGGGAGATAGACGCTGGTTGGCTCCTCGTGCACTACAGGCCCCGCCAGAGTGCAGGGGTGGAGATCCCCATGGAAGGACAGGAGTGGTTGGGCAACTTGCTGGACGCGGGGCGCCTGCGAGCTGCTCTCCAGTTAGGGCGGATCTCCGTCACCTCACCGGAGCCCGGCGTTCTCGATGTACAAGGCCCTTTAGGACCCTTTCACCGACTCGTCGTCCAGCGGCCGATCGAGGACGAGGGGCTTCTGTTCACGAGGATCGATGTCTACTCACTGGAAGAGGGCCGTGGGGGTCGCACTGCCTGCGTGCAAGTTCTGGAGCTGGAGTTCGACAAAGGCATCGAGTTCCGCGAGCTGCTGTCCCTTCCGGACTCCCCGGGCAGATGGTTCCGTGGGTAAGTCCTATTGAGCACGCCGCCGAAACTCGGCCATTCGAACTTCCCTGTCAACGAAATCGTGGAACTTCTCTTCTTCGGCGAACGGGGACTCGATCGCCGATTGGTCGAACACCTCGTCGGCGATGAAGATGGGGCAATGGGTACGCAGAGCAAGGGCCACGGAATCAGAAGGACGAGCATCGATCTCTTTGAGGTCTCCCGCGGAGGTGCGGATGTTCAGTGTGGCGTAGTAAGTGCCTTCCTTGACCTCGGTGATGGCTACCTGTTCGAGCTGCCCTCCCAGTGATTCCAGGAGACGCTTCATCAAGTCGTGGGCCAGGGGGCGGGGGAAGGCATGACCCTGCAACTCCAAGGCAATGGACATAGCCTCCGCCTCGCCTATCCAGATGGGCATAGCTTTTGACGAATTCCTATCCTTGAGGAGGATCACCGGTGAGTTATTCATCGGGTCCACCAACAACGCCTTGACTTCCGCTTCCTTCATGTCATTTCCCCTTTGCCCGCCCGCTGCGGACGATTCATTATAGCCATGGCCCACAAGGCTGTAAATGCCGTGCGTTACACTGGGGGAGACCGTAGGAGGAGAGCAGATTCATCGCTCCCCCGCTGGAGTTCGCTGTCGCTGATCACCCCCAGGAGGCTCGCTGCGTCGCACACCCAGGGAGGCATGCGCAGCCTGCCTATGCCGCATCATCTCCTGACTAGAACGCGTGTTTGCGCAGCAGTTTGTCTGCTAGGCCGGAAAGGAACTGTGGACTCGCCGGTGTCCTACGCAAGCTCTCCCAGAAGGCGCAACCAGTCCAGAAGTAACCGGGGCAGGAGGAACCGTTGTCGGACGTGCATCTGCCCTTGTTCCCCGAGCTCTCTGGCCAGGTCCGGGTTCTGCAGAAGCTCCACCACCCTCTCGGCTGCTGCGTCGTAATCCTCCGGTTCCACCAGGTAACCAGTCTGCCCGTGCTTTACCTGCAAGGGGATGCCCCCGACGTTCGTTGCCACCACCGGGGTCTTCTTCCACAGCGCTTCGGCCACGGTGAGCCCGAACCCTTCTCTGCGGGAGAGCTGCAGGGCAACCGAAG
>PWTL01000127.1 GCA_003562845.1 Candidatus Acetothermia bacterium
AAGACCAAAAAGTCCTTCCCCGAATCCTCCAGCTCCAACACGGCTTCCTCGGGTGTCATCGGCTTACGGACGTAACTGTCCACAGGCACTATTCGTGGCCGCTCCTCTTCTTCCTGCGGAGCCTCCGCCCGGTCCCCGCCTTTGCGCTCCACCCGCAGGCGCTCCTTGTACTTCACCAGCTGGCGCTGCATCTTCTCCACTGCCTGGTCGACGGAAGCGTACATGTCGTCCGTAACTGCTTCCGCCTTGGCCGTTTTCTTGTTCACCAGGTGTCCTACCATCTCCACCCGGTGCCGTCCCCGCTCCACCTCCATGACCACATCGAGGCTTTGAACCTTGTCAAAATACCGCGACAAGCCAGCGACTTTCTTCTCCGCGTATTCTTTCAGAGCGTCGGAGTCCGCCACATATCGCTCGACGATCCGGACGTCCACAGGGTCCCCTTTCCAATCATTTCCTTACCTTTGATGATAGCATGCTCTGCCCCGGAAGGTCAATGGAGCCCGGCGACGAAGCCCCCTTCTTGCGTCCACAAGAGGATAAACTCACGCTGTTCTCCGTCGAGGATTACACCTGATAGAGGCGTTATTAGGGGTAGTGTCACCTGTTTGCCAACCCCCAACACAGAAGCCCTCTTAGTCCGCTGGGAGGGAGTTGCCCGTTACCTCAGGCCAGCTCCAGCAGCGCTTCCCGTAAGTGCTTAACCAACTGGTGCTGCCCTTCGGGGCCGAGCTCGCTGTGGAACAAGGAGAACGCCTCGCTTACGTACGGACGAAGCGCCATGCGGTACGTGAGCCCCCGGGCAATCCGCTCCCGGTGCACAAGACCCAGCTCCACAAGCTCCGCGGGAGGCTCGGAGAGCAATACCACCTCGGCGCAGTCGATCCACGCGCCCAGCTCAGCAGTGGTATACGCGCGGGGCTCGCGAGCCGCGAGAAATGCCAGCAAGCGCCGCTCGTGAACGGGGCGACGGGACAGACGACGTATCAGCCGATCCGCCTGCCGCAGGACCTCCTGAGGGAGCGTTTGCTCGGGCTGCGTTTCTCCCTTGCGCTCCATCCACCGCGGGCGCACCTCCTCAGTCCGGGCCGGCGGGGCATCTTTCGTCGAACCCCCGGCGGAGGGAGTTCCCTGCGCGGTAGAGCTCGCCCTCACCCGCGCTTCCCGCAGGGCAAGGCGAGCTTCGGCCGCCTCCGCGCGTGCTCGGGTGACCACGGGCGAAGGCTCAACCTCGCTTCTGGCTCGCTGGATAGCTGCCAGGATTTCTCCGCGCACCTGCCGAAGCTTGGGGGTCTCCACTGGTTGGAACGCCGGCGTGAATCCGCCGTGGAACGTCTCCCGCAACCTGATCTGTACCTTGCGCACTGTCTGATCGGCGAGGAATATGCACTGCCCGACGCCCAGTGCCGCGACCTCCTCCTTAACCTCTCCTTTCCGCCACGGCAGGAGCTCGCCGTACACGCGCATGTCGGCCTCGTGCACTACCCGGTGCAGAAATAGCATTCCCGCCTGGGTCAACACATCCTTCTCCACTTTGGCTGAGCGCTGAGAGATGATCACCGCCCCCAGGCCTCGCTTCCTCCCCCGCAAGGCCATGCGGGCCACTGTCTCCTTGAGCTCGCTGCGCACTCCCTGGGGGATGAACTCATGACACTCCTCGATGCCGATCATGTAAGGCTTGCGCAGTTTTCCGGCCAATGACCACAATCGAGACAAGTACTCCAGCACAAACAGATCGCGATCCTCAGACAGCATCCCCGATACGTCTACGACCACCGGCACGCCCTCGCGCAAGGAAACCTCGGCGACGCCGGCCGCCGACTCGGCGTCCAACTCAATATCGACGTTCTCTCCCTCGCCGACCACCAATACCTCGTGCTTCTCTTTGAGTCCAAAGTACTCACCATCAGTGTCGATGATGGACAGGGGGTAACGGGCCGCCAGCAACTCTTCGAAGATCACGCCCGCGGTGTTGGACTTTCCCGATCCGCGGATGCCGAGGATGGCCACACATTGCCCAATGGCCTCGTCCAGCGGAAGTTCGATGTTCGGTCCCAAGTTCAGCGTTCCCATGACCTACCAAGGCTAGAGCTGTGCGACCGCAAGGGCCAGGGAGGGCGCGACCCGCCCAGGGGACATGCGGGGGGTAACGACCGTTACGTCTGACCTCCCAGGCGCTTCGCCGCTTCCTGGAGGGCTTGTTCTCGGGAAGTAATAGTCCCCGCCAGTATCAGCTCGTGCACCTCCTCCAGGACCTGGCCCACCTCGGGCCCGGGAGCTGCGCCCATCGACAGAACGTCGTCCCCCCGCAGGAGTTCGCGCGCCCGTTCCAACCCTTGGATCCGCTCCACGTGGAGCAGAAGTCCCACCACATGTCTTAGCAAGGGGAGCCAGGTGGACGCCTTGTGCGCCGCCCCCTCCGCGTCACAGATGAGCAGCCGCAGGAGGTCAGCAAACATGGGGTAGCGCCCTGTCAGTTCTGTGAGGGGAGCGTCCGCCCGCTCGTTCGTACCCAGCAAGCGGAGCTGCTTGCCCAGCCGCATGTCCTGCAGTCGCGCCGCCCGCATATGCTCCCGGACCAGATGGGTCACCCAGGACACCTGCTTTCCGGGAAGACGCAGTCGCCGCAGGGCACGGTCGGCCAGCTCCGCCCCAGTCTGACAATGACCGCTCATGTGCTCCCCATCCCAGCGCGCCAAGGCCGCGGGCTTCCCCACGTCGTGCAGGAGCACCGCCAGCTTGAGGAGCGGATCGTCCCACAGCCCATCGGCCACCTGGAGAGCGGCGCACGTATGGGCGAGGACGTCGCCCTCCGGGTGGTACTCCACCGGTTGGGGAACCCCGTCCAAGGCCGCCACCTCGGGGAGGACAAGCGGCAGAAGCCCCGTAGACTGCAGCAGGCGCACTCCGGGCGCGGCTCTGGGGCTGGCCAACAAGCGCAGGAGTTCGTCACGAATGCGCTCCCAAGAAACTTCGGCCAGTCCCGCCGCTTGACGCCGAATGGCCTCCTCCGTCTCCTCATGCAAAGTGAATCCCAGCTGGCAGGAAAACCGGACGGCACGCAGAAGACGTAAACGGTCCTCGGCAAACCGTTTCTCCGGGGGGCCGATGGTGCGGATGACCCCTGCCCGGAGATCGGACATGCCTCCAACCAGATCGATCACCTGCCCATCCCGGGTGGCGACGAGCCCGTTCACAGTGAAGTCCCGTCGCCGCACATCCTCCTCCATGGTCCCCCAACGCACTTCGTCCGGATGTCGCCCGTCAGCGTAGGTTGACTCCGTGCGAAACGTGGCCAGCTCATAATGCCTTCCGTCGGGGCCGACCACGACGAGCACTCCGTACGCTCGCCCCACCACCAGTACCTTGAAACGGGAGAGGATTTCCTGAACAACGTCCGGCGGAGCCGCAGTAGCGATGTCCAGATCCTGGGTGGTCCACCTGCTCCCCTCCCACACTGCACGCACACCGTCCCGCACCACGCCGCCAACCAACACTGTGGCATACCCGGCTCGTTCCAAGCGGCCCATGAGCTCGGCGGCCGTTGGGTGCGCAGCTAACACGTCTTCTATAGGTATCCGCACACACCATTATCCCCCCGGGGCGGCGCCCGCCCAACCCTGCGCGGGCCATCGCTTGCAGTGATTCCGCTTGAGAGCTAGGATTCCCCAGGGGTGCACAGCTATGGAACACGCGTTACTAGACCGTATCAAGTCCAACATGGACAAGAGCGTCAAGGTGCTGAAAGGGGAACTCGTAAAAGTTCAGACGGGACGCGCCAATCCCTCTCTACTGGAGGACGTTACTGTAGACTATTACGGAGCGCCTACCCCCCTGAAGCACGTGGCAAACATTGTCGCACCTGATCCCGACCTAATCGTGGTTCGACCGTTCGATCGCTCCCAGATCGCGGCAATGGAGAAGGCTATTCTCGCCTCAGACCTCGGACTCACGCCCCAAAACGACGGAGAGCTTGTCCGCATCAAGGTCCCGCGGCTGTCGGAGGAGAGACGGGCGGAGCTAGTGAAGGTGGTGCAGAAGAAGGGGGAAGACGCCAAGGTCGCCCTGCGGAACCTCCGCCGTGACGGGCGCGATGAGTTGGACTCGCTGAAAAAGGACGGGGACGTCTCCGAGGACGAGTACTTCCGCCTTCGGGAGCAGCTGGACGAGATCACCCAGCAGTTCGTCGGAGAAACAGACGAGCTCGTGGAGAGCAAGGCCCAGGAGATGCGGACTCTGTAGAGGGCGAGGAGACAGTGCGCTGGATCGGACTACGTGAGGGAGCGCTGTTGGCGGCGGTGGCCTCGCTGGGGCTCTCCGCCTACGGCTGGGCGTGGCCCGTGGCGGTGTGGTGGGGCCTGGGCTGCGTGGCCGGGGCCAGGGCGGCCGGGTACCTCCTGGACAGGAACCTCCCCGATCGCCGGGGAGCGCTGTGGACAGGGGTAGCAGCGGCGGGCGGATACCTGCTGATGGCGGTGCTTGCAGTAGGCGGGATCTCCGCTGGACTCCCCGCCCTGGGTGTGGTCGCCGGGCTGGGCGCGGCTACGGGCGGCTTGTGGGCGCGGGCGTGGTCGATGGCCAGGAGTACATGAGCATGGAGAAGCTGGGAGAGGAGCTGATCGCCACCCTACAAGTGGGACCGTGGCGGATCTCGTTCGACCTTCCCGCCGTGGCCGTAGGCGTGGGTGTGACACTGGTGCTCACCGCGCTGGCACTGTGGCTGAGACGCGGGCTTCCTCGCGACCCCGAGGGACCGTTGTCCAAGCGCGCAAGCTTCGTGGCCGCTGTGCACGAAACAGCCGAGACGCAGCTGGTGGCAGGTTTCGAGCAACCGTTGCGTCAACGGCTCTTGCCCCTAATCGCTGTCTTGTTCTTCTACACATTATTCTGTAACTGGGTGGGTATCCTCCCCGTGCCGTACATCGTCTCCCCGACGCAGAACCTGAACATCCCCATGAGCTTGGCGATAATGGTCTACGTGCTGGCCCACTACTACGGGCTGCGAACCCGGGGAGTTCGCCTGCATTTGCGGAGCTACTTGCAGCCCCATCCCGCTCTCCTGCCGATGAACGTAGTCGGAGACATGGGACGGACATTGTCCCACGGATTCCGTCTGTTTGGGAACATCCTCGGCGGGGCCATCCTTACGACCCTGGTACCTACGCTGCTCGCCCGTGTGGTGTACTTCATCCCCGCTGCGCTGTTCTTCGGGGTGTTGCTGGACGGTTTCTTCGGTATTTTCGTGGGCACAATCCAGGCCTTGGTGTTCGCTTTGCTCGCCTCAGCGTACATCAACCTGGCCGTGAGTTCATAAGGAGGCAACGGATGGACATTAGTGGTGCAGATCTCATCACGGTGGCCAGGTACTTGGCTGCAGGGCTGTGCATGGGCATCGGTGCCGTCGGCCCCGCCATCGGTCAGGGCCTGGCGGCAGCCCACGCACTGGACGGCATGGCCCGCCAGCCGGAGATGGAGAACTCCCTCCTCAGGACGATGATCGTGGGCCAGGCAATCGCCGAATCCACAGGCATTTACTCCCTGGTGGTGGCCATCATTCTCATCTTCGTGGCCGGCTGAGGAGAGCAAGATGCAGCTTGAATGGGGCACCGTCGTAGAGAACATAAACTGGACCTGGGTGCTGAACCTGGTCAACTTCGGGCTCCTGCTATGGCTGCTCAAGCGCCTGCTGTTCCGTCCGGCGTCTGAGTGGCTGCAGGCCCGGCGGGAAGCGGAGCAACAGAGATTGGAGCGGGCTCAACAGGCAGAAGCACAAGGGGAGGCGCTCCTCCGCCAGCGCGAGGAGACACTGGCCGAAGCGAACCGCCGGGCGCGAGAGATCATGTCCCAAGCGGAGTCAGAGGCACAGCGTCTGCTGCGCCAGGCCCGCGACGACGCACGGCGTCAGGCACAACAGATAGTGGAGGACGGGCAGGATCAGGCGCGGAGAGTGGAGGAGGAAGCTCTCGTCGAACTCAGGCGGAGCTACGCCGAGCTGGTGGTGCAAGGCGCGGGGAGAGTGCTCAGGCGCGAAGTGCGGCCCGAGGACCATCACTCCCTCCTCGAAGAGCTCGGGCGCCAGCTTCCGGAGAGGTTGCTCTCTTGAGCGCTGCGACTGGCCACAGAGCCGTACACCGCTACGCGGAGGCCCTGTACGAGGCGGCGGCGGCAACCGGGGAGGAGGAGAGAATCGGAGGCGACCTGGCACGGTTGGCGCAGCTGTGGAAGGACATCCCCCAACTGCCCCTTCTCCTCACTCATCCCCTCACCCCCACCAAGGAGAAGGAATCAGTTCTTGAACAGACGTTCGGCGGAGACCTCCACCCATACACCGTCAACGCGCTGCGACTGATGATCCGCCGGGGGCGCGGTGCGTTCCTGCCCCAGTTGCGCTCAGCGTTCTTGAGGGCGGCAGAGGAGAATGGCAGACTGGTACGGGCGATACTGCGCAGCGCTCGCCCCCTGAGCCCTGAGGATCTGAACAAGGTCAAGTCCCAACTACGTGGGGCCACGGGCAGGGCAGTTGTTCTCGAGGTGGAGCCCACGCCAGCTCTACTGGCCGGCGCGGAGCTGGAGGTGGCCGGACGTCGCCTCGACGTATCGCTCAGGCGACGTCTGGAGCGTCTGGCTGAGGAGTTGAAAGGGTAGCCATGGCCAACATACGCAGAGACGAGATCACCGCCATCCTCCGCCAACAGATCGAGCGCCTGGACGCGGATCTGAACATGGAGGAAGTCGGCGTCGTCGTGGAGGTTGGGGACGGGATTGCCCGTGTTTACGGACTCCGCTCTGCCCTTGCCTCAGAGCTCCTACGGTTCCCAGGCGAAATATACGGGCTCGTTCTCGACCTGCAAGAGGACTCTGTGGGGGTTGCCCTGTTGGGGTCCGACAGTGAGATAAAGGAGGGAGACGAGGTCCGCAGGACTGGGGATATCCTATCCACCCCTGTAGGTCGGGGTTTCCTCGGGCGGGTGGTCGATCCGCTGGGGCGACCGCTGGACGGCGAAGCTGCGGTGGAGCCGGAAGGGCAACGCAACACCGACGCTAAGGCCCCGGGCGTGATCCGCAGGCAACCGGTGGACACTCCGGTGCAAACGGGAATCAAGTGTGTGGATGCCCTGACACCGATCGGGCGCGGCCAACGGGAGTTGATCATCGGCGACCGCCGTACGGGGAAGACCGCCCTGGCAGTGGACACGATCATCAACCAGCGCGGCAAAGACCTTATGTGCGTGTACGTGGCTATCGGGCAGAAATCCTCAACCATCGCCAAGGTCGTGGACGCGCTCCGCCGGTACGAGGCGCTGGAGCACACCGTGGTCGTGGCAGCGCCGGCGGAATCCCCCACCCCACTACAGTACATTGCCCCGTACACCGGCTGTGCCATGGGGGAGTATTTCCGCGATCAAGGGGAAGACGCGCTGGTGGTGTTCGACGACCTGTCCAAGCACGCGGTCGCCTACAGGGAGATCTCGCTCCTCCTGCGCCGGCCTCCGGGCCGTGAGGCGTATCCGGGGGACATCTTCTATACACACTCACGCCTCCTGGAGAGAGCGGCCCGCCTGGCGGATGCCCATGGTGGGGGTTCGCTCACTGCGCTTCCTGTAGTGGAGACCAAGGCCGGCGACATTACCGCGTACATCCCCACCAACCTGATCTCTATCACCGACGGACAGATTTACCTAGAGGCCGATCTGTTCAACAAGGGCCAACGACCGGCGATGAACGTGGGGCTGTCAGTGTCCCGAGTGGGTGGTGCTGCCCAAGTGCAGGCGATGAAGTCGGTGGCCGGACAGCTCAGGTTGGAACTGGCACAGTACCGAGACTTGGCTGCGTTCGCCGAGTTCGCCCAGGAGCTGGATGAGGCATCCCGCGCGCAACTGGCACGAGGAGAGCGGGTCATGGAGATCCTCAAGCAGGATCAGTACGCACCGTTGCCGGTAGAGGAACAAGTGGCTGTGCTGTACGCGGCCGTCTCCGGACTGCTCGACGACCTGCCCCCGGAGGCGGCCACCTCCTTTGAGCGCGGCTTCGTGGGATTTCTCCGTGAGCATCGAGGGGAGCTTCTGCAGTCCATCGGCAGCACCGGAGAACTCTCGGACGAAGGGCGGCAGGCGCTGGAACAGGCCGCGCATAAGTTCAAGGAAGGATTTCGCGCCTGATGGCAACGCAAACCCGGCAGATACTGCGACGCATTCGGAACGTGCAGCATGTACAGCAGATCACGAAGGCTATGCACGCCATTGCCGCCATCCACGTTATCCAGCGCAAGCGGGCGCTGGAGGCGGCGCGTCCCTTCGCCGAAAGCTCGCCACAAGTCCTGGGCGAAGTGTGGGCGGCGGCCCAAGCCGAAGGGATCTCCCACCCTTGGTTCGAGACCGGAGAAGGGGCTGCTCAGGTCCTACTCGTTGTGAACGCTGATCGGGGCCTGTGTGGCCGCTACGCCGGAGAGGTAAACCGGACGGCGGAGCGCTTTGCCCGCTCTGTCGAGCAGGTGAAGGTGCTCGCCGGAGGAGAGAAGGCCCGCTCCTTCTTCCGTAACCGTCGTTGGGAGGTAGCCTCCTCTTACACCCGCGTCTACGAGCGGCCGGACCTTGCCGTGGCCCGAACACTCCTGGCCGACGTGCTGGAGCTGTTTCCCTCCTCGGCGAGGGAGGTGCACGTTGTGTACATGGACTTCCGCGGGGAGCTCGTGCAAAAGGTGGAGAAGACCAAGCTTCTGCCTCTGGAACCCCCGCCGGCTTCTCCGGGAGAGCTCCTGAGTGAGCCGGCACTCGAGGAGCTTCTCCATACAACGGCGGAGGTGTACCTCGCGGGGCGCCTGCTGTGGATCCTCCTGACGGCCAAGGCGAGCGAACAGGCCATCCGCCGGCAGGCGATGAAGACGGCCACGGACAACGCAGATGAGTTGCTCGACGAGCTCACGCTCACCTACAACAAGGCACGGCAGCACAGGATAACTCGCGAGCTTGCGGACATAGTAGGCGGCTCCGAGGCATTGCGGGAGGGATGATGAACGAGCGATCTAATGAACTGCACGGCTGGATCACGACCATCCGTGGACCGGTGGTGGACGTCCGCTTCCCCCGCGGCCACCTGCCCTCGCTGAACCAGGCACTGCGCGTGGAGTACCCAGACGGGCGGGTGTTGGTGCTGGAGGTAGCCCAACACCTCGGGGACGGAGAGGTCCGGGCAGTGGCCATGGACTCAACCGATGGACTGGGGCGCGGGCATCCGGTGGAGGACACTGGCTCCCCCCTCACGGTGCCCGTCGGAGAGCAGGTCCTGGGCCGCATGTTCGATCTCACAGGGCAACCCATCGACGAGCAGCCTGCCTTGGAGGACGCACCGGTCCTGCCCATCCACCGCGAGCCGCCCCCGCTGGCGAACCTGGCCACGGTTGACGAGGTGCTGGAGACCGGGATCAAGGTCATCGACCTCCTCGCACCGTTCCCCCGCGGGGGCAAGATCGGCCTGTTCGGCGGTGCCGGCGTGGGCAAGACTGTGCTGGTGATGGAGCTCATCCGGGCTATCTCCTATGAGCACCACGGGTACTCGGTGTTCTCTGGGGTGGGAGAACGCTCCCGTGAAGGCAACGACCTGTACCTGGAGATGAAGAGAGCGGGAGTGCTCCCCAACACAGTGCTCGTGTACGGGCAGATGAACGAACCTCCGGGAGCGCGGTTTCGCGTGGGCCTGTCGGGCGTGACCATGGCCGAATACTTTCGGGACGAGGAGGGGAAGGACGTGCTTCTGTTCATCGACAACATCTTCCGCTTCGCCCAGGCTGGCTCTGAAGTTTCGGCTCTGCTCGGACGTATGCCCTCCGAGGTGGGCTACCAACCGACGTTGGCCACAGAGATGGCCGAGCTGCAGGAACGCATCACCTCCACCCGCCGGGGATCCATTACTTCCGTGCAAGCTGTCTACGTGCCGGCCGACGACTTCACCGACCCCGCCCCGGCTACTGTGTTCGCCCACCTGGATGCCACTGTGTTCCTCACCCGTGACCTTGCAGAGAAGGGCATCTACCCGGCTGTCGATCCCCTGCAATCCGATTCCGGGCTCATGGACCCGCGCATCCTGTCCCCGGAGCATTACGAGGTGGCCCAACAGACACAGGCCATCCTGCAGAGACACGAGGACCTGCAGGACATCATCGCCATCATGGGGATGGAGGAGCTGTCGGACGAGGACCGGACGATCGTCATGCGGGCCCGGAAGCTACAACGGTTCATGGCCCAACCGTTTCACGTTGCCGAACACTTCACCAGCCGCCCGGGGACGTACGTGCGCCTGGAGGATACCGTGCGTGGGTTCAAGATGATCTGTTCGGGAGAGCTGGACCACCTCCCAGAGCAGGCCTTCTACATGGCGGGGACCATCGACGAAGTACTGGACAAAGATACGAACTGACGTCTACGGACTTCGGTATAATGACCCCCGGGAGGAGCCCATGGCCGAAGCGAACATCGGCAGAGAACTGGTGATCTTGACGCCCGACCGGGTGGGGTTGTTAGCGGACATCTCGCAGATCCTGGCCGGACAGACGATCAACATACTCGCTGTCAGCGTTCGGGTCGTGGAGGGACAGGCGCAGATCCAACTGCTGACCGATGCGCCCAGCTACGCGCTGGACGCCCTACGTAAAGCGGAATACCCAACCCAAGAGCGAGAAGTGGTCGTCGTCGAGCTGCCCCACCGCCCGGGGCTCCTGCGGCGGATTGCCGACGCGTTGGCCCGGCAGGGCCTGGACATCCACGATCTCTACGCTACGGTGACCTCCGACAGCGACAACAGCCTGGTAGTGTTCTCCTGCGCGCACAACGGGAAGGCAGTGCAGCTACTGCGAGACCGGTGAGTTCGGATCTTGCCGAAGAACAACCCGAACCCAATCGACTCCACCGGCCAATGTCTAATACCGAGGCAACGACGGGACAGAAGCGGGCCCTGGCATGGGAACAGCGTACACCTCGGTGGACCGCACAAAGCGCGCCAGAAAACGGCCGTTCGTCCACCGCTGCGAGCTGTGTGCCCTGATCGCCGCCAGCTTCAATTCCACTAAGCACTCCTCCAGTTCGACTGTTTCCCACCTCCACTGCCCTTCTATCGAAGGTGGCTCCAGCCTCAGCTCCGGGATGAGCTGGCGAGGGACAGGCCACTGGGGCACGTGCACCAAGTACAGGCGGATCTCCGGGCCGACCTCCGGAGCGACGTGCGCCAGAGCACCCATGCCGAAGTAGAAGGAAGCTCGATGGTCGGGGTGCCCGTCCTCCTCGTGTGGAAGGTACACGACCGTGGGGCGGAACCGCTCGACAATGTTCACCAAGTCCGCCAGGAGGTCTTCGCCAGCGTAGACGGCTTGCGCGCTGTATGTATTCCTATAGGGAGAACGGTCGGCCCGGGTCTGCGGACTCGTATAAGGGTTCTCCCTCTCCCAATGGTCGTACCACATCGCCTTCAATCCCCCATCGGGGTACCCCAGGAAGAGGACATGCGTCTGGGGGACATCCAGGATGCCCAAAGAGCGGACTGCCTCTTTCTGGCGACGGTACCCCAACGAGCGGTAGTCGGCGGCACGGTGGAACGGAGTCAGGGTGAGCAACATCTGCGCCGCTTGGTTGGCGTCCCCGTTGGTCAGGAAGACCACCAGCACACAACGTCCGTCCAGCCGGAGTTGAGCGATCGTGCCCCCAAGAGCCAACACGTCGTCGTCTGGGTGCGGAGAGATCACCAGCACTCGTTCCCCCGGGCACTCCTCGCACAGCGGGACCTCCATCCGCTCCGGGATGGGCACCCACCACATGAAGGCGTGGATGAACGGGTGCGGCGTCCAGGGTAGCACTCCGAGAAACAGCGGGGTCACAAACAAAGCCACCCACGCGAGCCTCCGTGACCTGCGGCGAGCCATCGTCATCACCCTGGCGGGAAGTATAGCGCGCCGGAGGCCGGAAAGCCCTGTACACCGTTTGTTGACGGAGACGCGGGACCCCACGTATAATAGCTCTAGCCAACGCACGAGACGCCCCCCGGGGCCCCGGTAGAAGGAGGCGGCAGATGGAAGTCCTAAAAGTCGCATCAACGTCCAACCCCAACGCTGTGGCCGGTGCCATCGCCGGAGCGCTGGAGACCGACAGTATCGTGGAAGCGCACGCGATCGGGGCCGGCGCTGTCAACCAGGCCGTCAAAGCTGTGGCCATCGCCCGTCGGCTTGTGGAGCGGGAAGGGGAGACGGAAGTGCGCGTTACCCCCGGCTTTATCGACGTGGAGATCGGCGGCGAGACCAAGACAGGTGTGCGCCTTATCATCGAGAAGTAGATGCAGCTTGAAGCCTTAGTCAGGGCCGCGGTCAACGAGGCCCTGCTTCAGCTAAACACCCCCTGCGAGGAGGAGATCCCCGTTGATCGTCCCCCGCGCCGCGAGTACGGGGACCTGTCCAGTCGCGTGGCGTTTCTGCTCGCGCCTGCCGCACAGAGGAACCCCGCTGTGCTGTCCCAGGAGATCGCCGCATGCCTCGCGGGGGACCCCCGTTTCGTCGCGGTGTCGGCGGAAGGAGGATTCGTCAACTTCACTTTCTCCCTTGCAGCGCTGGCAGATGTGGTACGCAGCGTCCTAGGCCGCGGAGAAGCTTACGGCCGGGGGGGCGGAGGGGGGGGGCGGAAACTACAAGTAGAGTTCATCTCCTCCAACCCTACAGGCCCACTTACCGTGGGACACGGTCGTCAGGCTGCGCTGGGAGACGTAGTGGCCAGCCTTCTGGCCGAGCAGGGATGGCAGATAACCCGGGAGTACTACTTAAACGACGAGGGCCGCCAGATAGAGCTACTCGGTCGTTCCCTGTGGGCAAGATACCGCCAAGCTCTGAACCAGGAGGTGCCCCTACCTGAGGGGGGGTACCACGGAGAGTACCTGCTGACCTTGGGACATAGGCTGGCCGCCGCTTGGGGAGACCGTTATCCGGAGTGGAATGCTGGTACCCAAGAGGTGTTTCGCAAGCTGGCAGTGGACGAGATGATGGGCATGATCACCGCGGACCTGGAGGCGATCGGCGTATCCTTCGACGTGTGGACCAAGGAAGGAGATCTCCACCGCCGTGGACTTATCGAGGAGACGCTGAACTCCCTGAGGGAACGTGGGGCGGTGTACGAACATGAGGGAGCTCTGTGGCTTCGCTCCACCGATCACGGGCTGGGACGTGACCCAGTACTGGTGCGCTCCGACAGCACTCCCACTTACCTGCTGGTGGACATAGCTTATCACGTGGACAAGTTCCGTCGCGGGTTCGTGAAGGTGGTTGACGTGCAGGGGGCGGACCACGTGGAGGAACAACGGCAAGTGCTTCTCGCCTTGAACCTGCTGGGTGTTCCCGCGGGTTTCCTCGATTACTGCCTGCATCAGTTCGTCACGGTCCGCGGGCAGGAAGGCGTCGAGCGTATGTCCACTCGTGCGGGACGGTTCCTACGTCTACGGGACATGGTCGACGACCTCGGCCGAGATGTATTTCGCTACTTCATGGTCATGCGCAAACCGTCCAGTCACCTGAACTTCGACTATGAACTGGCCAAGAGTTCCAGTATGGAAAACCCCGTGTATTACGTGCAGTACGCGTACACACGGATCGCCTCCCTGGTGCGCGAGGCGGAGCGACTGGGGGAAACCCCGGAGGGACTGGCCTCGGTCGATTTGTCGCCGTTGACCGACCCCAGCGAGCGCGAGCTCATACTGGAGCTAGATCGGTTCGGGGACGTGCTTCGCACCGCCGCGGACGAGTACGCACCACACCTTCTGTGTGAGTACCTGGAGGGGGTGGCCAAGTTATTCCATCCCTATTACAGCCGGGTTCGAGTGCTGGGGCAGGGGAGAACGACCCACGCCCGGCTCGCCCTGCTGTCGGGAGCCGGATTGATCCTTCGCCGAGGGCTAGCTGTTCTCGGGCTCTCCGCTCCCGAGGAGATGTGAGCGCGGTGTGGAATCGTCTCCGCAGCGGCTTGGACCGGACTCGCCGGACCCTGTGGCAACCCTTGGAAGAAACGCTCAAGGGCAAGAGCCGTGTGGACGAGGAGTTCCTCGACCGTCTGGAGGAGATGCTGCTCGCTGCCGACGTCGGGGTGGAGGCCACCGAGGAGCTAGTGACCCCCTTTCGCGGGCAGAGCGCGCTCTCGTTTGCCGATTTGGAAAAGCTCTTGCGGGACAAGGTTGTACAGCTGCTCTCCCCTGCCCAAAGCCGACCCGTAGCGGCACCGACCGAAGACGGCCCCGCAGTGTACATGTTCGTAGGGGTAAACGGATCCGGGAAGACCACAACTGTGGCCAAGGTGGGCAAAGCGCTGGCTGCGCAAGGAACCACAGTTGTTCTAGCGGCTGCGGACACGTTCCGCGCGGCGGCGGTGGAGCAGCTGACCGATCTGGCACAGCGTACGGGGCTCAGCGTCGTCTCGCACCGTGCCGGGGCGGACCCGGGGGCGGTCGTGCACGACGCGGTGGAACACGCGCGCATACAAGGATATGATGCTGTTTTAGTGGATACGGCCGGGCGCCTGCAGACAAAGCGCCCGCTAATGGAAGAGCTAGGCAAGGTGCGCCGGGTGGTGGAACGGCTGCAAGGGCGTCCGCCGGACGAACGGATTCTGGTGGTGGACGCTTCCGTCGGGCAAAACGCCATTTCCCAGGCAGAACTCTTCGACCAGGCCGTGGGCCTCACCGGCCTTGTGCTGACCAAGCTGGACGGGACGGCCAAAGGAGGAGCGATCCTGCCTATATGGCGTGCCTTGCGCGTCCCCATCTTCTGGGTAGGAGTGGGAGAGGGAATGGACGAGCTACAGTATTTCAGCGCAGAGGCGTATGCCCAAGCGCTAATTGGAGGGGACCATGGCACAGGCTGAGAAGTACGTATACCGCTTCGGGGGCGGAAAGGCCGACGGCGGAGCGGACATGAAGATGCTGCTCGGGGGAAAGGGTGCTAACCTGGGAGAGATGGCCCGCCTGGGAATCCCGGTTCCCCCAGGATTCACCATCACCACCGAGGCCTGCCGCTACTACCAACAGCACGAGGGCCACTACCCTGCGCAGCTGGAGCAGCAGGTGCGCGAGGGCATCCAGCACCTGGAGGAAGCAACCGGGCGCAAGTTCGGAGACCCCAAGCATCCGCTTTTGGTCTCTGTTCGTTCCGGGGCGGCGGCCTCCATGCCGGGGATGATGGACACCGTGCTCAACCTGGGGTTGAACGACGACGTAGCCGACGGGCTGTCCGCCCAAACTGACGCCCGCTTCGCCTTCGATGCCTATCGGCGGTTCGTGGCCATGTACGGCTCGGTGGTTCTGGGAGTGAGGGACACCTCCGGTTCCGGAGTCGATCCGTTCCACGAGGCCCTGGACAATCTGAAAGAGGAGCGCGACGCCCGCACCGATCTGGACCTGACCACGGGAGATCTCCAGGAGCTCGTGCAGCGATACAAGACGGCCCTCACGGAGGCGGGTAAGTCCCTCCCCGAAGAGCCTTGGGACCAGCTGTGGGGCGCAATTGCCGCTGTGTTCAGCTCGTGGGACAACCCCCGGGCGCGGGTGTACAGGCGGATGCACCACATCCCCGACACCTGGGGAACGGCGGTGAACGTTCAAGCCATGGTGTTCGGTAACCTGGACGAGACTTCCGGGACTGGGGTCATGTTCACCCGCGACCCGGCCACAGGAGAGAACCGCCTGTACGGCGAATACCTTCTCTCCGCCCAAGGAGAGGACGTCGTCGCCGGCACCCGCACCCCCCAACCGATAGCCTCGGCGCAGAAGTCCGACTCAACACAGGTCTCCCTCGAGGAGACTATGCCCGAGATCTACCAACAGCTGGTGGAGGTACGCGACCTCCTGGAACGTCACTACCGGGACATGCAGGACACCGAGTTCACCATCGAGCGAGGCACACTGTACGTGCTGCAGACTCGTGCCGGAAAGCGCACGGGGTTTGCCTCCGTGCGCATCGCGGTGGAGATGGTGGAGGAAGGGCTCATCTCTGAGGACGAGGCCATCCTCAGGCTGGAGCCCGCTGAACAACTGTCCCAGCTTCTGCAGCCCATCTTCGACCCGGCGGAGAAGGATGATTCACTGGTCTTGGCCAAGGGGCTCCCCGCGGGGCCCGGCGCGGCTTGCGGCCGGGTGGCGCTGACCGCGGATGCAGCTGTGCGCATGTCTGCCGACGGTGAGCCGGTGGTGCTTGTGCGCCATGAGACATCGCCCGATGACATCGCCGGCATGGCCGCCTCCGAAGGAATCCTCACTTCCCGCGGAGGGATGACCTCGCACGCGGCAGTGGTCGCTCGGCAGATAGGCAAGGTGGCCGTCGTGGGCTGTGACGGGCTGACGATCGACTACAAGGCCCGCGAGGTGCGCGTACAGAACAAGACCTTCCAGGAAGGCGAGTGGCTGTCCTTCGACGGCACTACTGGAGAGGTTCTGGGGGGGAAGGTCGCCACCCGCGCCTCCGAGGTCCTGCAAGTGTTGATAGACAGGACACTCAACGCAGATGACGCCCCAGTATACCGCTTGTACGACAAGCTCATGAGCTGGGCCGATGAGCGGCGCAGACTGGGGGTGCGGGCCAATGCGGACAAGGCGGAACAAGCCTCGGCTGCGTTGGCTTTTGGAGCGGAGGGCATTGGGCTATGCCGTACAGAACATATGTTCTTCGGAGAAGAGCGCATACCCTATGTTCAGCAGGCCATCATCACCGAGGACCGCCGAGCGAGGGACGAGGCACTGCGGCGCCTGCTGGAGATGCAGACAGATGATTTCGCCGGCATTCTGCGGGTTATGAACGACAAACCGGTGATCATAAGGCTGCTCGATCCGCCGATGCACGAGTTCCTGCCCAGCGAGGAGGAGAGCATCGCCGACCTCGCCCGCAGGTTCCAAGTCGAGCTCTCCGATCTCAAGCAACGCATAGGAGCGTTACACGAGTTCAACCCCATGCTCGGGCACAGAGGTTGCCGGTTGGGGATCACCAACCCCGAGCTATACGACATGCAGGTGGAAGCGATCTTCCGTGCTGCGGTGGGCCTCGCCCGCGAGGGCCTGAACCCGCGGCCGTATGTCATGGTCCCGCTCGTGGGCCTGGCCAGCGAGATGCGTGCAGTGCGCCGCCGCGTGGACAGCATCGCCCGGCGCACGATGGACGAAGAAGGCGTGGAGGTGGCATACAAGGTGGGGACGATGGTCGAGGTGCCTCGGGCGTGCATGGTCGCCGACAGCATTGCCCAAGAGGCGCAGTTCTTCTCCTTCGGCACCAACGACCTCACGCAGATGGCGTTCGGGTTCTCCCGTGACGATGCCGGGAAGTTCATCCGCCAATATCTGGATGACAGCATCCTGCAGGTGGACCCCTTCCAGACTATCGACCGTCCCGGGGTCGGCGAGTTGATGAAGATCGCGACCGCCAAGGGGCGAGAAACTGCCCCGGAGCTCTCGATCGGCATCTGCGGGGAGCACGGCGGCGAGTCAGGCTCGGTGCAGTTCTGTCACGAGATAGGGCTGGATTACGTTTCTGCCTCTCCCTTCCGCATCCCCATCGCCCGTCTGGCGGCCGCCCAAGCAGCGCTCAAGGAGTGATCGTCCGGGCGCCCGGGCACTAACGTGTCCGGCCGCCCTCAGTCATGGGCCGCTATGTGCTGGGCCGGATAATCGCCTTGGGAGCCACGATGTTCAGTGTGGCCTTCCTCGTGTTCCTGCTGCTGTCCGTAGTCCCGGGAGATCCGGCACGGCTGGCAGCCGGCCCCGAGGCCACACCAGAAGTCTATCAGAGCATCAGGGAGAAACTGGGCCTGGAGCACCCGTGGCCGGTTCGGTTCGCCCGCTGGGTGGGGGGACTCGTACGGGGAGACGCGGGGATCTCCCTGAACTACGACCTCCCGGTCAGCGACCTTTTGGCTGCGGGAGTATCTGTCACGTTGCCACTGGCCGCCCTGGCTTTGGCCCTGGCCACAGTGCTGGGAGTGCCGTTGGGGCTTCTGGCCGCGTCCCGTCCCGGCGGTGCTGTGGATCTGGCTACGGTGGGCGTCGCCCAACTGGGCATGGCCCTCCCTGAGTTCTGGCTGGGACTCCTTTTGGCGGGATTGGCCGCGGTGCGCTGGGGCATCCTCCCTGTGGGAGGTTTCCCCGGGTGGGAGGATCCTCTGGCAGCCCTGGCCCATCTGCTGCTCCCCGCCGTGGCCCTGGCCCTGCCCCGAGCGGCGTATCTGGCGCGGATGGTGCGGGGGGCAGTGGCCGATGTTCTCTCGGAGGACTACATTCGCGCCGCCCATGCCAAGGGGGTGGCCGGCGCTCGAGTGCTCCTTCACCACGCGCTACGGAACGCGCTGGTCCCCGTGGTGACTAGTGCCGGGCTGACCCTGGCCCGGTTGGTGGGCGGGGCGCTGGTAGTGGAGAACGTGTTCTCCCTTCCAGGCCTGGGGGCGTTCGCCCTGGTGGGCGTGCACGCGCGCGACCTGTCTCTGGTGGGGGGGATCGCCGTTGTCACAGCTGGATTAATGGTCCTGGTGAGCTTCGCGGTGGACCTTGCCTACGGAACTTTGGATCCGAGGATCCGCAGAGCATGAGACGTCTCGGGCTGCGCCTCGGCCTCGTGCTCATCGCCCTCACCCTGGGGCTGGTGGTTCTGGGAGCGCTGTGGACCCCCTACCCTCCAACGAAACTGACTCCCACCTCTCTGTCCGCACCCTCGTGGGCACATGCAATGGGTACCGACTGGTTCGGGCGGGACACTCTCTCCCGGGTCATGGCCGGGGGCCGCAGCACCCTGTCCGTGGCCGCCGTGGCCGTGGTCGCCGGCGGGATCCTGGGCACGGCCCTGGGGGGCTGGGCCGGCTATCGCGGAGGACTGGTCGGGGAGATCATCATGCGTGCGGCCGACCTGCTACTGGCATTCCCCACCGTTTTGGCGGGCCTCGTCCTGGCCACCGTGTGGGGACCGGGAATCCTGGGCGTTGCCGTGGCGCTCGCCGCGGCCAACATCCCCTTCTTCGCCCGCATCGCTCGAGCGGGGTTCATGACGTTGAAAGAACGGCAGTACGCAACGGCGGCGCGCGCAGTGGGCGCCGGTGGCCCACACATAATCCTACGCCACATCTTGCCAAATATGACCTCGCCCCTCGTGGTGCAGGCCACTGTGAGCCTGGCCGGAGCGGTGTTGGCCGAAGCTTCGCTGAGCTACCTGGGCCTGGGGGTACAACCTCCGCATCCCTCCTGGGGCCGGATGCTCCAGGAGGCGCAATCGTACTTCCACCTATCGCCGTGGCCTGCAGTCTTTCCCGGACTGACTCTGGCAGCGCTTGTCCTCGGCCTGAACCTCGCCGGCGACGGACTGCGGGACTACCTCGACCCGGCCTTGCGTCGACTCACTCCCGAGAGACCCGGCTCAGGTCAAGTGCGTAGATAGGCAGGATCGGTACTCCGCTTACCCCCGTCCGCATGGCCACGATGGCGGCCATGTCCTGCAGATAGACGTTGACCACCTCCTCGGCCAAAATCTCCTGTGCCCGCGCGTATAACTCCCGCCGCCTCTCCTCGCTCACTTCCACAGAGCCCTCCGCCAAAAGCTGGTCCATTTCTGCGCTTTCCCATCCTCGGCGAAAGTAGTAGTCGGGCCGTTCCGGACCATAGACGCTTAGGATCAATGCAGGATCCAGTCTTCCCGGGTGTGCGATCACCGTCAGGTCGTAGTTCCCCTGGGAGAAAACTCGTTCCAGCCACGTAGCCCAGTCCACCAGCTCAATATTCACTCTTATGCCGACCTGTTCAAGCTGCGCGGCGATCAGCTCTCCCGTCCGCACGTGCTGAGCGTAGTTGCTGGGGAGGGTCAGGTTAAGGGCAAGGCCGTCCTGGAAACCAGCCTCAGCCAAAAGCTCCCGGGCTACAAGGGGCTCGTATGGGTGAAGATCTGTCAGATCTACATAGTAGGGGAGCGTGGGAGTCATATGGCTGCCGACCGCAGTTCCGTACCCAAAGAACACTCTCTCGATGATCTCCCGGCGATCCACGGCATGGGCAATGGCCTGCCGCACCGCCAGTTGGTCCAACGGGGCGCGGGAGTTGTTGATAGACAGAACTTGTACCACGTTGGAAGGGCCGGAGGCCACTGTGAACCCCGGCCTCTCCTTCAGTTCCACGGCGTTCTCCGGGGTCACCTCGACCACCACATGCACGCTTCCGGCCAACAGGGCTCTCCTCTGCGCAGCCGGGTCGCGGACAAAGCGGAACTCCACTCGTTCCAGTCGCGGGAGGTCGGGGAAATAGTAGTGAGGGTTGCGGGCAAGCACGAGCCGATCCGCCGGTCTCCACTCCACAAACTGAAACGGTCCTGTGCCCACCGGGTGCCGGGCGAGGTCGTCCGCTTCCGGGGGCACGATCACCGACTGCGCGAGGGCCAGGAGGGACAAAAACGCCGCCTGTGGCTGAACTAGGTGAAAGCCTACCACCAGCTCGTCCACCACTTCGATGCTGTCGATTACATCGTAGTCCTCGCGTCGCGGGTGCCCCGTGGTCGGGTCCTGGGCGCGGCGAAAGCTCGCGGCCACAACTGCAGCGTCCAGGGCAGTTCCATCGTGAAACCGGACCCCGTCACGCAAGTAAAACGTGTACTGCCGCCCGTCCGCGGACACTTCCCAGTCCTCGGCCAACTGGGGATGCAGTTCCCCATTCTCATCAACCTGGACCAGACCTTCGTACAGGTTGTGATGCAGAAGCTGGCGGATCACCGCCGCCGCATTGGTTGTGGGGTCGAGCCCGGGGGGCTCGGTGGCCACGGCCACGCGGAGTTCGCCGGACATCGCGGACAGCACCGCGCATAGGACCATGGCCAAGGAGAGCACTAGACGCCGCATGAAAGTTCACCTCCGGAGGCTCAGTTTAGGGGCGGAGACAAGGGTATTCCAGTCCTGAGCAAACAGGAGCGTCCAGGCCCACGATCAGGCAGGCCCCTCCCCTGCCCCCACCACCGCGCGGCCCAGGGGTACGGCGGCATCGACGGCCGTCTCCGCGATGTTGAACCCGTACTCGCGCGTTCGCAGGAGGCTGTCCATGACAATGCTGATGGGAAGAGCGTTGACCGGCTGCTCCCTGATCGCCCCCTGCGCCCATTCCAGGAGCCTCTCCCTCTGCTCCTTCTGGGAGAGCACCTCGTTGGCGAGCTTCGTATCCCTCTCCTCGAAGGCTTGCACTGCTCCGGCCAGTATCCTCCGCGATTCAGCGTGGGCATCCCCGACCCGACTGCCCACCCCTGGGGAAAGCTCGCTGCCCAGCGCCAATGCCGCACGGGAAACTTTGACCGCGTGGTCGGCCACCCGCTCCAGTTGGTCGGCCACCGCCTGATGATAGTGGAACTCAAAACGGGACAGGCGCACTTCTTCCTCCACCAGAAGATCGCGCAGGAGGAGCCCGAACTGGCGGGCCACCAGCAGCACCAACCTGTCCACATCGCCGTCTCGCTCCGCTACATCCTGGGCCAGTTCCTCGTCCCGCGTACGGAAAGCGGTCAGCGCATCATCGAGCATCCCCACCGTGATCTCGAAGATCCGGTGAATAGTCTGTCCTACCGGGAAATCGCGCATGTTGACGACTGAGTGCAGGACCACCGCCGCCTGCGATTCCTCGAGAATCTCCAACCCCACCAACGACTGAGCGATCTCCCGCACAGTACGACGCTGCTCGTGGCGAATCCGGTCACCGACGACCTCGATCACATCGTAACCAGCGATGTACCGGGCGATGATGTCTCTCTGCAGTTCCACCGGGCCGCGCCCTTCCATGTGCAGAGAGCAGCGATTGCCCTCCCGCGCTCCGGTGGGAACGAGGAGCAACGCACCCGAGTCGTTGGGAATGAGCACCACCGTGCTTCCCTGCTTCACTCCCACTGCGTCGGCCCACCCTTTGGGGAGTGTGACTAGAAACGTGCCTCCTCCGGTGATCTGCACCTTGCGCCGAAAAGCCACCCCCACCTCCTTCGATCTATATAGTAGGGGGGTTCGATCAGGAGAGCAACGGTTACAGCGTTCGAATTGCTGAGGGACGGTTCAACAAGCGATACAATGCCAGCAACGCCGGTCCGGGAAGCTCTGGGCAGGCGAAACTAGGCCGCGGGGCTCTTGCCCACGCGCCATTGGTCAAGGACGGTGACTCGACTTATGGACATTGCGGAACGCTTTCCCCACCTCCCCTCCCGCCTGCAGGGACTGGCCGAGCTTTCGTTCAACCTGTGGTGGAGCTGGAACCCCGAAGCCCGCGAACTTATCCGCATGCTGGACATACAGTCCTATCGGGCAACGCAGCACAACCCCGTCCACATGCTGGACATCCTGCCCGTGGAGGCTCTGGAACGGGCGGCGCGCAGCCCCGCCTTCCTGGACCGATACGACGCAGTGATGGCCCGGTTCCGCAAGGACGTCACCGACACGGACGGCTGGTTCACACAGCGTTTCGGACCGTCCTCCCTCCCTGTAGTGTACATGTCCGCGGAGTTCGGGGTACACGTCTCTCTGCCCGTATACGCTGGGGGACTGGGAATGCTGGCCGGGGACATCTTGAAGGAGTCCAGCGACCTAGGGCTCCCCATGATCGGCCTGGGGTTGATCTACACCCAGGCCTATGTGTGGCAACGTATTCGTGAGGATGGCTGGCAAGAGGACGTCGAACAGCAGCTTGACCGCACACACAACCCCCTGCTTCCCGTCCTCGATGAGCATGGTGAACCACTGCGCGTACGAGTTCCCGCCTTCCATCCGCCGGTGCACGTAGAGGTGTGGCAGGCAGCGGTGGGCCGAGTTCCCTTGTACCTCATGTGCACAGATGTCGAAGGCAACCAGCCCTGGGATCGCACGATTACACAGCGGCTGTACGCGAAAGATCTGGAGCAACGCCTGCGCCAGGAGATCGTGTTGGGCATGGGAGGAGTTCGCGTACTCGATGCGCTGGGTGTATCGCCCGGGGCGTTACACTTGAATGACGGCCACCCCGCCCTGGCCATCTTGGAGCGCCTGCGAGCTGTGGTCGAGGAAGGACATGCTTTCCAAGAGGCCCTGGAGAAGGTCCGCTCTTCGACTATCTTCACCACCCACACTCCCGTCCCTGCCGGCACTGACGTTTTCCCGTTCCCCCTGATCGAGAAGTACCTCGACCACTACTTCCGCGATGCCGGATTGGACCGCGACCGCATCCTGTCCCTGGGGGTCAACCCCAAAGATCCCCAGGCCGGGTTCAACATGACGGTGTTCGCCCTGCGCATGAGCCGGTTCTGCAACGCTGTAAGCAAGAGGCACGCCCAGGTGGCCGGCGAGATGTGGAGCGAGGTCCGCAGCGACGACTCCGGGGCAACCTCCATTGAACCGATCACCAACGGCGTGCACCTGCCCACGTGGATCGAACCCCTTCGTCTGCAGCCGGCGTTGGCCGAAAGACTTGGCGAGGACTGGAAGGATACCCAGGACGAACCGGACACATGGCAACAGGTCGCGGACATCCCCGATGGCACATTGTGGCGGGTGCACAATGACCGCAAGGCGACCCTGTTGCCCCAAATCGACGCGCGGGCCCGTCGAGCCTGGCAGTCGGGAGACGTCCCCGCGGCCAACATGATGGGTTTCGGCGCACTGCTGGACCCCTACACGCTGACCCTGGGGTTCGCCCGTCGCTTCACGTCCTATAAGCGCCCCGATCTCATCCTGCACGATATGGAAAGACTTCAGCGATTGCTCACCGACCCCACACGGCCTGTGCAGATCATCTTCACGGGCAAGGCACACCCCGCCGACCAGGACGGCAAGCGACTGCTACAGAAGGTGTTCCGGTTGGCCAAGGATCCCGCGTGTGCCGGACGCATCGCCTTCGTGGAGAACTATGATCAGCACCTGGCCAAGTACCTCGTGGCCGGCGTGGACGTGTGGCTCAACAACCCGCTCCCCCCGCTGGAGGCCAGCGGGACGAGCGGCATGAAAGCCAGCGTCAACGGCGTCCCCCACCTCGCTGTTCTCGACGGATGGTGGCCCGAGGCGTACGACGGCGCCAACGGCTGGGCCATCGGGGAGGACTCCTCCGCTGACGATAGGACCCCCGCCGACGCTGATTCATTGTACCGTCTACTGGAGGAGACAATCGTCCCCCTGTATTACGAGCGGGGTGCGGACAACGTCCCCCACGGGTTTGTACAGGTGATGAAGGCGGCCATTCGCACTGTGGCCCCGGCGTTCAACTCCCGCCGCATGGTGAAGGAATACTGCGAAAAGCTGTACGGACCAGCGTTACGCCTGTGAGCGAAGCTGCCGGAGGGGGGACCTGTCTTCAGGTTACCGCGGCCACCCTTCGGCGCTGGCGAGGCTCTCCAACGGCAGACGGCTCTCCCGGCCCGAGGCCAGATGGCGGACCGTGGCCTGCCCCTGGTCCAGCTCAGTGGAGCCCAACACCACGGCCCACTGCGCGCGACGAGCGGCTACCTGCATCGCCTTGCGCAGGGAGCGGTCCATGTACTCCATGTCCGCGCTCCGGCCGGATGAGCGAAGCTCCCGGAGGATCTTCACTGTGGCCCCCCGCACCCGGGGGTCATCTCCCACCGGCAGCAGACACACGTCTAGCTCTTCCTCGCTCTCTGTTCCCTCTCGCTCCTTGACGAGCAGCACCAGGCGCTCCAGTCCTCCGGCGAACCCCACTGCCGGGGTGGAAGAGCCTCCCAACAACTCCACAAGGTCATCGTATCTCCCCCCGCCGAGCAACGCGTCCTGGGCGCCAAGCTCCGCCGAGCAGAGCTCGAATACGGTACGGGTATAGTAGTCCAGCCCCCGCACCAACGTATAGTCCTCATGGAAGGCAAGCCCAAGAGTATCCAGGTACGCCTTCACTTCCCCGTAGTGCTGCGCGCAGTCCTTACACAGGTGGTGGGCGCTGTGGGGAGCGGTCGCCGCCACCTCTCTGCAGCCAGGGCGCTTGCAGTCGAGCACCCGCATCGGGTTCTCCCCCACGCGTCGTCGGCAGTCCGTACACAGATCCTCCAAGTGCTCCCGCAAATACGCAGCCAGTGCGGCACGATAGACGGGGCGGTCCGCTGAACAACCGATGGAATTCAGGCGCATGGTCAACCGTTCGCGGCTGAGCCCCAAGGAGGACACGAGCTCCGCCGCCAGGTCGATGACCTCAGCGTCCAAGGCCGGGTCCAGCGATCCCAACGCTTCCACTCCGTACTGGTGAAATTGCCGCTGTCTCCCCCTCTGCGGCTTCTCGTAACGGAACATCGGCCCCAGGTAGTACAGCTTGGCCAAGTCTCCCCGCGAGTGCAGGCCATGCTCGATGTACGCCCGCACCACCGATGCCGTGGCCTCCGGACGGAGGGCCAACTGCAGGCCTTTGCGATCGGGGAACACGTACATCTCCTTGTGCACGATGTCCGTCCCCTCGCCCACTCCGCGAGCAAAGAGTTCCGCCAATTCCACCAACGGAGGGCGGATCTCCCGATACGCGTACAGGCCACACGTGCGGTGGATCTCACGTTCCAAGCGCCGCCACAGCTGGGACTCGTCGGGGAGTACGTCCCGCATCCCCCGCACGCTCTCCGCCCTCATCCCCGCAACCCTCGCTCCAGATTCACCATCTCCACCAGGCTGTCCGCCGCCTGAGCCCCTTTGTTCCCTGCCTTACCCCCTGCCCTCTCCAGCGCCTGGTCTTGGGTGTCCGCGGTTATGACCCCGAAACAGACCGGCACCGGGAGCTCCAAGCTAAGGTGAGACAGTCCTTTGCTGACCTCGGAGGCCACATACTCAAAGTGCGGGGTCGCCCCCCGGACCACGGCACCCAGGGCCAACACTCCATGCACCTGGCTCGCCACCGCCTTGACCGCCCGCGGAAGCTCGAACGCGCCCGGTACCTTCACCAGCACAATGTCTTCCTCCTCGGCGCCCAACCGACGCAGTCGATCCACCGCCCCCGCGACCAGCTGTCCGGTGACCAGATCGTTGAACCGCGACGCTACAACGGCAATCTTCATCCCTGCTGCCGTCAGCACTCCCTCATGAACTCGCATAGAGCCCCCTTATACTTTGTCCAGCGTGTGTCCGAGCTTCTCCTTCTTGGTCCGGAGATAGCCACAATTGTAGGGCCCGGGGTCGATCTCAATTCTCACCTGTTCCTCGATGTACAGCCCGTGCCCGGAGAGCCCGGCCACTTTCTTGGGGTTGTTGGTGAGAAGGCGCAGCGATCGTACACCCAGGTCAGCGAGAATCTGAGCGCCGAGCCCGTAGTCCCTGAGATCGGCCGGGTACCCCAGCTGCAGGTTCGCCTCCACCGTGTCCAACCCCTGGTCCTGCAGGTGATACGCTGACACCTTGTTTGCCAACCCAATGCCCCGCCCCTCCTGCCGCATATACAGGAGAACACCGCGTCCCTCAGCGGAGATCAGCTCCAACGCCTTGTTCAGCTGCTGGCCACAGTCGCAGCGCAACGAGCCCAGTGCATCGCCGGTGAGACACTCGGAGTGGACCCTTACCAACACCGGCTGCTGAGTGTCCACTTCTCCCTTCACTAGCGCCACGTGCTCTTGCCCCATGACCCGATCTCGATAGGTCAGAAGGCGGAACATCCCCCAGCGACTGGGGAACGTCGCCTCGGCAACCCGCTCCACGAGGATCTCACCTCGCTTCCTGTAGGAGATGAGATCGGCAATGGTGATCAACGGAAGGCGATGGCGAGCGGCGAATTCTCGCAGCTCGGGCAGTCGGGCCATCGACCCGTCGTCACGCATCACCTCACACACCATACCCACCGGCGACAGCCCCCCCAGTTGACACAGATCCACTGCCGCCTCAGTGTGCCCCGCTCGCCGCAGTACTCCTCCCGCCCTGGCCACCAGCGGGAACACGTGTCCCGGGCGCACCAAATCGGTGGGCGCGCTGGCCGGGTCGGCCAACACCCGGATCGTACGAGCGCGATCGGCAGCGGAGATACCGGTGCTCACTCCCTCGCGGGCGTCCACGGAGACGGTGAACGCCGTCCCGTGCTGATCTTGTGGCGCATCCACCATGGGCGTCAGCTCCAGCCGCTCCGCCCAGGAGCGAGGCATTGGAACGCAGATCAATCCCCGTCCTCGGACTGCCATGAACGCCACGGCCTCGGCGGTGACCATCTCCCCGGCCAACACCAAGTCGCCCTCGTTCTCTCGGTCCTCGTCGTCCACGACGACCAACATCTTTCCCTCGGCCAAGGAGTGGATCGCTTCCTCTACAGAGGCAAAGCTCATCGTTCCCTCCAGCCCAGCACGTACTTGGCCAGGATGTCAAACTCCAGGTTCACCTGATCGCCCACCCGTCTGGTGCGCAGGTTGGTGCGCTCCCACGTATGGCGCACCAGCGCACAGCGAAAGCTACTCCCCCGCACCGCAAACGGGGTGAGGCTGATTCCGTCCACAGCCACTGCTCCTTTGTCCACCATAAGCGGGCCAAAGCGCGGGGGAAACGATACCTCCAGCAACATCCCCTGCCTCATCCCCTCCATGAGTACTATCTTGCCCACGCAGTCTACGTGCCCCTGGACCCAGTGCCCGCCTAACGGGTCCCCCACCGCCAGGGCCGGCTCCAGGTTTACATACGTTCCCCGCCCCAGCCGCCCCAACGAGGTGCGCTCCTCTGTCTCCGGGGACAAGTCTACCCCCAGCGCTGCGCCGCCCACGTCGACCACGGTGAGGCACACGCCATTCACCGCCAGGGAATCGCCCGGCTTGGGGGACAGATCACAGCGCTCAACCCACATCCGGCCTGGTTCCTGGGCCGTCAGCTTTCCCACCGCCTGCACTATTCCGGTGAACATGAGCTGCGTCCCGCGCGGAGTGTACTTGAGCGGGCCCCGAGGGCACAAGCGCTTGCGCTTCCCATCACGGCTCGGGTAAAGTACCGCCGGTATGATCAGAACTTGGGTGGCGTTTGCCGTCGTGCTGGTGGCCGTAGGCTGTGCGTCGTTCTCGGTTACACACCCTGTCACACTGAGCGTCGGCGAACATGACGGTGCCGAGTACATAGAGGCAGAGAACGCGTTCGTCCGCTACCGCTTCTCCGAGAGCGGTGGCGTCATGGACAGTGCCTTTCTACACTTCGCCACTTTGCGGGACCGGGCCGCTGATGCGGTACCCGGCTGGGAGAATGGCGATGACTTCATCGTCGGAGCAAGCCGCCCCTTCGAGCTGTGGATCGACGGACCGCACACGGGCCGCGTTCCCTACGAGGCGACGATAGCCGAGAAGACAATTCAGCGCGCGGTGATCGAACTCTCCGGAGAAGGAGAGAACTGGACCGCTGTAAAGACGTTCACCGTGAACCACGACGCGCTATATACGATGGACGTCCGCGTACAGATCTGGGCCCCGGGGAGCAAAGTGCAACTGGTACTGGGGCACCTTGCCCGCGGCCCGGACCTCCTGTACATGTACGATGGAGAAGTGTACAGCAGCCCTCAGCCTGTCGGCGCTTACACGCGCTTTCAGGGGCTGGGCCTTGTGAGCAACCAGGAAGTCTATTTCCTGCAGTTCGACCAGCAGGTCGAGGTCCAGCCTTTTCAGGCAGTGAACCAAGCGGGGCAGCTGGTGTTCGGAGTGGAGATAGGGGAGGCGCCCGACGAGCTTCACCTCTCGGGAACCCTCTATGCCGGGCGTAACCGCTACCTGTTGCTGGAGGCAGTAGGGCTGGAAGAGCTGTCGCCTGTAGGCCTGTTCTCCCAATTCCTGGTGTACGTGATGCGGCTGTTGAACTGGCTGTATGAGCTCACCGGAAACTACGCCTGGGCGATCCTCCTGTTCACCCTCCTCACGCGGGTGATCCTGTATCCGGTGATGCGCTCTCAACTGAGATCCATGGCCAAAATGCAGCGGCTCCAGCCCAAGATGAAGAAGCTCCAGGAGAGGTACAAAGACGATCGGGCCACGCTGCAGAAGCAGATGATGGAGCTCTACCGCAAGGAAAAGGTGAATCCCTTGGGAGGGTGCCTCCCCATGCTGCTGCAGCTTCCTCTGTTGATCTTGCTGTGGCAGGCCATCATCTACTCTTCAGAGCACATCCGCTTGTCTCCGGGGTTTCTGTGGATCACCGATCTGTCCGGACCCGACCCGTACTACATCTTGGTCATCGTCACCACGGGGCTGATGATCCTCCAACAGTGGCTCACCCAGCGCCGTATGGCCACCGCTCCCACTGGAGGAGCGCAGGCCATGGGCTGGCTGTTCCCCCTCATTATGGCGGTCTTCTTCCTCAACTGGCCTGCCGGCCTGTGGATGTACTGGCTGTTCACCACTGTCCTCCAGGTGGGGCAGCAGTGGGTGGTGGACCGGGAGCTCGCCAGGGAGGAGCCCCCGCTCGAGACTCCCGCCGACGATGGACAAATCCAAGGAGATTGAGCAAGCACGGCGCTTTGTGGACGGGCTTCTCCATATCCTGAACGAGAGAGCCACCGTGGACATCGTCCCCGACAGTGGAGAGCTGTACGTCAACATCACAGGCCATCTGCGCCTCATCGGAGGGCAGGAGACTGTACTGGCTTCTTTGACCCACCTCCTGCGCCGCCATCTGCGCGTCACCCTGCAAGCTGATTTGCCTGCGACAGTTGACCTCAATGGAGCGCTGGCCGCCCATCGTCAGGAGCTGGCTGCCCGGGCGCGAGAGGCGGCCTTGCACGTTTCCAGCAGCGGTCGCAGGCACCGCCTGCCGCCTATGTCAGCACGGGACCGCCGCTTGGTGCACATGACCCTGGCCGAGTTCGGCGGCGTACGGACGCGGTCGGTGGGGCAGGGAGCTGCCCGCCGGGTGGTGATCGAGCCCGTAAAATGAAGCTCCGCAAGGCGGCCCTCGGCCCACAGATCCCTGTGCGGAGGGACGAAGACGGACGGGTCGTGGTTCTGGAGGTACCGCTCACTCCCCTCGACGCAGCCGCAGTCAGAGAGGAGCTCTCTCTACGCCTGGCCGCGGGAGAGCGTGGACTAGTGGTGTTCACCCCCGATGCACACGCGTCCGCGTGGGCCCTGCTCGACGACAAGAGAGCAGCGCTCTATCGCCGGGCCGACTACGTACTGTGCGATGGTGCCGGCTTGGCCTGGTCCTCCCGCGTGTTGGGGTGTCCTGTCCCGCGTACGCCGGGAGTGGATACTGCCTGGGAACTCTGCCGTCTTGCCCGCGAACTGGACTGGAGCGTGTACCTGCTCGGCGGAAGACCGGGGGTGGCGGCTCTCGCCGCGGGCAGGCTGCACAAAGAGCTGCCGGGCATTCGCCTTACGGGGCATCATCACGGGTACTTCCAGGGCCAGGGGCCCGCCGGCCAGGTGTCCTCCCTGACACCGGACCTGCTGCTTGTAGGCATGGGCTGCCCGCGTCAGGAGAGGTGGATCCTAGAGCAGAGGCACGGGGGGGCGGGCATCCTCATGGGCGTGGGGGGAGCGTTGGACCTGTGGGCGGGGTTCCACCGACGGGCTCCCCGTTCCCTGCGCAACGTGGGGTTGGAGTGGGCCTGGCGCACCCTACGAGAGCCACGTCGGGCAACACGTCTGTGGGCAATACCCTTTATCATCTACCAGACAGGGATCTGTCGACTGCGCCTCTTCCTCCAGTATCGCACCCCCGCCCCAGGGAACTAGCGGGCGGAGGCTCTCGCCTTGGATTTCTGCTGGGCGGCCGCCTTAGCCCACCAGCGCAGGATAGGGTTCGCCACAAAGAACGAGGAGTACGTCCCCACGATAACGCCAATCAGCAAGGCCAACGCGAACGGCTGCAGCGCTGGGCCGCCGAAGGCGTACAGGATGACCACGGGTATGAGGGTGGACAGGCTGGTGTTGATCGACCGGCTGAGAGACTGGTTGGCCGAGCGATTTATCACGTCCACCACAGGCGCTCGTTTCATCCCCTTCAGGTTCTCCCTGACTCGGTCGAAGATGACGATGGTGTCGTTCAACGAGTAGCCGACGATGGTCAAAAAGCCCGCGATCACGGGCAGGCTTATCTCCACCTGAAACAGCGCAAACAGGCCCAGGGCGATGGTTACATCGTGCACCAACGCGGCAATGGCCCCCACCGCATAGCGGAGACGAAACCGCCACGAGATGTACACCAAAATAGCGCCCAGGGCTATGAGAACCGCCTGCCAGGCCCGATCGATCAGCTCGCGGGATACTTGGGCCCCCACACCTGTGTACGAAACGCCCAGCTCGCCGTTGTCGCGAAAGGCAGCCGGAAGGGCGACCCCTGCCGGGGGATCGGCCAGGTCGCTCCGGATCTGGCGCACCAGGTCCTCGTGCCTCTCTGGATCCACTCTCAACGTGATGATCTTCCCGGAGAGCATCACTCCGTCGCGCTCGAAGGTAGCATCCTGAATGTGGACTTCCGCCGGGAGCACCCCCTGGTCCTCGAACCGAGACAGGTACAGGCGGAGGTCTTCGCTCGGCGCCTCCACTCCCTGTGGGTAAATGACGGTGAATTGCGATCCTCCTGTGAAATCCACACCCGCCCGCAGGCCAAGAACCGCCACTAGAAGAACGCTCAGCACGACCAACCCCACGGACAGAGGTCCGAGGTACTTGGCCTTGCCCAAGAAGTCGTAATTGGTCATCGTGGCACGTTGCTCAGGCGCCTCACCATGCGCGACTTCAGGCGCCCCGCCCGGTTGGCATGGATCACCCCTCGCTGAGCCGCCTTGTCCACCGCCGCCTGGTACTGGGGCAGTAGCTTCTCCGCCTCGTCAGGTTGGCCGCTTTGCACCAGTCGCCCTATCTCCCTACGCCAGTACCGCACGGCGCTCCTTCTGAGGTCGTTTCGTGTCCGACGCCGGACGCTCTGACGCAATCGCTTTTTGGCCGAACGCGTATTGGGAATCGTACATCGCCTCCTCGTTCCAAAAGGTAAGCCAAACCCGGCTCTGATCTTAGCCTGCGCCCTGCCCCCTCGCAAGAGCGAGAAAAAGTTCCTGTTGCCTGACCGCCCCCCGCGGCGCTATGGTAATAGGCGTCACATCCAGGGGGGAAACACCGCAGGTTGCCAAGCGCTAGCTGGGGCGGGCTCCGTTGAATCCGAGCTCGCAACCCGGGACGGACAGGACCAAGGGATAGGGAGAGAGAGGAATGAACATGATCCAGTCAGTGCGGAAGCGTGACGGAAGAGTCGTACCCTTCGCTCCTGAGCGCATCACCACGGCCATCGCCAATGCCCTGCGCGAGGTGGGACAGGATGACCCACCACGCGCCGCCGAGGTGAGCCGGAAGGTGGTGGCCACCTTGGAGGCCCGCTACGCCGGACTGTTCGGCCCACCCCACGTAGAGGAGATTCAGGACATCGTCGAGGAGGCGCTGATGGCCGCCGGGCTGGCAGACGCCGCGCGCGCGTACATTCTCTATCGCCAGCAACACAAACAAATCCGTGACCTCAAGGCTCTCCTCGACCCCAGCCTCGTGGAGCAGTACCTCAATGGGGCCGACTGGCGCGTGAAAGAGAACTCCAACATGTCCTTCTCCTTGCAAGGGCTGAATGTGTTTCTGACTGACAAGCTGATCTCCCGCTACTGGCTGGATCGCATTTACCCCGCTCACATACGCCAGGCCCACGAACACGGTGACCTGCACATGCACGATCTGGGGACGCTGGGACCGTACTGCGTGGGGTGGGATCTACACGACCTCCTCACTGTGGGATTTCGCGGGGTACGGGGAAAAGTGGAGGCCCGCCCGGCAAAGCACTTTCGAGTGGCGCTGTTGCAGGCGGCGAACTACCTGTACACGCTCCAGGGCGAGGCGGCCGGCGCGCAAGCCTTCTCCGGGTTAGACACTTATCTCGCCCCTTTCGTAGCCCGAGAGCGACTCGACTACCCACAAGTGAAGCAAGCGATGCAGGAGTTCGTGTACAACCTCAACGTACCCACGCGCGTGGGCTTCCAGACGCCGTTCACCAACGTCACCTTGGACCTCAAGGTGCCCCGCGACCTGGCCGATATGCCGGCGACAGTGGGCGGTCGCGACTTCGGTAAGTACGGGGATTTCCAGGAGCAGATGGACCTGATCAACCGCGCCCTGGCGGAGGTCCTCGGCGATGGAGACGCCCGCGGGCGAGTGTTCACCTTCCCCATCCCCACTTACAACATAGTGCCCGGCTTCCAGTGGGACAACCCCGAACTTAAGCCCGTATGGGAGATGACCGCACGCTACGGGATCCCCTACTTCGCCAACTTCATCAACTCCGACATGCGCCCCGAAGACGCGCGCAGTATGTGCTGCCGACTGCGTCTGGACACCAGGGAGCTCAAACGACGCGGAGGGGGGCTGTTTGGCTCGAACCCGCTCACCGGGTCTATAGGGGTGGTTACCATGAACCTGCCCCGTTTGGGCCACGTGGCCCGCAACGAAGGGGAGTTCTTGGAGAGGCTGGCAAGCACGATGGACGAGGCCCGTCAGTCGTTGGAGATCAAGCGCAAGGCGCTGGAACGCCTTACCGAACAGGGTCTGTACCCATATTCCCGGTTCTACCTACGGTCGGTATACCAGGTCTCCGGCACCTATTGGGCGAACCACTTCTCCACCATCGGCATCATCGGGATGAACGAAGCCTGTTTGAACCTGCTGGGGTGCACCCTCGCCGACCAGCAAGGCGTCGAGTTCGCCGCACGCGTTCTGGACTTCATGCGGGAGAAGTTGGCCGACTTCCAGGACCAGACCGGGGATCTGTGGAACCTGGAGGCCACACCGGCAGAAGGGGCAAGCTATCGCCTTTCCATGTTGGACAGCAAGCGCTTTCCGCGCATGTCCACGGGGGGCGGACACCACAACAGGGGCAACGGCAACAGCAGAGCACCTTACTACACCAACTCCTCACAGCTGCCCGTCGGTCTGACGGATGACCTGTTTCACGCTCTGCAGCTTCAAGAGCCACTGCAGACACGCTACACGGGGGGGACCGTGTTCCACGCCTGGTTGGGGGAAAGCCTGCCCAGCCCGGAGGCCGCCAAGCGTCTCGTGCGCAAAGCCATGGAGAGCTTCCGCACCCCATATCTCACGCTCACCCCGACGTTCTCCATCTGCCCCGCCCACGGGTATGTGGCCGGGGAACACAGCGACTGTCCCCATTGCGGCTCGCCGGCAGAAGTTTACTCCCGCGTCGTGGGGTACCTCCGCCCGGTGGAACAGTGGAATGAGGGCAAACAAAGCGAGTTCCGGGACCGAAAGGTGTTCGACGTCTCCGAGATCACTGTGCCCTGAGGGGGAGAGCACTTGGAGATCGCCGCCGTCCAGTGGACGTCTCTGCAGGACTACCCCGACCGCGTAGCAGCGGTGGTCTGGACCCCGGGGTGCAACCTCCGTTGTCCGTTCTGTTATAACGCTGAGCTCGTGCTTCCCGAGTTCCGGGCCCCGGGCCGGCGGATCCCTGCACGGGAAGTGCTCAGGGGCCTCCGAGCGCGCAGCAGCTTTCTGGATGGAGTGGTGTTCACCGGCGGAGAGCCGACTCTCCAGCCCGGGTTGGCGGACTTCTTGCGCGAGGTTAGAGAGGCCAGCCTGGAAGTGAAGCTGGACACGAACGGCACTCGCCCCCCGGTGCTGGAGCAGCTCTTAGGAGAGCATCTGGTAGACTACGTCGCCCTCGACATCAAGGCCCCCCAGGATCGGTACTCCCTATACGCCCGGCCGGTTGAGATGAGCGAACAAGCTCTGCTCTCTCGCGTGGAGGGATCTCTATCCTTGCTCCGGGAGGGGACCGTGGACTACGAGCTCCGTACCACCGCCGCTCCCGGGCTCACCGCTGGAGACCTGGAGGCGATCGCCCGGTGGGTCGCCCCCGCCCCCCGCTACTTCCTGCAGCTGTTCGTATCCCCGCCCGCGAGCCGGCTGATCGACGAACGGACTCGGGGACGACCTGCGTTGGCTGCGGATGATCTGCGGAAAGTGGGCATCTCTTTGGGCCGGCTCCTCCCAACCTACATCCGCGCCTGAGCGTGTCGGCCCCTCAGGCCAGGCCGACGCGTGTCCGTACCTCGGCCAGCACCGGCTCGGCGATCTCCCGCGCACGGTGTGCGCCCGCCATCATCAGCTCGTCGAGATCCACACTGCTTTCGAGCTCCGCCCGCCGCCGGCGTACCGGGGCCAGCTCCTCCATCAACTGCTGGAACAGCGCCTGCTTCAAGTCCCGGTACAGGAGGCCGCCCTCACTGTGCTGTTCCCGAAACTGAGAGACAATATCGGGAGGGGCCACCAACTCCAGAATGGAGAACAGGTTTGCCACCCCGGGGGACATCTCCTGTCCCGGGGTCAGTCCCGGGTCGGTCACCCCCGCCTTCACCTTGCGCAGGATGTCCTCCTCCGGCTCGTTCACCCCGATGTAGTGCTCCGGACCAGCGGACTTGCTCATCTTTCTCGACGGATCGGCGAAGGACATCACCCGCGCCCCCTGGCCCACCACCGCCTCAGGCTCCGGAAACAGCTCTCCAAACCGGCTGTTGAACCGCCGAGCAATGCGGCGAGAAAGCTCTAGATGCTGAACCTGATCCTCTCCCACCGGCACGCGGTCGGCGAGGTACAGCAAGATGTCCGCCGCCTGAAGCACAGGGTAGTAGAACAGCGACGCGTTTATGAACACCTGTTCCTTGGACTTCTCCTTGAACTGCGTCATGCGCGCCAGATCGCCAAACGAGGTAACACACCCGAGGATCCAGCACAGCTCAGTGTGCTCGGGGACGTCCGATTGTCGGAACACAATAGAACGTTCGGGGTCGATACCGCAGGCCATCAAGTCCAATATGAGCCCCCGCCAGGCATCGCGGAGTTCGTCCGGCCCCGTGGCCTCGTTGGTCAGCGCATGGTAATCCACCACGCAGTACAGACACTGTGCTTGCTCCTGCAATTCTACCCACCGCCGCACCGCCCCAAAGTAGTTGCCCAGGTGCAGCACGCCAGTGGGCTGAATTCCGGAGAATACCCGCATCTCCACCTCCCAGCAGCGAAGTATAGGTGACACCCAACTCGCAGTCCACCCCGTTGCATTGCGTTACAGCGGAAGATATAGTCCACAAGAACAGCCCATGAACAGTGGTCTCGATGTAGTGATCCTCGCAGCCGGCAAGGGATCTCGCATGTGCTCCCAGCAGCCCAAGGCCCTCCATTCCTTGGCGGGGGAGCCTTTGCTGGAACACGTACTACGGGCTACGGCTGCCGTGAGGCCCCGCCGCACGGTCATCGTGGTGGGGCACAGGGCGCACGCGGTACGCAGCGCGTTCGCCGGGCGCTCCTTGACATTTGTGTCGCAGGATCCACCGTTGGGGACAGCACACGCGGTGCAGCAGACGCGTGAGCAGCTCTCATCTCCTTTCTTCTTGGTAGTGCCCGGCGATGTCCCGTTGGTTCCCCTGGAGGCGCTGACTCGCCTTGTTGAATTGCACTGCGACAGTGGGTCGCTGGTCACCCTTCTCACCTCGGAGATGGAGGAGCCCGGCCAGTACGGGCGAGTGCTCCGCAACAGAGAGGGGAAGGTCACCCAAGTGGTGGAGGCGGCTGACGCCGCGCCCAAGCAGCTGGCGGTGAAGGAAGTTAACGCCGGTGTGTACTGCCTGAGCAACAGAAGTGAGCTGTGGGATGCCCTGGAGGAACTCTCCCCAAGCAACGCCAAAGGTGAATACTACTTGACGGACCTCGTGTCCGTGGCTGCACGGCGGGGCGAGTGCTCGGCAGTGGTCTGGCCCCACAACGAGCAGTTGATAGGCATAAACGACCGACGCGATCTAGCTCAGGCGGAGAGGACACTACGCTACCGCACTCTGGAACAGCTAATGCTGTCCGGGGTCACCGTAGTAGATCCGGATAACACCTACGTCTCTCCCGAAACCAGCGTCGGACAGGACACTGTACTCCTCCCGGGCACTCACTTGCAGGGGACGTGCCGCGTGGGGAAAGGTTGTCGCGTGGGACCGGGGGCGCACCTTGCAGACTCTCAGCTGGAGGACGGGGCGATCGTGAGTTGGTCTGTACTGGAGGGAGCGTGGGTCGGCCCTGAGGCGCGGGTGGGACCGTACGCCCATCTCAGGCCCGGCGCCCACATCGGCGCCCGAGCGCGGGTGGGGAACTTCGTAGAGGTCAAGGCAGCAAGCTTGGGGGAAGGTGCGAAAGCCGGACACCTTGCCTACATCGGTGACGCCAGTGTGGAGGCGGGGGCGAACATCGGCGCCGGGGCCATTACCTGCAACTACGACGGGATGCACAAACACCACACGCACATCGGAGAAGGGGCGTTCATCGGCAGCAATGTATCTTTAGTCGCTCCGGTCACAGTCGGCGAGCATTCGACAGTGGGCGCAGGGTCAGTGATTGTCCGAGACGTACCCCCAAGAGCCCTGGCCGTAGCGCGGGCTCCACAGGTAGTCAAGCCGGACTGGAAAGAGCGCGGGGAGGTGGCGTGAACGAGCTGAGCCTACTTTGCGGCAGGGCCAATCGACCGTTGGCAGAGGAGGTGGCGCGCATTTTGGGTCTGGAGCCGTGTGATGCCTCGGTGGCAGACTTCCCGGACGGGGAGATCCGGGTCCACGTACACCAAACGGTGCGCAAGAAGTCAGTGTTCATAGTCCAGCCCACCTCACCACCGGTCAACGACCATCTGATGGAGCTCCTGTTGATGGTGGATGCGCTGCGCCGTGCGTCTGCGGGCATGATCTGCGCAGTGATCCCGTATTTCGGATATGCACGTCAGGATAGGAAGAAGAGGGGGCGAGTTCCCATCTCGGCCAGGCTGGTGGCCAACATGCTGGAGACCGCCCGCGTGGACCGGGTGCTCACGGTGGACCTACATGCCGGGCAGATACAGGGTTTCTTCAACGTTCCCGTAGATCACCTGCGCACGGACATGGTGTTCGCCGAGCACCTGATCACACGACATCCAGACCTGCTACAGAACTTGGTGGTAGTGTCTCCCGATCTGGGCGGCGTGTGGCGGGCCCGGCGCCTCACCAGGGAGCTCAGGGCACGCATGGCGATCGTGGAGAAACATCGTCGGGACTCCGATGAAGAATCTCCGGAGATGGTGCAGGTGATTGGAGATGTGGCAGGGTGCAACATCCTCCTCGTGGACGACATCCTGTCCACCGGGGCCACCCTGTGCGAGGCGGCCGACACCTTGGCCAGGGAGGGAGCGAAGTCCCTGTACGCGGCGTGCACGCACGGCCTGTTCGCCGGGCCGGCCCTCGAGCTCGTGGAACGGTCGGCGTTGCAAAAGGTGCTGGTGACCGATACCATCAACCACGAAGCGGGGCTGAACCATCCCCAGGTGGAGAAGGTCACAGTGGCCCCGCTGTTAGCGGACGCGATCCGCCGGATTCACGAAGGCAAGTCTGTAAGCGACCTACTTGTGAGGAGCTAGGAGGAAGTATGGCAACCGTGAAGGCACAGCCCAGGGATCTACGGGTCAAGCCCAAGGCGCTCCGCCGTCAGGGGCTAGTTCCCGTGGTGGTCTACGGGGCCCACCTGGACCCCGTGCACGTAGCTGTGGGGGAGGACGCTTTGCAGCGCCTGTTCTCCGAGGTCACCAGGTCCACCGCCGTGGAGCTCGACGTCTCCGGCGGGGAGCAGTACCACGTATTCCTGAAAGCTATTCACTTGCACCCTGTCACCGACCGCCCCCTGCACGTGGACATGTACGTCCCCGAGCGGGGAAGGAACCTGGATATGCCTGTGCCTGTCCGATTAGTGGGCGTCTCCCCCGGGGTGAAAGACGGGGGGTTGTTGGAGATCCTGCAAGAGTACATCCACGTCCGGGCCCGGGCAAGCAAGATGCCCCCGTACATCGAGGTGGACATCTCCGCCCTGGGCTTGAACGACTCGGTATTGGTGGAGGACCTCCCCTGGGGAGAGGGAGTGGAGCCCGTGGTCCCTCCAGATACGGCGGTCGTAACAGTGATCTCCCCACGCGGGCTGGCCAAGGCGCAGCTGGAAGCCGAGGAAGCTGCTGAGGCGGCCGAGGCCGAACTCGCGGAGGGCCTGGAGGAGGCCGAAGAGGGGCTCGCGGAGGTGAAGCCAGAGGATTGAGGGCGATTGTCGGCCTGGGGAACCCGGAACCTGCCCACGCGCCCACCCGGCACAACCTGGGGTTTTGGGTGGTGGAGCGGTTGCTCGGTGCCCGTCCCTGGAAGGTCAGACGATTTCCCTGGGGCCAGGTGGCCTCTCGCCGCGAAGGCATTCTGCTGCGCCCGACCACGTACATGAATCGCTCCGGCGACGCCGCCCGGGCGCTCATCAGCCGGTATGGGCTGACCCCAGGCGATGTCCTCGTGGTCCTCGACGATGCCGACTTGTCCGTAGGGGAGCTTCGCCTGCGCCCCTCCGGGGGCGGCGGCACACACAACGGGCTGCGGTCGGTGCTGGCGGCCTTGGGAACGGATGAAGTGCCACGGTTGCGCGTGGGGGTCGGCGCCCCGCCTCCACAGGTGGACATGGCCGACTACGTGCTCCGCCCGCCGGAACCTGACGAAATACCGCTCCTCGAGCGAGCGGTGGACAAGGCGGCACAACTCGCCCTGGTATTCGTGCACTCCGGTCTGAGCGCTGCTCTGGACAGCTACTCCCGGGCGCGACTGCCGTTATAATGAACCTGCGACTATGGAGGTCTGCGACCTATGTATGAGAAGTTCTCCAAGGAAGCCATGAAGCTGCTTGCCACCTCGCAGGACGAGGCGGCGGAATGGCGCCACCGCTACGTGGGGACGGAACATCTGCTCCTGGCGCTTCTGAAGACCGACGGCACCCGCGTGCAACGGTTTCTGAGCGAGCATGGACTCACGTACGACCGGGTGGCCCGCATCCTCGAGCGACAGAAGGGCAAGGGTAAGCTTCGGCTGCCTTCCGAAGACCTTGAGCCCACGCAGAGGTTACGACGGGTGATGAAGCTGTCCTACGAAGAGGCGCGGCGCGAGAGCTCCGATCCTATCGAGCCTGAGCACCTGGTGTTGGCCATTTTGCGGGAGGGCGAGTGCACCGCGGCGGAGATGTTGCGCGCGCACGGAGTCGATCTCAGGACCGCGCGCAACCACTTCTTCCCCCGACGGGGTCGAGTACAAGTGCGCAGCACGAAGTCAGAGCGCCTGCCGGGAGAGCTGGGCGAGTTCGGCCGCAACCTGGTGGAGGAAGCCGAGGGCGGCCTGTTGGACCCGATGATCGGCCGCGAGGCGGAGTTGGACCGCGTGGTGCAGATCCTCTCCCGCCGCAAGAAGAACAACCCCGCCCTGATCGGGGAGTCCGGGGTGGGGAAGACGGCCATCATCGAGGGGTTGGCCCAACGGATCGCCACCGGTGACGTACCGCTGGCCCTGGCGGAGAAGGAGCTCGTGGAGCTGGACATGGCCGGTGTAGTGGCCGGCACGAAGTACCGCGGCGAGTTTGAGCAGAGGTTGAAGAACATCATCAACCATGTCATGAGTTCGGAAAACATTATCCTGTTCATCGACGAGCTACAGAGCGTGGTCGGCGCCGGGGGTGCGGAGGGAGCCATCGACGCCTCGGCCATCCTCAAGCCGCCGCTCGCCTCGGGTGCCATCCAATGCATCGGCACAGCTACGCCGGACGAATACCGCAAGTCGATCGAGAAGGACCCGGCCCTGAAGCGCCGGTTCAAGACGATTTACGTGGACGAGCCCTCTATCGACGAGACTGTGAAGATTCTCAAAGGGCTGCGTCCCAAGTACGAGCAGCACCACAATGTGAAAATCGGCGATGACGCCCTCCGTCAGGCCGCACGTCTTGCCGACCGCTATCTCACCGACCAGTTCCTTCCGGATAAGGCGGTGGACCTCATGGACGAGACCGCAGCACGGGTCAGGCTTGATGCCACTGACCTTCCCCCGGAGGCGCGGGAGCTCATGGGGGAGGTGGCCGAGCTGGAGGACCAGGAGGAAGACGCTGTGGCCGCACAAGACTATGAGCTCGCCGCCAAGCTCCGGGACAGGAGAACGTCCCTCATGGAGCGCATGAAGAGCTTGGAAGAGGACGCCCAGTCCTTCCCGGACACCCCCGTGGTCACAGGGCAGCAAATCGCCGAGACGGTGGCCGATTGGACAGGCATCCCTGTTCGGCACCTGCAAGAAGAGGACACCGCGCGCCTCGTACACATGGAGGACAGGGTCCACGAGCGCCTTGTGGGCCAGGAGGAGGCCGTGCGGGCAGTGTGCCGGGCCATTCGCCGCGCCTATGCGGGAGTGAAGGACCCTCGCCGGCCTATCGGTTCGTTCTTGTTCCTCGGGCCCACCGGCGTGGGCAAGACTGAACTAGCCCGTACTCTGGCTGCATTCCTGTTCGGGGATGAAGACGCGCTCATCCGCATTGACATGTCCGAGTACATGGAGAAGTTCGCCGTCAGCAGACTTCTCGGGGCTCCTCCCGGCTATGTGGGATACGAAGAGGCGGGGGAGCTCACGGAAGCGGTGCGCCGCCGCCCGTACTCGGTCATCCTGTTCGACGAGATCGAGAAGGCCCACCGCGACGTGTTCAATATCCTGCTTCAGGTGATGGACGACGGCATCTTGACCGACGCCCAAGGGCGCAAGGTAGACTTCCGCAACACGGTCCTCATCATGACCTCCAACGTGGGCGGCAAGCTCATCACAGATCGCTCCACACTGGGGTTCAGCACCGAAGAGGTAGAGACGGTGGAGGCGTACAAGGACATGAAGTCGCGGGTTATGGGCCAGGTAAAGGAGCTCTTCTCTCCTGAATTCCTCAATCGCCTGGACGACGTTATCGTCTTCCACTCGCTCACCAAGGAACAGCTGACGAGCATCGCCGAACTCCTGCTCGCCCAACTGCGCCAGCGTCTGGCCGACGAACACGAGCTCGACCTCGTGTTGACTGACTCCGCCCGCGATCTTCTCATCGAGCAAGGCTACGATGCCAAGTATGGAGCACGGCCCATGCGCAGGGCCATCGAACGGCTCATCGAGGACCCCGTGTCCGAGAAGATCCTGACCAAGGAGTTCCCCGATGCCTGCCGAGTCCTGGTGGAGGCGGAGGGTGAGGAGATGACCTTCCGCAGGGAGTAGCGGCCTCGCATGCCCTACCGCTGCAAAGGCTGCGGGTACTCCTCCCCGAAGTGGCTCGGCCGTTGCCCCGGCTGCGGGGTGTGGGAGTCGTTCGTCCAAACTGAGG